>JBEKTN010000169.1:0-17096 GCA_049516015.1 Isosphaeraceae bacterium | reverse complement strand
TGAGCAAGACGCGCCGCCTGTTGCATGAATCCATGCCCGCCCCAGCCGAGCCCGCCCCCCCCGAACCTGACCGCAACTAGCCCCCGCTTTCCGCCGACCGCCGGCTTACGTCTGAACTGCAGTAAAGTGAGATGGTGACGTTACGTGTTCTGGAAATCTTCGGATATACTAGATCAGTGGATCGCCTGGTCCTGGCATCCGCAGCGTGTGAAACAACCCAGCGCGACGTCGACAACGGAGGCACACGCAATCAACACGTGTGCAAAGCAGTGTACACTCGTCTAAAGCCTGGACTCTCTTCCTCTTGTCTCGTTCTTGGCCTGCTGTTTACGACCAGCATGTCGTCTCAAGCTCAGGTCGTCTACCCGTCAAAGGCCACTCCTCAGGTAACGCTGGCAGCTCCCCAAGGTCCCCTGGAGGTTCCTCAGATTTCCCAGGTTGTCGGCCCTTCGCTGGCCGTTACCCCCCCGCTGGCCGTTACCCCCCCGCTGGCCGTCGCCCCCCCCGTGGCCGTCGCCCAGCGCCCTCTGGCAGTCCCACAGTCGCCCTTGGCCTCGCTTCAATGCCTTGGGACTCCGCAGGCCTCGCTCCAGGCTGTCGGCACTTCACAGTGCGCCTGCTACTATCCCCAGGGTTATTGCCCCTTCCCATCTGGCAATTGCGCATTCCCTAGCGGCAATTGCAGGGCGCCGGAGGGGTCCTGTGTTGGGGCACAACCGTGGCCCGAATGGCCACAGGTTTCGCCCCAGGTCTCACCGCAGGTGTTGCTTCATCCCACGGTCTCCATCCAGAGCGTCCCGAGCAGCTAACGTCCAGACGTCGCCAACAGCCGGTGTCGTTTCCCAGCTCGACACCAGGTGTCGGCTGGTTCGGTGCGTGAACCTGAGGCAGCGCCCGCTTTGTTTTAACCACTGGGAGGCGAGGATTCAGCCTCGCTCTTCGATCACCCGGATCAGGTAGCCGCCGATCAGAACCACATCACACGTGTCAGCTTCTTGACGGCTGCCACGTTGGAGCGGAGTCGGTTTGTGGATCATCAGGAACGTCCCATTGGTACTATCCAGGTCTTCGAGCAGGCATTTTTCGCCCGAATACACGATGCGTGCGTGACGAGCGCTGGCCCAGTCGTCTCCGCTCAAGGCAATGTCACACTCTGGACCTTCGCGGCCAATCCGGGTGGTGTCCTTGGTCAAGGGGAAGCTGACGTAGGGTTCTTGATCAAGTCCGATCAGGTCGACGAATCCCCGAGGCACGAGGACTCGGCTCTGAAACACTTCCCCATCTTCCGAACACATCGGGGTCATGGAGCCAGGCGGTCCCCCAGGCCGATACTCGAGGACATGGCGGCCGACCCAGAAACGATCATGGGGCTCCAGCTCGACCGGTTGGTGGGCTCTGAGCTTCCAATATGCCCCGTTCAGTGAGGGCAAGGGCTCCATCAGGAGTTCGTCTCCTTCGAAGCTGAGCCGGAGATGCTCCTCGGCGAGACTCACGGCATTCGATTCCCAGTCGGTGAACGTGACTCGTCCGATGACCTGGCCCTCGGGGCGAACCTTACCGAGGTCGGACCAGCGGTGGACATCAACATTGTAGAACTGGAGAATGAGGACCACGCGCTGGAGCGAGCGGACTGGCCGATCGTAGCCGACGGTCATTCCCTCGTTCTCGATGGGGGCTCGAGGGGATGCCGGTCGTCGGTTGGGTGTTGTGACCGGGGGAGCGGGACCAGCCTGACGCGCGCCGGAGTAGCGAACAGGGGTCGACGTGTCGGTCTTCGCCGAGGGTGACTTCGTGGCAGGGGAGGGTGATTTCGCCTGGGGAGCAAGCCCGGCTGATGGCGCACCGCCCCATGGGTCTGGCAGCGGGAAGTCAGCCCCGCGAGTCGGGGATGACGGCACTTCGGCACGCGGCGGCTTTTTTTGATGAGGAAGTAGTGCGGTCTCGAGGCCCTCGCGTTCCGGCCACTTGCCGGATGGGAGGGATTGACCGGTATCGGCACTGGGCCATCCCGGGCCGAGCGGTGGTCGAGCTTGAGATGGACCGGTGCCCTGGAAGGCTTCAGGGGCGTCCAGTTTTGAAGGAGGACCCTGGGGCGGTGGCGACAGTTCCTGGCTGTCTCTCCATGCGTCGAGGCTGGGAATCTCCCTGCGATTTCGGCCTGTTCGCGCGGGAGGTATGGTCCTCATGTCCGATCCGCCATCGTCTAGGGGGTCCCGCTTGGGGGCAGCGGGTGCGGTGTTCGACGGCGGAGTCCTGGGCGGGGGTTGAGGCCGAGCCACGGGTTCCCCGGACGAGGGTTTGCCCGGAGGAGCCGCAGCGAGACGTTCGCGATCCCTGGACTTCTCCCGCTCCTTGTCCCGGAGGATCTTCTCTAGCGCTCCGGGTGGCAGGCCGAGCGTCCGATTCTCTTCGTCGTCCGGGGAAGAAGCCATGGTGGTTCCTCAAATGTCCGGGCGATCCCGGATCGGGCATTCCAAAAGGTTCAGAAGATCGCGTGGGTTCGACGCCCGATCGTCCGCCCTGTCACACAACTATTCATTATAGTAAAAGATCAGCGAAATGGTCAAAACTCAAGGTCGGGATCTCAGGAATTGTCAAGCCGCGCCGTTTGCCATGGCTCCTCTCGAGGTTTCCGATTGAATTCGGCTCGTGGTAGTGCGATATTCAAGTTAAGCCAGCGAGCAGGCTTGGATCACAATCGGCGAAGCGGCTAGGGCCCGCGACCTCGAACGGCTCTTTGACGGATCCATGTCGATGCCATCCTATCAGCAGGCTGATCGGCTGTTGACCGTCACGACCCCACTGGGGGCCGATAAGCTGCTGCTCATCGGACTCGTCGGCACCGAGGCGATCTCTCAGCTCTTTCAATTCCAGCTCGACGCGATCGCTACCCACGAGACCCAGATCCCCTTCGACCAGCTTCTGGGCAAAAAGGTCACGGCGCACATCCGGGCGCCGGGGGGCGATCAGCGGCACATCAGCGGGATCTGCAACCGGGCCGTGCAAGGCGGGCGGGACGCGACCTTCACCTATTACCGGCTCGAGATCGTCCCGGAACTCTGGTTCCTGACGCGCAAGACCCAGAGCAGGATCTTTCAGCAAAAGTCGGTCAAGGAGATTTTGACCAAGGTGTTCGAGGGGCTCGCCGTCCAGCTCCAGCTCAAGGGACAGTATGAACCCCGCGACTACTGCGTACAGTACCGGGAATCGGACTTCGACTTTGCCAGCCGCCTCATGGAAGAAGAAGGGATCTTCTACTTCTTCAAGCACGACGCAGGCAGCCACACCATGGTCGTCGCCGACGACCCAAGCGCTCACACCGATGTCCCCTTCGGCAGCCAGGCCACTTACGCCCCGCTGGACGTCACAGACGTGATCGAGGATCGGATCACGACATGGGAGAAAACCCAGGACCTGCGATCGATGAAGGTGACCCTGTGGGACCACTGTTTCGAGCTGCCCCACAAGCATCTGGAGGTCGAGAAGCAGATTCAGGACAGCGTTCAGGTCGGGCAGGTCTCGCACAAGCTGAAAGTCGGCAGTCCCGACCGGCTGGAACTGTACGACTGGCCAGGAGGATACGCCCAGCGCTTCGATGGCGTGGGCCCGGGCCGCGAGGATCGGCCCAGCGATATCCAGAAGATTTTCCAGGACAATCAGCGCACCGCCCAGATTCGCATCCAGGAAGAGGGAGCGGGCAGCATCACGATCGGCGGCGGCAGCCGGCTGCGCCAGCTCACTGCCGGGCATCGCTTCACACTCAAGGAGCACTTCAACGCCAACGGCCCCTATGTCCTCACCTCGGTCAGCCATACCGCCCGGATGACCAGCGATTACCGTTCGGGCCAGACGGAAGACGAGGTGGCTTACGAGAACTCGTTCACCTGCATTCCCGCGGCTCTGCCATTTCGGCCACAGAGATTCACCCCCAAGCCCGTCGTGCACGGGACGCAGACGGCCGTCGTCGTCGGTCCCAAGGGTGAGGAGCTCTATACCGACAAGTACGGCCGCGTGAAAGTCCAGTTCCACTGGGACCGCGAGGGCAAGAACGACGAGAAAAGCTCGTGCTGGATCCGCGTGTCCCAGCCGATCGCCGGCAAGCGCTGGGGGGCGTCGTTCTGGCCCCGCATCGGCCAGGAAGTGGTCGTCGATTACATCGAGGGCGATCCCGACCAGCCGATCATCATCGGCACCGTCTACAACGCCGACCAGATGCCCGGCTACCTCGGCAAGGGACCCGACTCCAAGCACGCCGACGACAACAAGGTGACGGGATACAAATCGAACACGACCACGGGGGGGAAAGGGTTCAACGAGTTCCGGTTCGACGACACCAAGGACAAGCAGCAGATCTTCATCCACGCCGAACGGAACATGGACACTCGCGTCAAGAACGATGGCATGGAGTGGGTGCAGAACAACCGCTACACCATCGTCGGCAAGGAAGACACCAAGGACAAGGCCGGCGACGATAGCGAGGAGATCTGGCGCGATCAGAACATCCATGTCCACCGCCACCAGATCGAGCACGTGGAGGGGAGCGTCCAGTTGCTGATCGGCCAGGGGTCGGCCCAGGGCGGGGGCGACTGCGATATCAACATCGAGAAGAACCGTACGGAAAAAGTGGGTGCGAACCAGCACCTCACTGTCGGCGGCGAACGCCAGGAAAAGATCGGTACCAAGCAGATCCTCGAAGCCGGCCAGGAGATCGACCTCAAGGCCGGAATGAAGATCGTGCTCGATGCGGGCATGGAGCTCACGATCAAGGGGGCCGGCGGTTTTGTAAAGATCGACGCGACGGGGGTGACGATCCAAGGAACGATGGTCAAGATCAATTGCGGCGGCTCCGCCGATTCGGCGAGTTCGGCCAACCCGAACACGCCGCAGAGTGCGAATCCGAACAAGGTAACCCAGGCCGACGATGCGGTGACAGGACAGAAATCGAGCTGACTGGACCGCTCCGCGAAGCAGGCCCAAGCCCGAGAGAGGAGAGTTCGACCATGCCCCAAGGACCAGCCGCCCGCGTCGGCGACCCCGTGTCGCACCCGCTCCCGCCCGCGCTCGGACTCGGGCCGGGGAGCCTCACCGTCCTGATCGGCAACCAGCCGGCCTGGCGCGGGATGCCCCTCGCCGCCGTCGCCGCGGTCTCCTCGGCCAAGGCGACCTCGGAGACCGCGATCACAACCGCCGAGGCCGCCACGCTGGCCGCCGCCGGAACCCCCGGCCTGCCCGCCGCCAAGACCGCGGAGGAGACGACCAAGGCCACCGCCGCGACCACGATGGGCAGCACGATCACCAGCGCCGCGGGCGGCGCCGACATCCACACCTGCGCCACGCTGCTGCCCATCCCGCCGCACGGCCCCGGCGTGGTGATTACCGGCAGCATGACGGTGCTGATCAACAACCTCCCCGCCTGCCGCCAGGGCGATACGATTCTGGAGGCCGTCGGGCCACCCAACACGATTTCCATGGGCCTGCCGACCGTGATCATCGGTGATTCCATGTACGTCGGCCAGGGCGGCGCGCTGGCGATGGCCGCCCAGACCGGCGCGCCGTTCTGCGAGCACTGACCACACTAACTCACGGCCTCGGTCGAGGCCATGGCCCGCGGTGGTTTCATGAAGCTCATCCTGGAAGTCACTTCTGGACCTGATGCCCCTCGATCGTTCGTGATCGAGGCTGGCAAAGAGGTGCAGGTGGGTCGCATGGCGCCTGCACAGATTCTTCTGGCCAACGATCCCACGGTCTCCCGGCGCCACTTCGCGCTTGTGTTCGATGGTCAGAACTGCCGGATCCGGGACCTTGGGAGCACACACGGGACGACGGTCAACGGCTTGCCCGTGAGTGAGTCTCTCGTCACCGAGGGCGACCTGATCATGGCGGGTACAACCGGCCTTCGGGTCGTGATCGGGGAGGACTTCACCACCGAAGCCCTCCCGCTGGCCCCTGACGCCCCGCCGCCGATCGAGCTGGCCCCGACCGTCGTCGCTGGTGTCGTGACCCAGGAGCACGAGATCATCGAGCCGACCATCCACGACCAGGTTCTCGAGATCCTGCGTTCCCAGAAAGAGCCCCTCTTCGCCATCCTCGACGCCGCCCGCGACCCGATCGTCCACCTGCGGATCCACGAGTGCCCGGAGCAAAAACAATCACTCTACGAGGGCCCGGAGGCCGCCCGCCTGGCCTTCGTGGCGCCGTATCTCATCTCGCTGCCCAAGCGATCGCCCTTCCTCGAGCAGCTCGTCCGCGAGGGCTGGGGCAACAGTTGGGGAGTGTACATGACGTGCGACCGGCCGTTTGAGGAGGTCAGGAAACACCTGCGGCACTTTTTGACCGTCGAGCTGGAGGGGGGGAAGAAGGTGCTGTTTCGGTTCTACGATCCAAGAGTGCTGAGGGTTTTTCTGCCGACGTGCACATCGAAGGAGTCAGCCGAGTTCCACGGGCCGATCAGCCATTACTTGATCGAGGCTGATTCCGATGATCTGCTCCTGCAATTTGCTCACGGAGGCGCCGGTCTCCACCTAGAAGCCAAGTCGCTCATGGCCGCCGTTGTCTGAGGGTTCATGGTGAGCGGAGGTGGGCACCGTGCCGTTTCGAATCCGCAGCGAACAGGTGGACGTCTTCACGCGTCGACTCGAGGTGCAGTTCGCCAAGCGCATGGCCAATCACCTTCGAATCACGTTTCCCAGAGAGGTTGAGAAACTCGGGGTCGACGATGAGGGACTGGAACAACTCGCCCTGCGCGGCCTGGCCAACGCGCGGAAATACCGCGTTGTGAACGAGTCGGACGTGCGGCGCTACATCGAGTGCATGGTGATTCTTGGACCCCACTTTGATTGCGACGAGCAGTTTCCCTGGGCTGCTCAGTCTCTGAGACGCACCGATCTGGACGGGGAAGCCAAGATGGATCAAATCGACGAGCACCTGATCTATGACCTGAGGGTGGGCTGCTAGCCGTGCGCCATGCCAAACTCCCTCTTAACCCTGATGCAGTGAAGGCGGCCGACGAGGCGCTCTACAAGAACCATCCGGAGTTGGGCAGACGCAAGCTCACGATGGCGCCGACGCAGGCGGAAGGAGTGCTGCGCAAGGAGTGGATGGACGCCTACATCGCCGCCGGAGGAGCAGTCGAGGGCCTGTCGCCGGCAGCCCCTGTGGCCCCCACAACGCCGTGCTCTGCTCCGCCCGCCACAACACCACCCGCCGTGAACGAAAAGGGGCGCCGGAAGTTCTCCACGGCGGAGGAGGCGGCAGTGGACGCGATGCAAAGCGTCAATGCGCAGTCCGTCAAGGAAGGACGGGAATATGGAGGGTGGGTCTACAAGAACTCGGACGGAACATACTCCTACGACCCGCCCGTCAAGGGCACCAAGGACGGACTCTCGAATATGCCTTCGAAGGGGCCTGACGACGTAGTGTGGTACCACACTCACGGATCGAATGACCCAGGGTACGAGAACGAGAATTTCTCGGACGACACCGGTGACAAAGGATATAGTAAGGCGAATAAAGCGGACGGGTACGTTGCCACCCCGAGCGGCGCCATCAAGAAGTACGATCCAGCCACCGATAAGGTCACCACGTTGCCCGAGACCGCTCCCCACTAGCCGCGGCTGAGGCTATCGACTCGTGTTACGCGGCAACTGCTTCTCATTCCTGATAGGACATTGCGATGGCTGAGCCTGAATACATCTCCCTGATCCATCTGATCCAACACCCGCATAGGTACCACGGTCGAAAAGTTCGCGTAATCGGGGTCGTGCGCCTGAAATTCGAATCGAAGGCCGTTTTCGTTTCGGCAGAGGATCTTAAGAAGGCGGTCACGAAGAACGCGATTTGGCTGGACGTGGATCTCACCGAAGCGAATCAGAAGTTGAGTGGCAAGCACGTCCTGGTTGAAGGTGTATTCGATCAGGAGAATTTAGGGCATCTCAAGTTGTACTCGGGGGCGATCACAAAGGTCACTCGCCTGGAAGAATGGAGGGCTAACGTCAAGGACTGACTGGAGGGGGGGACCCCCGCCCAAAGGGGACATTGCTATTCTCGGTGGAAGGCTGGACAATCACGGGGGAGGTGGGCAAAAGGGACATTGCTATTCACGGCGGATGGCTGGAGAATCCAGGATGACCTAGATCCTTGGGCCTTGGGCTTTATCACCTGGGGCCTCGGGGTCAGACCGAGTTTCAAGTTAGCTTGAAACTCGGTCTGACCTTGCGCCAACTCATTTCGACCGAAGCAAATGCGAGGCAAGACCTTGGCGGAGCCCAGAACAGCACGGGTCGTTTTGAGGCTGCCAGCGGGCAAGCTCGAACTCGAGCTCGAGGTCACGCCCGGGCCGGCCCGGGTCGATGAGCTCTTGCCCCTGGCTCGCGCCCTGACCGATCAAATCGTCGACCTGACGGTGACCCAGGTCGAGGAGGAGGGGCGGAAGATCTCCTGCCGCGCTGGCTGCGGGGCGTGCTGCCGGCAACTCGTGCCGATCGCGGAAGCCGAGGCCCGCGCGGTTCGCGACCTAGTCGCATCACTTCCCGAACCGCGGCGATCCCAGGTCCAGGCCCGCTTCGCCGAGGCTTTGCTCAGGCTCGACGCCGCCGGGCTGCTCGCTCCGCTCCGGGCGCGGGCTGACTGGGACAACGCCCGCCGACGCGAGATCGGTCTGGCCTACTTCCGCCAGGGCGTCCCCTGCCCCTTTCTCGAAGACGAGTCGTGCTCGATCCATCCCGAG
The DNA here is from genome assembly GCA_049516015.1 of Isosphaeraceae bacterium. Taxonomy (GTDB): domain Bacteria; phylum Planctomycetota; class Planctomycetia; order Isosphaerales; family Isosphaeraceae; genus Aquisphaera. The sequence continues at coordinate 8,371 of JBEKTN010000169.1, read as the reverse complement.
CGGCCGCTCGCCTGCCGCGAGTACCTGGTTACCTCGCCACCCGAGCACTGCGCCGATCACAGGGTGAATCAAGTCGAGGGGGTCAAGATGCCGGCTTCCGTCTGGCCGGCGGTCGCGCGCCTCGACCCGGTTGAACCGGGCGCTAGATCCATCCGCTGGGTTCCCCTGATTCTCGCCCTGGAGTGGACCGAGGCTCACCCCGACGAACCTCCCGGCCAGCCAGCCGCGGAGCTGGTCAGACGCCTGTTCGAGAACATTACCCGCAAGACCGAAGGACCCGAGGCGCATGAGAACCCTGGACCCGGCCCCTCGATCATCCGCTGAAACCCACGCGTTTCGGTGGCTTGAGATCGGAGTCCGAGGGTGCCTGGGCTGTCCCTCGGTCGAGCCGACGGGGACATTGCTATTCTCGGCGGAAGTCTGGAGAATCTAGGAAGCCCCCGATTCTTGGGCCTCGTTAGCATGGAGATCCGCCATGCCTCGATCTGCCCGGGCCTCGGCCGGAGGGTATTGCTGTTACGTGATCAACCGGGGCAATGCGAGGGCCGGGGTATTCCACAAGGACGACGACTTCGGGGCCTTCGTCCAGATCATGGACGTCGCGTGGTCTGCGTCCCGATAAGAGTCGTGGCCAACTACCTCATGCCGAACCACTTGCACCTTATCAGCCTCACGGTCGGCAACCGCGAGCTGCAAACTCTCAGAGTGAGACTTCGAGGAGGTCTGCCCAGGTCCCCTTTCTGCCGCCGGTGAATAACAATATCCCCTTGGCTTCCTCCCTTCCTCCCTTGAGTCTCCGTGGGGAAAGCCCAATCTCCGAAACCGAGTCCGTTCACAAGCGGAGAACCCATCATGTCGACGAAATGCAAGGAGCATCCGGGAAGAGACGCCGTCTTCGAGTACAACGGTGTTCATTATTGCCAGCAATGCAAGGACGGCTATCAGGCTGCGGTCCGAGCGGTTAGCCGGCACGTCGAGCCGAAGGACTGTTTCGTGGTCTATGCCGGGCACGACATCTGGCATGCGATTTCCGGGACGGGGTGTGCCCATTGGGTGTCTCACCAGAAGAACATCCAGGTAGGAAACGCCTCCACTCGGTGCTTAAGAGGATTCACATTTCGGGTCCCAACACTGGCCAGCCACCTTCGGGCTCAAGGAACGGAAATCAAGGAACTGAAAGATGTCAAAGTCGGTGACGTCTGGGTCGCCGACGGAGAGGGGCACTGTGGGATCGTCTTGAGGATTCAGCCGGACCCAGACCCCAAGCATCCCAATGCACAGAAGACCATCGTCATCCAGCACGATTCGAGCGGTCAGGGCAAGGTCGCTGAAAACGAGCTTTACTGGCTTATCCACTCCGGCGGTCACGGACCGGGGCAAGGCACTTTCTTCCGCAAGAGCTGATGTGGTCCACTGAGTGAGTGGCGCTGGACCGAGCAACGCCTTGGTGCCGCGTGAGCCCGTTCGATCGATCTTCCGCCACCCCACACCGTCTACTCGCCAGGAGTCAAGACCCATGCCGCCCAGCAGTGCGAACAGGTCGTACAGTCAACAAGGCCACCAGCAGCGGAGCGCCCCTTCGCTGCCAGGGCCAAGGCCGAGGCGGTTTGCCAATCCCACTCCCGCTCCGAGCCTTCAATTGGTGGCACCGGCTGCGGGAACGCATTTCGCGATCGATGGGAATGGCGACATGCCCGTCATCGTGGCGCAGGCGAAGATCGTCGGCGTACCCACGAACGTGGCGCTGACGACTCCCTTGACCTGGAGAGTCCGGCTCCGGTTCGATGCCTCGCACTGTCTGCACGGACCGGATCGGCAAATCGACCACCCCGATATCGTCAAGACTGTGGTCGGTGGCACCTTCGCGATTTCGTTCACGCTGGTCCGCGGCGGGTCGTTGTCAATCAGCGTGCGGGCCAACGTCGCGGGCCGCGTGTTGACGGCTCACTCCAGCCATCTGGATATCCGCGGTACGAATCCGCCACTTCAGTCGCTGCGAGCTGCGCTGCCCCACGCCACCCTGCGCCGGATCGCCCGGTTCGAGTCGGTCGGCGGGCGGCAGTTCCTCGCGGCGGCCGATGGCGGCGTGGGCGCCTGCCCGCTCTGGAGCCGCGATAACCTGGGCGGCGTGGGCATCATGCAGATCACGGTCCCCAGGCCAACGGACAATCAGGTCTGGAACTGGCGGGAAAACGTCGCCAAGGGGATCGAGATCTTCAACCAGAAGATCGCCGGGGCCAGGGGCTATCCGGCGCAGGTCCGCAACAGCCACGGATTCGCGCAGCTTGTCCAGCATTTCAACGCAGAACGACACAAGCACAAGCTCCACGCCATTCCCGTCGATCTTCCCGAATTCACGACAGGGGACTTCGATGCGAATCTCCAGCAACTCGAGCTCGACACCATCCGGGGCTACAACGGCTGGGGCGGGAGGGATCACTTCGGCTTTCCCCTCCATGAATTTCGGGTCGCCCTCGACGCAAACGGGCACCTGCGTGTCAATCTCGACCCCAGCGGGACCAAGGCCACCGCAATCTGGGAACAGGTCCCCGCAGCCGCTCGACCCCAGAGCTTCGGCGACCCGGACTATGTCAATCACGTCCTTGGAACGTCCACCTGAAGAGCGTTGTCGCCCCCGGCATCAGGCGATGAGAAGCGCCAGCCCGGCCAGCCGGCGCACCGTGGGTTCGATCTCGGGCCCGATCATCGCCTCGATCATCGCCGGATCCCGCACGGGCTGGCCTCCGTGCTCGATCGTGAAGTCACCACCCAGAAACAAGGCCTTGATCTCTTCGAGGAGCTGGAACTGGTCCCGTGTGCCGTCCAACCGCCGCAGGACCAGGCGGTGAAACTCGTCAAGCTGGACCGCCCGACCCCGCAGGTTGGTGACCATCTCCTCCTGCTCGGCCTGGAGGCGCGCCAAGGGGCTGGCGACCGGGCGCTCACCAGGCTCGCTGGCGAAGCGAGGGGGATGAACGTGGAAGTCGAGAAGGCCCGAGCCGAAACAGCGAAGCAGGGATTCGCCCAGGTTCCGTCGCCCCTCGTCCTCGCCGGCGATCTCGTTGACCCGTGAGCCCAGCCGTGAACGGACTTCGTTCCAGAGCGTCTGGAAGGGCAAGGACCGGCACTGCGCCTCGTAAAGCGTGATGAGCGCTGCTTTGGTCAGGGGATTGTTGGTGGTCACCGTCTCCGCGCCTTCCGGTCGGCAGAATTGCTCAGGCGCGTCGGAGACGACGTCCGGCGCGGGGGAGACCGGCCTGACCCCGGTGCTGATGGTCATCGAGGCCAGCACCTCGTTCAGGCCGGGCGGGCGGCGGTCCGTCGCCTCATGGCACAGGAGAGTTCGGCGAAAGGTCCGGTTGCAGAGAAAGTCGAGGTACTGCTCACGAGTGACGGTGTCACTGGCCCAGTGCTCAATCGCCGACCTGGCTTCAGGGGACAGGTTATCGATCAGGCCGGGCGTGCGCGCCTCGGCCAGAAAGCTCAGCCCCTTGGCCCGCGCCCGGCCGATGAATTCGTGGAAGTACATCGGTTGGTTCGTCTCTTCCAGGTGCTCATGGTAGACGTAGGTATTGCTGACGCCGCGAAGGAATTCGCCCTCACTCCGAATGATCCGGGCGTACGAGCTTGTCTTGACAGCCATCACCCGGACGAGCTCTTCAAGAAAAGCGCGGGCTCGCTCCACCCGGTCCAGCGCTTCCCTCGAATTCCGGACGTGGTATGCCATCAGCTCCCGGACCATTCCGCGCTCGTGCCAGCCTGGATAGGTGTTGTAGCTGACATAGGCCACGCCGCTGGGAGCGAGGTTTTCGGAGCAGATCGCCAGAATCTTGTCACGAACCTGCTCGGGAACCCAGGAGTAAACACCGTGGCAAACGATGTAGTCGAACAGCCCGGAGTTCTCACCGATATCGGTGATGCTCAGGGTCTGCAAATCGATGTTATGCAAGCCGAGCTTCTCGATGATCGCGCGGCCCTCGGCGATCTGACGGGAAGAGAGGTCGATCCCCAGGAAGCGGCCGTCGGGAAGACCGAGCGCCATCGGGATGAGGTTGCCGCCACGGGCACAGCCCAGCTCGAGAACGCGGCAGGTACTTACTGGAGGAGGCGTGAGTCCGTACAGCGTCGCCACGGTCGCCAGATGATCCGGATGCGTGTAAGGGAAGCAGTTGTCCGAATAGGGGATCTCATCATAGCTGGTTGACGGATCGGTCAGCATGGATACCCCTCGACTGCTCAGAACCCGAAGCGATCCGTCGTCACCCGCTTTTGCCTGACGATCTCCAGGGCCGCGTGGGCCTCACCTCGGAGGTTGGGGATGTAAACCTGATATGCCCTGCGTAACGTATTCAACTCGTGGCTCGTTGGAACGCCCGGTCGCGAATGAGCGGATAAAGCAGGCCCGCCAGCCAGATGATGGCCAGGAGCACAAGTCCAGTCCAGAAGAGCCAGTCCAGACCCACTCTTGGGTTCTTGAGCCGGTGCCAGATACCCCCAAACCAGATTGGCAGCACGATCGCCGCGGTACCCAGGCCCAAGCCGAGAGAGATGAGTTGATATCGGCGCTCGATCTCATCGGCTCCCCGCGACCAGCTTGTGTAGCCCGCATCCGCGATCATCTTGCTCTTGGCGCCACGAACCAGACCGGCGACGAACGCATGATTTTCTGGTTCGGGTCCGCAGGCGATGAAGTAACAGCCCCGCACGAGGATCGGTTCGGCTCGGGCGTGGGTCGAGAACGAGGAATCGATCAGGTCACGCAGGCCGGGCAGGTCCCGGCGCATCTGCGCGTTCATCTCGACGAGTTTTCCGTTCCCCTCCTTGTTGAGGTAATCCTGAACCATCAGGTTGAGCGACCAGCTCTGGAACCACTGGGCGAACCAGTTGAGGCCCCGCTGGGCAACGCCTTTGTTGAACGGCAAGGTCAGTGGCACCGAGAACCCAGACCGATTGTTTCTGAGGCTGTCCGGCATGCGCCTGGCAAACTCGTTGAACCCCGAGCGCGACTCATGGAGGCAAAGTACGGCGATGGCGGGACAGCGGAGCTTGAAAGCCGCCGAGATGGTCTGGAGGTCGTTTCGTAGCGGGCTGGCTTTTTGGAGGGCTTCAGCCGAGGTGGCTTTTTCCATGGGATAAAGGACGGCCACGCCTCGCAGAGTTGGCTGATCGGGGTTGAGTGCGAGGATTTTCTGGCATAAATCCTCGAGCCGGGCCGTCCCTTCGGCGTCTTGCCGGCCCCACGACGAGGCTCCTGCACAACTTATGAATAGGCCGTCGGCGGTGGCATAAGCGTGGATCGGCGCGTCGGGGCCCGAGGGTGCCGACGCGAACATGTTCACTCCCGAGGCCTGGATCATCGCCGCGGCCAGAGATTCATCCGGTGACAGCAGCAAGAACAGGTTCTGTTGCCCGGTGTCGTAACTTGCATGCCCAAGACGCATCAGGATCTCATCCCAGGCTCCCTCGAGATCGGGAAAACGCGGCGGAGTGCCGGCATCCTCGGCGGTGGGCTTGCGGCGGGCCCTGATCAACGTGCTGATGAGGTGCACGAGCGTGTAAAGTGCCGCCAAGCCCAAGCCCAAGACCCAGAGCTTGAAATAGGGCTCCCGGAAAGCGCCTGGCAGCCGCGGGTCGATTGACGGCACATTGATCCCCACCGCGAGAATGATCACTCCCACGGTCAGCAAGACCAAGATCCAGCGAACTGGATGCTTTGACCACATCAATGCGGCCGCCGCGGTGATGGACCCGACGATCCCGTACACCACCAAGGTCACGTGGTTGTTGATGATCGAGTTGACCAACTCCAAGAGATTGCCCCGTTTCCGATCGGGTGAACGCGAGGGCGGCTAGCCCCCGCTGTAATAATCCAGATGCACAGCCAGTAAGTACGCCGCGAGGGTGAACAGCATGGTGATGGCCACGAGGATGGCGACGGTGAGCAGCAGCGACGGCCCGCGCAGGGGCCCGAACCGGGACACGCTGCCGTCTTCTTCCGTGAATGGCCGGGAAGCGACAGAACTGGCCTCGCTCACACGGCCATAAACTCGCTCGACCCACTCGGACAGGTTGGTCTCGTCGTGAGCCTTGATACCCTTGAAACCGAGGATCACGCACAGCAGGAAGACTTCGAGAGCGTCCATATCGCCTTCCTCTTCAGCCCTCTCCGCCTCGTCGAAGAACTTCGAGGCACCCATACGAGTTCCGTAGATGCTCCATTCCAGTAGGTGGACCCCCACACTCCAGCGGGCGTTTGCGCCCCAGGTCGAATCAGTCAGGATCTCGTCGATCCAGGTGACCAGTCCGAACTTGGCCAGTTCAAACGAGCGCGCCAGGTCCGGCTTCGCAACGGTTTTCCTGCCGGCCTCCTCGATCCACGACCGAGTCTGCGCCATGACCTCGTCGGGAGTGCGTGCCTCACCCAGGAAAAGCCGGTCCAGAAGCTGGAGGACCTTTTGAAAGACCGGCATCACCACGTCGGCAAATGCGTCTGTCATCTGCGGCAGCTTCCTCGCGAATCACCCAGAGGGAGGCGGCTCGGCCAGCGACGGCGAAGTCAACGACTCTTCACGACGAAGACAGCGAACTGGAGGTTGACCGTTCTCTCGGTGGTGGGACTGGTCAGGGCGAGCATTTGCGGGCTCAAGAACTTGCCGCGGTCGAGCTTGAACCGCAGGCCAAGAGTCCTGGTCCGCACCACATCTTTCCAGTACTCCGGGTTACGCACGATCTCGAAGTAGACAACTCCGGCGGGAAGGGCCGGGGGGATACGGTTCAAGGGGGTGATCTTGAGACCTTCTTCCCGCTTCTGGAAGATCGTCTCGACCTGCTCGCCGCTGCCCAGTTTCCAGTCCGTCGTTTTCATCAGCTCGTCGCACTCGGCGTCGTTCAGTTCGGTCGTCTCGACGCCGATGTAAAACTTCGTGGATTCCAGCGTCCAGTCGGGTTCGAGATGAACCTGAAAGCGTCGGCCCTCGAGCTTGAAATATCGTTTCTCGAAAGGCACCTGCCCGAGCTCACCGAGCAAGCGGCGGATCTCGGTGATAACGGTCGCGTAGATCGGTCCGATCTTGTCGTGATCGTAGCCCGGGATCTTGATTGGCCGCCGGCTCTCGCCGAAGATCGAGAGCTGGCCGAGCAACCGGCAGAGCTCCTGATACATGAGCAGTGGATGAAGCCCTCTGGTGAACATCACCGCCTGAATGACCGTCGAGGCGCTATTGAGGACCGCAAGCCGGAGGATTCGCTCGGCATCCCCCAGCACCTGACTGTCAAAGGCGATCTTGCGGCCGACGATCTGATTGGATTCCTGGTCGATCCAGGCCTCGACTTGGCGGAAGAGCGCCATGACGTCGTCCTGCAAAGGAGTCCAGGCATCGAGCCCGAGAATCGGCGGAACATAGGCGCGATCGACTCGAGGTGGCGCATCGGCCCCCGCGGTGCGAGTAATTCGGGCCAGCGGGAGAATCTCGAATCCGGGTGTGAGCTGGTTCTCCAGGAGTAGCCGGGCGTGGATATTCCGAAAGTCGATCTCCTCCTCATCGCCGCCGGTGTTCTCGTCCGGCCACTCCAGCGAGCTGACCAGGTACCGTGTGTTCTGGTCTGTTCGCACTCTCTCGGCGTTGGAGCGGCTGGACTGCCAGGCCGGTATGGCCAGATACACGATCGCCTCGGACTGCTGTCCCAGCACGGGTCGAAGCTCGAGCGGATCGACGGTCGCCTCGTCCGGGACCGTCAAGGTCGTACCGTCCTTGAAGCGAGCCTGGCAGGAGAGCAGTCTCAACGCGTAATTGGCTATCGCGTCGTCGTCAAACCGCACCGCGCGCAGGCCCCAGTCATGGGGGTGCAGCCAGTCTTCGGATTCCAGGAGCCGATCACGAGAGTAGCGGTCGGCAGCCTGAAAATGGTGGGGTTTCAGGAACATCCCCTCGAACCAGTGGACCGGCCGCTTGGCCATGCCGCTCTCCCCTCGTCCTGAACGCGGTTCACCCTGCCGCGATGGAGCCGCTCATCTGTAGCGTGCCCGGGCCCGTGTTCCGCCGACGCCTCTTACTCTACCACGCTCCCACCGGAGCAACGAGAGCTGATCGAGCCATCACTGCACCACGTCACTCCAGATGCGAATCCATTTTTCGAGACTCCTCGCTGAACTCCACCATTCCAGAGCTGCCAGGATCCGGGTGGCTGGCGGCGGAGCCGGAGCGGGGGGAACCCCACTTGTGGGGTCGGCCCCAGACGCACAGGCTTCGGCCCTGGGGCTTCCCTGCGTGTCACCCGACCTTATGGTTAGCCGCCAAATCGGACGGGGTCTTTCGCCGCGTAAGAGCCTGTGGCACAATGCATGGACATTGGGCGATCGAGGATGCCCCCT
>JBEKTN010000168.1:0-17126 GCA_049516015.1 Isosphaeraceae bacterium | reverse complement strand
GGCACCGGCCTGGGCAACTACTCGATCACCTACGATAACGGCAACTTGACAGTCAAGGCGGCGCCACTCACCATCACCGCCGGCAATCAATCGAAGACCTACGGCACCGCGCTGTCTCTGGGTACCACGGCCTTCACCACCAGCGGCCTGGTCAACAGCAACACGGTCACCGGCGTGACCCTGACCAGCACTGGGGCGCCGGCGTCGGCGCCGATCGGCACTCCCATCGTGCCCAGCGCCGCGACTGGGAGTGGTCTGGGCAACTACAGCATCACCTACGTCAACGGCACGCTGACCGTCAACCCGTCGATCATCGGCAACGGCATGGCCAATACCGTGCCGCTGGATCCACCCGCGGGGTCGGTCGCCTACACCCCGGCCCAGATGCGGGCCGCCTATGGCATCAGCAGCCTGACGCTGGACGGCAGCGGCCAGACCATCGCGATCGTCGACGCCAGCGCCTTCACGGGAGTCACGAACCTGAGCGCCGGCGGGACGGTCAATGCAATCATGTTCGGCGGTTCGGCTAATGGCAGCACTCTGAGCGCAACCGGATCGGGTAATGACGTGCTTATCGGTGGGTCGGGCAAAGACACACTGACCGACAGGGGGACTGGCCACAATATCCTGATCGGCGGCCCAGGTGTCGATACGCTCACGGGCAACGGCAATGACATACTGATCAGCGGGACCACCAACTACGATAGTAACACGAGTGCCAACATCGCGGCGCTCGACGCCATCCTGGCCGAGTGGTCTTCGAACGATTCCTACTCGCTACGCATCAGCAAGATCATGCGCGGGGTTGGTCCCACCGGCTTTACAGACGCCCTCAATTCGTCCACGTGCCAGTCGGATGGCGTGGCCAACACGGTAAGTGATGGAGCCTCCACGACCCAGAACAACTGGTTCATCGTCAACTCGAAGGACAAGGTAACGAAGCAGGGTAACGAAACGCAAACCATCGTCTGACCAAGGGGAAGCGAAGGACGGGCAATGCAGACTTGTCGCTCTGGAGTGTTCCGGGAACACCATGGTCAATCCCTGGATCAGGGCGGTGATTTTCGGGCATTGATGGGAGCCGAAAGGAGGGAAAAAGGGACATCACTGATATCGCCTCTTGCGAGGGGAAGGAGCCCCCGGGGACATGCAGGTAAACGCTTGATGCAAGATGCAAGCGGCTTAGGGGTTAAGCAAGTGCTTTTCAGTGGTGTCCCGTTTTCTCTCCCTGTCCCGTTTTCCCTCCCTCAATGGCTCAATTCCTGGCCGCGAGAATGACGGGGTAGCTTTGGCGGGGGTAATTCAGGGTAAGATCATGGATGGGAATTGGGATCTTCGACCGTCAACCCTTCCGAGATGGCCGCACCGTTGAGTTCCTGATCAGACGAGACGAGCACGACGCCGCCCAGGCCAATGGCAATCCCTTGAGCGTTCAACGACAGAGCGGCGGATAACTGCACGGCGTCGTAAGCGCGGAGTGCGTGGGTATTTGCCAGCTTCGCCGCGTCAGCCAGAAGAGCCGGCGTGATCTCCACCACGGTATACCGCCCGGCCAAATGCTTGCGAAACCTCCAGAGAATCGAAGAGGCTCGCGGAGGAAGGACCGTGCCTCCTTTCCGCCGGCGAGCGATCGCAGGGTCACCTCGACAACGATGATACGAGCCAGATAGATAGAATTGGACGTACCCTGCCGGGTGAGACGGCGGACCCAGGAAGTTCCGGCTTCCCGAACATAGCGCTTGACGAGGGCACTGGAGTCAACGAAATACACCGCCACGTCAACGTCGCTCGCGAATGATCGTTTCCCAGAGTGGCTCTCCCACGATCTCGATTGGCTGATCATCCGGATCGTCGTCGTCGATATCCTCGGCGGGATCAGGAAGCTGAATGACCAGGCCCGCCGCGAGCAATCGCTGATTCAACGCATCGATGAGCGGCTTTTCCTCGGCAGGAGATTTCGCGCCCTTGGCGTCCTGATGAGCCATCTCAGTATCCCCAGGCATCGTCTGCTTGAGTCGGATCAGGGCGTCGCGGATCACATCATCCTCGCGGGCGTAGAGGCCGGCGCGCACCGCGTCATGGACGATCTGCTCCAGGTCTTTTGATAAATGCATGGTCATGATACGGTTTCCCCTTTGCTTTCCAGCCTATCACAGCCGTTCCATCTCGCCAAGCCAGCCTTTTCCATGCACGCTTGCACCACTCGGCGGCTCATGCTACAGGTGTTACATCGTCGATTCCCCAGCCGAGTGAGCCACAAGAGCTTGCATTCATCGTCGCAATCTCCGCCCAGGCTTGGCAGCGGCTGCCGGCCGTGGTACATTGAAAGGCGAAGGGGATTGCAAAACATGACAATCCATTTACCTGAAGACCTGGAAAGTTCGCTGCAAACGGCCGTCCATAGCGGCCATTTCGCCTCCATGGATGAGGCGATAGCGGAAGCCGCCCGGCTACTCCTCAGGGAGCTGAAGCTCGGCCACCTGGCACCCCCGCCGGTCCGCGACGATAACCCGCCTGATCCGGTCTTGGGCTGCATGCGTGAGGACGCCGAGCTGATGGATGAGATCGTTGCCGACGCCTACCGCCATCGGCGGGAGGAGACTTGGCGAGAATTCGACCTTTGAACAAATCCCTCCTCGACACCGACATCTTCTCGGACATCACCAAAGGAGTGAATCCGACAGTCGCCGGCCACGCCACGGCCTACCGTAAGGCTTTTTCCCGGTATACGATCTCCGCCGTCACCTTCATGGAGGTGATCCGGGGCTATCAGAAGAAGCAGGCGACTCGGCAACTGCAAAACTTCCTGGCAGCCATCGCCTCGGAAGAAGTGATCCCCTTCGACCAAGCAGCCGCCGAGTTGGCTGGCCGCATCGCCGGCGAGCTGGAGCGAATCGGCCAGCCCATCGGCCTGGCCGATCCGATGATTGCCGCCATCGCCCTGACGCATGGCCTGGAGCTGGTCACGGGCAACACCGCCCATTTCCAGCGGGTCCAGCAGCTCGGCTATCCGCTGACCTTGGCCAACTGGCGAGTCTGATGCGGTTTGAACCAAACGCTGAAACTCCTCAGCGAAGTTCTGGCCAGACACCTTCGCCTGAGCTAACTGCGGATCTCCCATGGCCGTCCTGCCCCCCCCCCCCGGCGCGTGCGTCAGGCCGGGTGATCGCGGTCATCACCGATAAACCCCGGTCGACACCGAGGTCCGCGTCAACACGTCCCACCCCAGGCGAAACGTGCGCTCGAGAAGCAATAGCCATCGGCTTATGTGCTCGGGACGCTCTTGCAAGCACTTTGCATACGTCAGCATGATACCCGTCTGCAGGCGAAGATCCCCATGAGCCCAGGCCGCGGCCTGTTCCAGATCGGCCAGGGCGCGATCCCAGATCAAGAGCTCGACGTAGCAGCGAGCCCGGCTGAGATACGCCTGCGGCAGCTCCGGATCGCGTTTCAAGGCCATGGAGCATTCATGGACGGCCTCCTCGTACCGATTCAGGGCCACAAGCGCCGTCGCCTTGTGCAGGTAGGCGAAGTGGTTGGGCGACAGGGAGATCGCCTGGTCCAGAGAAACCAGGCCCTCCTCGGCATGACCGGCCTCGCTCAGCAAGACGCCGCGCAGCTCGAGCAGGCCGGGTTGATCGGACTTGAGCTTCAGGCCAACGTCGATTTCGTGAAAGGCGCGTTCGCAGTCACCGGCGCGATGCAGCACGCGGGCCCGAACCAGGTGCGCCTCCGGAGAGAGGGCAGCCATGTCCAGGGCGCGATCCGAAACCGCGCTGGCTGCGGTGTGATCGCCCAGGGCGGAGAGGATCACTGCCCGATTCAGGAGCGCCCGGTAAGAGGGCAGTTCCGGACCCGAGGCTCGTCGGGACAGTTTCGTCGCCGCGGCCCGGAGGTCGGCCGTCAGCCACGCGCCGGCCGCCGGCAAGAGCAGGATCTCTTCCGGACGGTCGAGTTGCAGCTCGTCGAACCGGCTGGCGGCCAGCAAGGTCCGTTGCAGCAGCCGCTCGTGCGCCGGGCAAGGCCGCAGCCGCCGGGCAAGTTCGGCATCGGCCACCGCCTCGGACCACTGCTTCGAGAGCAAGAGGGCGATCGCGCGGGTTGCCAGGACGTCGTCGCGATCCCCGATCTTGACTCCCGGCCCTAGCAGCACGTTGAGATCCTTCAGGGCGGCGTCGGGCTGTCCCAGCCGGAGGCTGAGGTTGGCCCGGCCCAACCTGGCCGGGCGATCATCGGGGTGGGTCTTGAGCAGCGCTTCGTAAGTCGCCCATGCGCTCGCTTCCCTGCCCGACTCCGCGTCAATGTTCGCGAGATTCAAACGGGCCGCGCAGGCATACACACTGTTCGGAGCCGCGGCGATGATCCCCCTGTATTCGTTGGCGGCCTGGGCAAAGTTCCCGAGGGACCAGTGCAGGTCACCGATCTCGAGGGCCACCTGATGCGCCTCGGGTCTGCCTTCCATCAGTCTTCGCGCCGTGAGCAGATCATCGAGGGCCCAGGACCATCTCCCCTTGGCCCGATAGATACAGGCGCGGTTGAACCGCACCCAGGGCGAATTCGGCTGGCACGCCACCGCCGCGCTATAGTGGTCCAGCGCATCGTCGGCCAGTCCCTCCTGGTCCAGCAGATAGGCCAGGTAGAACTGATACCAGTAATTGCTCCAGTCGAGCCAGACAGCCTGCTGCATCCACTCGATGGCGCGCTTCGGCCGGCCCTGGCTGGAGCAGAGCAGTCCCCATTGAAAGCAGGCTGGAGCCGATTTTTCGTTGCCAACGTGGACCGGCTCGCCGTTCCGTGTTTTCGGCGTGAGCGCGGCACTGTTTCCGGCGGCCGGGCCGATGCCGTCACGCGCAGGACCCTTGCGCGGTTCTTCCAGCAGAGCCCGCAGGGCGAGCCAGGGCTCCCTGGGCTCGGCAAAGGTCAGTACCCGGTCGCACACGTTCAGTGCCTGCGTGAGGGCGGCGGGATCGCTGGGCTTGCCGGCGGCGGCGGTCTCGTCGAGCTTGCGGACCGAGGTCTCGACCTGGACCATCCAGACAAAAAGCAGCTCGTTGACCTCGCGGCGAAGTTGCTCTTGCCGAGCTTCGTCCAAAGGACCCCAGATATATTCAAGCTTGGTCCAGTCATCCTTCGATGTCAGAACATGGAACGGAGCGAGTTGCAGCTTCAGATCCTTGATCGCGCCGGGCAAGTCTGCGCCCAGGCCGAGCAGCCGGAACCGGAGATTCTCGGACTCTTTCAGCAAGTGGTCGGCTTGGTCCCGGGCGATGACGATCTTCTTGGACATCGAGGCTTTGAATTGGATCTGGTCTTCCAGATCCTCCAGATCCGGGTTCACCCAGAGCTGATCGAGCTTTCGCCGCAGCTTGCCGCCGAAGCCCCAGAACGTCTCCCACTTCAGCAGGTTGCGGAACGTGCCAAGCTCGGAATGGCTGGCCCGCTGGGCGGCGTTGTCGAGCAAGATCTGGGCTTTCTCGAAGTCGTCCTGGTCGATGGCCGTACAGGCTGTCTGATAGAGGCCGCGGACCTCCTCGAACCGATCGTACCGTTCCAACTGATAGTTGAGGTAGGCACCCAGGACCGCGGCGCCGGCCACGAGGACGACCGCGGCACTGGCTAGCCGGCGGCGGTTACGGCGCAGCAGCCGGTTGACCCGGCTGAAGATGGGCTCGCGCGCATGACACAGCGGTAGATCGTCGGCGATCGCCCGCAGATCGGCCGCCAGCTCGGCCGCCCTCTGGTAGCGGTCCTCGGGCTCGGGCTCGAGGCAGCGGCGGATCACCGCCCGCAGCGGCGCAGGGACGTCCACGTCGCCGGTGAAAAGGATTCCCGGGTCGTGACGGCGCTCATCGGCCGCCCGGAGCAGCGAATCGATCACCGAGTGGGTTTTCCGCGGCGGCAGGAACGGCTTCTTGCCCACGATCGCTTCGTAAAGGAGAACACCGAGCCCGTAGATGTCGGATCGCCGATCGACTCGGTCCGAGAATCCCTCGGCCAGCGACTCGAGGTGCTCGGGGGCCATGTAGTCCACCGTCCCGCCCAGCGTGGCTTCCGCCGCCTCGCCCTGCTCGTCCTCGGCAAGCACTGACTCCCGGGCAAGGTTGAAGTCCAGGAGCATCGGCATCCCATCGTCGAGGACCAGCACGTTGCTGGGCTTGATGTCGCGGTGCAGAACTCCCCGGTCATGGGCGTGTTCGAGGGCTTCGGCCAGCCGTGCGGCCCACCAGGCGATCGCCCGGGCATAGCTTCGTTCCGCCAGGGCCGCCCGGCATGCCGATCGTCCCGCCTGCGGAAAATCGGCCGGGTCCGCCAGCCTGTCGAGGGCACCCAGGAGGGCCGATCCGGAGAGGATCTGGTCTTCCTGACCGACCTCGGCAAGGACTCGAGCCAGGGTGATGCGGCCGAAGTAGGGCATGCACAGCAGATGCAGCCCGGTGGCCGGATCGACGCGGTGGGAGTACACCGGCACGATGTGGGTGTGCTGGAGGCGGGCAAGCGCCTGGGGCTCCCGCGAACCCCTGCGGCTGACCTTCAGCGCCACCGGTCGATCCGCCAGTTGCCGCTCGCGAGCCAGGAAGACGCGGGCAAACGCCCCCCGCCCCAGCTCCTCGACCAGGTAGAACCCGCCAATCGTCTGGCCGGCATCGGGAAACACGACTCGCGAGGCCGAATCGGTCGTGGCCGGGGAAATCGAGACCAACGAGCCGGGGGAGATCATCGAGTTCGAGACGGTCGCCGAACCGATCAGGCAATGGATGTCCAGTACCCTGCGGAGCGGCTCGGCCAGAGCACTATATCGCGCCAGAAAATCGGCGGTCTCGGGTGCCTGGCCGTCTTCCTCGAGCAGGCAGAACTCTTCGTAGGCCAGGGCGACCAGGCAATCTTCACCCAGGTCGGGAAACCGATCCAGATACCAATGCGGACCCACGCGGTCGCCCGCATCCCAGCGCAATGACAGGTCCGTGCGCAGGATGGCCAGGCGAGCCCCCGGAACCTCCTGGCCGGCACTCAGTCGAGAGAGGAACTCGGCCGGATCAAGCCGCGAGCCGGCAAGTTCGCCGCGCTGCCAGGCCTCTTCGTACGCTCGAGTCAAGCGAAGCGCGTCCGGGGAGGACGCCTCCTCCCACGTCCGCCCCGAGGCGGCCACGTTCATCCCCGTGACTCCCACTCCGACTCCATGCGCCGCCGCAATTCCTCGAGAACGCGCTGCACGGTCCGCTCGCTGATACCCAGCCGCTCGCCGATGTCCCTGCTCGAAAGGCCCTCCGCCTTCAACTCCAGAATCGATCGCCGCTCCTCCGGCAAGAGATCCCGCAGCCGCCCCAAAACCTCACGCGCCTGAGCCAGCTCGCTCGGTGAATCGATCGGACCGGCAACCTCCTTGGGGCGCCTGCCGTCCACCCAGAGAGGCTCTTCCCGGTGCATGTCCTGCTTCAAACTCGCGGCCCGGCGATACTCGTCGATCACCTTATTCTTCGCAGCACGGGCGAGGAACGCGACAAGGTGTCGTGAATCTTCGAAGTCGGTGGGAGCGTCCCGCATCCGGCGGAAGAAACTCCCCCAGACGCTTTGCAGAAAATCCAGCGAATCGAATCGCGAACGCAGCAACCTGGGCAACTGGCGGCGTACAACAAGCCGTACCTCCGGCTCGTACCGCTGCAGTAACTCCCGCGCCGCGCTCTCATCTCCGGACTGAATCCGTTGCAGGAACCCTGGGAGATCATTCTCCTCCCGCAACCAATTTTCGCCGATTGTCATCACACGCCTCCTCGCCTCGACCAGGTCCGGCCACCCTGGTCTACCGTCTCTTCCCTGACGATGACCTTGAGCTGAGCTCGTGCTGAGCGTAGTCGCAATTGCACCTATTGAGCCTAACCCAAACCTCACGCGATTGCCAAGGGACCCTTTCCACCTATCACACGTCGCGGGCGATGATGAACGTGGTGAACCTCTTGACGATGCCAGGCCATAAGCCATGATAGCCGATGAGCAACTGGGGTCCGATTCTGGGCTCGATCGGGAGCGGCGGTCTTGAGCGTTCACGAGTCGCGGCAAGACTACAACCGCGTGAGCCTGACCGAGGGGGAGCTTGATCCCGACCCGATCCGCCAGTTCCACCGCTGGTTCGAGGCAGCGACACTCAGCGCGATTCCCGAGCCCAATGCCATGGTCTTGGCCACCGCGTCGCCCGCCGGCCGTCCCTCGGCGCGGATTGTCCTGTTGCGCGGGTATGACGAGCGGGGCTTTGTCTTCTTCACGAACTACGAGAGCCGCAAGGGCCGCGAGCTCGAGGCCAACCCGCACGCGGCGTTGGTTTTCCACTGGCACGATCTGGAGCGGCAAATTCGGGTCGAAGGGCCGGTCGCGCGGATCCGGGTCGAGGAATCCGACGCCTACTTCCAGAGCCGGCCGGTTGGCTCCCGGCTGGGCGCTTGGGCCTCGCGCCAGAGCGAGGTGATTGCCGATCGCGAGATCCTGGAAGCCCGCATTCGCGCCCTCGAGCTGCAGTATGCCGACGGCCAGATTCCCCGCCCCGAGCACTGGGGCGGATACCGCGTCGTCCCCACGGTCCTCGAGTTCTGGCAAGGGCGGCCCAGCCGGCTGCACGACCGGCTGCGGTACACCCGAAGCGAAGGCGGTTGGCTCATCGAGCGGCTGTCGCCGTGATTTCGTTCGCGTTCCCGGAGGTCTTTCGCCTGCGCCGGCCGACGGGCCAGTCGACTCGTTGGTTGACATACGTTGACCGCGTGGTACAAACTACCCCGTTCGATCCGGCGCACCTCCGGGACGGTCCTGGGGTGGGATGGTCGAGCCGATCACAGGTGATCGATACCCAGGGGTACGATCCAGATGTTGCTCAAGCTGACCGCGATGGGACTGGTTCTGGCCGGCATGCTGGTGACCGCCACGGCTCCGGCTCGGCCGCAGCGCGGGGTCGATGCCTCTCGATCGCCCCGGGCGAGGGCGTGGGATTGGCAGGAACCGCGTTCTTGGGTTAATCTGGGCCAATCAAAGCAAGCATGATGAACCCCCCGATCACCAGGCGACCCAACGACCTCGGAGATGTGGCCGACGATGCTCCAGATCAAGCTGCCGGATGGTTCGATCAAGGAATATCCCGATGGGGCCCGGCCTCGTGAGGTGGCCGCGGAGCTCGGCAAACGGCTGGCCGAAGCGGCAGTGGCGGCGATGGCCAACGGCACGGTCGTTGACCTCGACCGGCCGCTCGAGAACGGGACGGCCGCGACCGGGCCGATCGAGCTGCGAATTCTGACCTCGAAGGACCGCGAGGCGCTCGACGTGCTTCGCCACTCCACCGCGCACATCATGGCCCGGGCGATCATGCGGCTCTTTCCCGGAGTCAGGCTCGCGTTTGGACCGACCACGGCCAACGGCTTCTACTACGACGTCGAGATCGACGGCCACAGCCTCTCCGAGAACGACTTTCCAGCCATCGAGACCGAGATGGCGCGCATCCTCAAGGACGCGGAGCCGTTCGAGCGGTTCTCTCTGCCGGTGGACGAGGCCCGCCAGTTCGTCGCCGACCTGGGCCAGACCCTCAAGGTCGAGCATATCGACGGCGAGCTGTATAAGTTCGGCGTCCTCAGCTTCTATCGCCAGGGCGAATTCGTCGATCTCTGCCGCGGCCCCCACATTCCCCACGCCGGCAAGGTCGGGGCGTTCAAGCTGCTCTCCATCGCCGGCGCCTACTGGAAGGGACAGACCGACCGCAAGATGCTCCAGCGCGTCTACGGCACGGCCTTTTTTGACAAGAAAGAGCTCGACGCCCATCTCGCATGGCTCGAGGAGGCCAGGAAGCGCGATCATCGCAAGATCGGCAAGGAACTGGGCCTGTTCACGATCTCGCCGCTGGTGGGCAAGGGACTCATCCTCTGGATGCCCAAAGGGGCCATCGTCCGGGGGATTCTCGAGACATTCATGAAGACCGAGCTGATCAAACGCGGGTACCAGCCCGTGTACACTCCCCACATCGGCAAGATCGATCTCTACAAGACCAGCGGTCATTATCCCAAGTACCGCGACGGCCAGTTCCCGCCGCTCAAGATGCTCTCTGACGACGCAGCCAAGGAGCTGCTCGATGGCCTGATCGCGGACACCCTCGATGAGAAGGCCCAGCGCATGCTGCTGGGCAAGGCCGGCATTCCCGAGCGGCTGCCCGAGATCCAGACCGGGCCCGATGGCCAGAAGACGACGGGCATGTCCCGGTCGTTCTTCGCGCTCAGCGTCCCCGAGCGCATCGGCTACCTCGAGCAGACTTGCGACTTCGAGGAGTATCTGCTCAAGCCGATGAACTGTCCGCACCACATCCAGATCTACGCCGCACAGCCGCGGAGTTATCGCGACCTGCCCTTGCGACTGGCCGAGTTCGGCACGGTTTACCGCTACGAACAGTCGGGCGAGCTCGCGGGCATGACCCGGGTCCGGGGCTTCACACAAGACGACGCCCACCTCTTCTGCACCCACGATCAGGTCCGCGAGGAATTCCGGGCCACGATGGAGCTGACCCGGTATGTGCTCGGCTCGCTGGGGCTGACCGATTACCGCATGCGGCTGTCCAAGCACGACCCAACCGACCCCAAGTTCCAGGGCGTCGACGGCGACATCTGGCGGAAGGCCGAGCAGGAAATCGAGGCCGTGCTTCAGGAGATGGGCCTGCCTTTCTTCGTGGGCACGGGAGAAGCCGCGTTTTACGGGCCGAAGGTCGATTTCATGGTCCGTGACTGCATCGGCCGCGAGTGGCAGCTTGGCACCGTCCAGCTTGACTACGTCCTGCCCGAGCGGTTCGAGCTGGAGTACATTGGACAGGACAATCACACCCATCGTCCGGTGATGATCCACCGCGCTCCCTTCGGCAGCCTGGAGCGGTTTCTTGCCATCCTGATCGAGCACTTCGCCGGTGCCTTCCCGCTCTGGCTGGCCCCCGAGCAGGTGCGCGTGTTGCCGATCTCGGACAAGGTGGCCGACTACGCCGGGGCCGTGCTGGAGGCGCTGCTCGCAGCCGGTTTTCGAGCCACGCTCGATCAGCGGCCGGAGAAGATCAACGCCAAGATTCGCGACGCCCAGCTCGAGAAGATTCCCGCCATGCTGGTCGTGGGTGCCAAGGAAGCCGAGCAGCAGGCTGTCTCCTACCGCGACAGGATCGCCGGCGACCTGGGAGCGATGCCTCTGGCGCAGGCCATCGCCCGGCTCAAGCAGGAGGCCGACGCCCGCACCGTCCCCCCGGCGGCCGCGGCCCCGGCCCCGGCCGCCGCCGAAGACGGCGGAGAGCAGCATACCTACTGAGGCTCAGGGACGGCTTGAACGTCCTGCGAACGGGATTGCAGACGCCACGCGACCGTGGACCGACCTGGCCTGAGGCAAAGTTGCCGGGACAATTCCAATCCGGATTACCAGCGACGAGCGCCTTGAGCTTGTCGATCAGTTCAGCTTTTACTATAGACCCCAACCGAGACGAAGTAGAGTCTCCAGGAGCCACGGCATCATGAAGAAAGCGACTCTCCGAACCTTGTTCATCCTCGGGCTCGGCGCGGGCCTGGTAACGACGAACGCGGGCGCCGCCCAGGCCGAGAAGAAGCCCAACATCGTGATCATCTGGGGCGACGACGTCGGCCAGTCGAACATCAGCGCCTACACCGACGGCCTGATGGGGTACCGCACCCCGAACATCGACCGCCTGGCCAAGGATGGCATGAAGTTCACCGATTACTACGGCGAGCAGAGCTGCACCGCCGGTCGCGCCGCATTCATCACCGGCCAGCACGGCATCCGCACGGGTCTCACCAAGGTGGGCCTGCCGGGCGCGGAGCTCGGCAGCCGGAAAGAAGACCCGACGATCGCCGAGCTGCTCAAGCCGCTCGGCTACGCCACGGGGCAGTTCGGCAAGAATCACCTGGGCGACCGCGACGAGCACCTGCCGACGATGCACGGTTTTGATGAGTTCTACGGCAACCTCTACCACCTCAACGCCGAGGAAGAGCCGGAGCTTCCGGACTACCCGAAGGATCCCGAGTTCCGCAAGCGGTACGGCCCGCGCGGCGTGCTCGATTGCAAGGCCGACGGCAAGGGCGGGCAGACCATCGTCAACGCCGGCCCGCTCACGAAGAAGCGGATGGAAACGATCGACGACGACATCGCGGCCCGGGCCATCGACTTCATCGATCGCCAGCACAAGGCCGGCAAACCGTTCTTCGTCTGGGTGAACTTCACGCACATGCACCTCCGGACCCACGCCAAGCCGGAGAGCAGCGGCCAGGCCGGGCGGTGGATGAGCGAGTACGCCGACGTGATGATCGACCACGACAGGAACGTCGGCTCCGTGCTCGACGCTCTGGATAAGCTGGGACTGGCCGATACCACGTTCGTGATGTACAGCACCGACAATGGCCCGCACGCCAATAGCTGGCCCGATGGCGCCTCGACCCCGTTCCGCAGTGAAAAGAATACGAACTGGGAGGGCGCCTACAGGGTTCCGGCCATGGTCCGCTGGCCGGGCAAGATCAAGCCTGGCTCGGTGTCGAACCAGATCGTCTCGCACCTGGACTGGGCCCCGACTCTGGCCGCGATCGGCGGCGATCCGGACGTCAAGGGAAAGCTGCTCAAGGGATACCAGATCGGCGAGAACACCTACAAGGTTCACCTCGACGGCTTCAACCTCGTCCCTTATCTGACCGGCCAGACGAACAAGAGCCCCCGCGATTCGTTCATTTACTGCAACGATGACGCCCAGATCGTGGCGCTGCGGTACGACAACTGGAAGCTCGTGTTCCTCGAGCAGCGCGCCCAAGGAACATTGAGGATCTGGGGCGAGCCGTTCACCTCGCTGCGCGTGCCAAAAATGTTCAACCTGCGGATCGACCCTTACGAGCGGGCCGACGTCACGTCGAACACCTACTACGACTGGTCGCTCGACCACGCCTTTCTGCTCGTTCCGGCGCAGCAGTACGTCGGCGGGTTTCTGGCCACCTTCAAGGATTACCCCCAGCGGCAGAAGGCGGCCAGCTTCAACCTCGAAGACGTGCTGAACAAGCTCAAGGAGAGCGGCGGCCATTAAGGACGTAGTGAGATCATCGGTGGCGTCCACGACCCCGGGCTGTCGCCAGGAGGCGCAGCCCGTGGGTGTCTTGACCCTCAATCTGCCACCGGCCGGTCAGCCGAAGACCTCAACCAGGCCGGTGCGCAATTCGTAGGTCGCGCCGACCACCTTCAATTCACCGGTCCTGGCGAACTTCGATACGATCGGATCGAGCCCCTTGAGCAGCTCGACGCCCCGCTCGACATTGGCTCGGGTGACATTGACCAGCTTGTCGCCGGGTCGCCCCTTCACCGCGGCGACCGCCGGCCGGATCGGGTCGATGAGGTTGCCGATCGACCCGGGCAGGGCGTCGTTGGCATCGATGTGCACGATGGCGGCCTTGACCGCGCCGCACTGGCTGTGTCCCAGCACCATGATCAGCCTGGCGCCCAGCTCGGCGACCGCGAACTCGATGCTCCCCTTCACGGTGGGGCCCGCGCCGCTGACGATGTTCCCGGCCACGCGGACCACGAAAAGATCGCCGACGCCCTGGTCGAAGACCAGTTCGGGCGCGACCCGCGAGTCCGCGCACCCGATGATGATGGCAAGGGGCGCTTGCCCTTCCGCCAGTGCTGTGAAGTCCTCCGGCCTCCGCCCAGGGTGGACGAGCTGACCGCTGACGAACCGCTTGTTCCCCTCGATCAGCCGGGCGAGTACGGCGTCCGGATCGCGGGCCTGTGCCGGCCGGCCGGCGGCCAATCCGGTCGCGGGGAGGGCGAGCGCGGTCACGCCGACCGCCAGCCCGGAGAGTCGCATGAACTCACGGCGGGACGAGTGCTCGGCCTTCAAGTTGTTCACGAGTCGCTCGTCGCCCTGGTTGAGGGCCGCCAGCGAGTGGGCTGGCGTGAGGCCGGATTGGACTTTTTCCATTGACGTTCTCTCGAGAAAGGGGACGTACACACGAGGACAGCCGTGGTCTGGATCATCATTGTAAACTGCCTCGTTGTTGCAATAGAATAACACGCCATCGCCAACTGCCAAGGCAGTCGACCTCAGGGCCGGTGGGTGCCCGCGAGTCCCAAGTTGGACTCTTTGGAGATGTTTTGCTGTGAGGTTCATCCCCACCCATGAGCGCGGATGGAGAAGGCATGGCGCGCGGCGAAGCATCCTGTGCCGCCCCCTTGTTGCGGCGCCGCCACGGTGTTTCACTTGACCAGAAGAAACTCAACGAGGCAACACGCGTTTCAGAATCCTAAGTCTGAGGAAAAATCATGAATCGGCCATCTCGGTTGGCGGTCGCCTTGGTGTGCGCGCTCTGGGCGGTGCAAGGCGGCATGGCCCAGGCGCAGTGGGGGCTGCGAGGTTTTCAACTGAAACACCAGGCATCCATGGCATTCGTATGATTCTACTTGGATGCCCATGAACACACTCGCTTTCGGGAGAACGGATCAAGATGAGATGGGCTTGTTTTGCTGGCAAGATGGGAATGCTGCTGGTGGCAATCGGCTCTCTGGCCCTGCCGCCAGTGGCTCCGGGGCAGGACGCGGATCAAGACAAGGCCAGGCCGGCGACCAAGGTTGCCGGCTCGGCCGGGGCCGAAGAGACTGTGCAGGCGATCGACGACGAGTACAACCGGCAACTCCTCCAACTGGAAAAGCGCCGGATCGAACAGCTTACCCGGCTTGCTGCACGGCAGCAGCCCGCCCTGGCCGCGGCCACTTACGAGCGGCTCTTCCGCCTGGCGATTGCCGGTGACCTTTTCCGCGAGGCCGAGGCTGCCGCCGTCAAGGTCGTCGAGCAAGGGACTCCGTCGCCCACGACCGATGCTCTGGCTCACCTGGTCAAGATCATCGCCGAGGTCGAGCGCGGGGCCTCTGAACAGTCGCTGCAAAGCCTGCGCCGGGCCATTGCTGAGAGCACGCAGGAAAAACAGGCGACTGAAGCTCGGGCAGCCCTGGCCCCCGCCGAGGTCATCGGAATATGCGAAGCCTACTATCAGCGCCTGGTCGAAGGGAACCAGTTCGCGATCGCCCGTGAGGCGTTCCGGCTCGTCCTCGAACAGCCCTACAGTCCTGCCGTCAAGGACTTCCTGGCAAGCCGTCTGAAACGGATCGAGCTGGTGGGCAAGCCGGCTCCTCCGATCCAGGGAACGGACCTCGATGGCAAGGTGTTCAACCTCGCGGAGGAAAAAGGAAAAGTCGTCCTGGTCGTCTTCTGGGCAAGCTGGAACCTGCCCAGTGCCGCCCAGATCTCATGGCTCGAGCAGGTCCGGGACGCCAATCACAAACGCGGCCTGCGCGTCGTGGGTATCAACCTCGATGCCCACGAAGGAAGCGGCCAGAAGCTGGAAACGGTCCTGCCCAATATCCGCCGGTTCTTGCTCGACTACAACATCACCTGGCCCACCCTGGTGAACGGCTCAGGAGATCGCGACTACGCCAAGGCTTATGGAATCTCGGATATCCCGGCCAATGTCCTGATCGGCCGCGACGGGTCGGTGGTTCAGATCGACCTGTCGCGCAGAAACCTCGAACCGGTCGTCTCCCGGCTGCTGGGCCAGTGAGCTGGTCGCGGGAGGGCGCAAGATCAAGGCGTGGGATTCGCGGCCGAGGCGAGCTCGGTTGGATTGGCTGCGGCCGCGAGTGAGTCGTAGAGCGACAGCATGAACTGGTGGAAGTTCTCCGCGATCCGCGGGGTCGTATGGCTTCGAATGAACTGCAGCGCGGGTTGACCGTACTCGAGCAGTCTTTGACGTGCATGCGTCACGGTCGTGATCGGGGCTGACCTGTGCTTGTCGACCAGGTCCGAGACAACCAGGCAAGCTTGATCTGAAGTGTCTCGCTTCGTGATCAGGTCGCCTTCGACGGGTGAATCGCTCGGCCAGACGAGCATCCGCGACGCGTCGAAGAAGCTCCCGATCGGGACCACCGGCCGGCGCGTGGCTGCGCTTGCAGTTGCAGTAGGTGCCGCCCGCTGGGGCTGACTGTTGCTCGCCTGACCCAAGCTCTGCTGAGGCCGCCAGCGGCTCGCCTGATAGCCTGGCGACCGACGGTCCACGATGCCGGCGTGGGGAACGAATCCACTATCTCGAATCCGGTTGATGTAGGCGTTGGGATTGCCGGCATAGACGTTATTGGAAACCGGCGCTCCGGCGCGACCGGCGTTGAGCAGCGAATGCTGATTGAGGAAATCGCCCGGCGACGGCACGTAGTTGAATCCCCCCATGATGCCATAGCCATAGCCCATGGCATGGACCTGACTCGCCCCGAGCTCGAGTGCAGCCGTAGCGACAAGAATCGCGAGCAGGTCGTAAAATCGCTTGTTCCTCGTCATCGCGCTCTCCTCGAAGCCTCAGACCCAGCTCAAAATTCTGTGCAGGGTCGTTCATGAACATACTGCGCTTGTTTCGTCGCAACGATAAGCCGGCGACCCGGTGCCAAATTGTAATGAATTTCAGCGCGGCGATACAGCACCAAAAACGGGCACGGGACTTTCTCTGGCCGGCGGGCCTGCTGGCGGCTCCTCGGTCCATCGCGGGCTGTCCGGAAGCACCGGGTCATGAAAACTTGTGCGAATTGTAACGGTTGAAGTGATGGAATCGTCCCATCTCGCCGATAAGGATCCTGGCGAACTCGCGGGGCCGCCGAGGGCCGTTCGCGCTGGTCTCATCTCTGGTCAAGGCAGTTTCCTGCCGTTCGGCACATCCAATCTCTCGGAGGACGACGATGCCTCGCTTTCTCATCGCCGCCCTGGCGGTCCTGACGGTCGCGACGACCTCGTTCGCGCAGGGGATCATCGCGCCCACGGCCGGGCCGATCAATAGCTCGATGGCGGGAGCATCGGTTGTGGCCCCGGTCGATTTTGGCGGCAGCTACTGGAACCCGGCGATCATCAGCGGTTTACCCCGCAACGAGTTCCTGCTCGGCTCTCAGTTGCTGATCCCGAGCTTCCACATGACCTCGAGCCGGGTGAGGGGTGGTACTGGCCGAGGCGCTGACCCCCCTCATCCGCCGCTGCGCGGCACCTTCTCCCGGCGGGAGAAGGGATTTTGTCCCTCTCCCGCCGGGAGAGGGTGGCCGAAGGCCGGGTGAGG
>JBEKTN010000167.1:0-17160 GCA_049516015.1 Isosphaeraceae bacterium | reverse complement strand
CTTCGACAGAACAATGCGGCAAGCCGCCATCGGACACCGGAGTCATGCCTCAGAAAATCCTCTTATCTAGATGTCCAACTGAAAAATGGCCCAAAGTTACCCACTCGCTTGGGAGAAGAGCCCTCATTGCTCGGTCATCGAGCAGCACGTCGGCCGGCTCGAGGAGCTGCTGGCCGAGCATGAGGAAATCGAGGCAGCCGAGGCAGCCGAGCGGTACGACCGCGCGGCGCTGGATTGCAGCCCGGAATTCGAGCGGCACCGGCGGTACCAGTCGGCCCGGCACCGAGAGCTGATGCGGACGCTCGAAACCCTTCGGAAAATGCGAAAGGAGGAATTCGGAACGGGGAATGGGGAAGGCGAAATGGCGGATGGCAAATCTCAGATGGCGGATGGCAAGTCTCAGATGGCGGATGGCAAGTCTCAGATGGCGGATGGCAAGTCTCAGATGGCGGATGGCAAATCTCAGATGGCGGATGGCAAGTCTCAGATGGCGGATGGCAAATCTCAGATGGCGGATGGCAAATCTCAGATGGCGGATGGCAAATCTCAGATGGCGGATGGCAAATCTCAGATGGCGGATGACGGATGCCGGACGGCGGATGACGGATGCGAGGTGAGGTCGGGTGGGTGCGGTGACGGGCAGAGCGGCGAGACGACGCCAGAGGTGAGCCAGAGTCCGATCGTGGGATACGATTCCAATCGTGTCATTGATGATTCGGCGAGCGACAAGATCGGAATCTTGTCCCACGAGGGAATGGACGCGACAGACCGACCGTACCGGGGCGCTTGCGACCGGCAGAGCCCGCCTTCCGGCGTGAAGACGCGAGAAAATGCGCCAAACGAAGCCAATCAGGAATCAACGCAAAGTTCATTGACGCTTGAGGTTAAATCGTCCGTGCCCGAGCGTGCGGGTCGAAAACGAAGCCAATCCAGGGAGGCAGTAACGGCTGGCCCCCTTGGCGATCAACTCGTTGCGGGTATTCCGCGGGTGGCCACATAATGGTTTGGACCGGCAAGCGGAGTGAGCGTGTGCGTTCACTTTGCAGGGTTCCGGTATGGCCTCTGTCGTGGGTGGTGAGCTGATGCAATTCCCTCTGATCTCAGAGAAGGCCTCGAGATTCTCCGAGAGCGTGATCCGGGGTATGTCGATCGAGGCGCTGAAGTACGACGCGGTCAACCTGGCGCAGGGGATGCCCGATTTCCCCGCTCCCCAGGTACTCAAGGACGCCGCCTGTCGCGCGATCCAGGACGACGTGAACCAGTATGCAATCACCTGGGGAGCGCGAAACCTGAGGCAGGCCATCGCCGAGCACGCCGCCTGGCACCTGGGGCTCACGGTCAATCCGGAGACCGAGATCACGGTCACCTGCGGCAGCACCGAAGCGATGCTGGTGGTCCTGCTCTCGCTGGTCAACCCCGGCGATGAGGTGATCCTGTCGCAACCGTTTTACGAGAACTACTGGCCCGACTGCGTTCTGGCCGGCGCGAGCCCACGGTTCGTGCCGGTGCGGCCGCCGCACTGGAGATTCGACCCCGACGAGCTGGCCTCGGCGTTCAACGACCGGACCAAGGCGATCGTGCTGTGCAACCCCAACAACCCCACCGGCGCGGTCTTCACACGCGATGACCTGGAGGCGATCGCCGCGCTCTGCCGCAAATGGAATGTCATCGCCATCACCGACGAGATCTACGAGCACATCGTCTACGACGGCAGGCCCCACGCTTCCATCGCCGCTCTGGACGGGATGTACGAGCGGTCGGTCACAATCAGCGGGATGTCCAAGACCTACGCCGTGACCGGCTGGCGAATCGGCACGATCACCGCCCCTTATCCCCTGACGAGGACGTTTCGACAGATCCACGACTTCGTGTCGATCGGCGCGGCGGCGCCGCTTCAGGAGGCCGGTGCCGTGGCTTATCGCCTGCCCCGCGACTATTACGCCCGGCTTGCCGCCGAATACCAGGCCCGTCGGGATCGCCTGTGCCGGGTGCTCTGGGACGTCGGCTTCCAGTTCGATCCACCCGAGGGGGCCTACTACATCATGGCGGGCATTGACGCCTTCGGGGCCGACGACGATGTGGCGTTCGCCCGGCACCTGGTCCGGGACGTGGGCGTGGCCACGGTCCCCGGTTCCAGCTTCTTCCAGGACAAAGCCCTCGGACGACAGTACATCCGGTTCTGCTTTTGCAAGCGAAGCGAGACACTCGACGACGCCGCGGGGCGATTGCGAACACTCCGCGTCATTGTTTGAGGCCCCAAGATCGAGCACAGCGAAGCGTGGTCCAGGTCTGGCTTACATCGATCTGATGGCGCTGCGACTGCCTCTCTCAGGTCTCTTCCGAATACAGCCTTCCCCGCTCGTCGATGTGAGGGTAGGGCTCGAGGTGCACGAGGACATCACGGAGGTTCGCGAACCGATTGAGCAGCTCATCCTTGACAAGATGACTGATGCGATGGCCCTCATCGACGGTTTGATCAGCGCGGACCTGGATGTGGATATCGACGAGATATTCCAGGCCTGACTTGCGGACCCAGAGCTTGTCGATCCGCTTGACCCCCGGAACCGCGGCGGCCGCCCCGCGGATCTGGTCCACGAATGCGCCAGCGGCCTGGGCGTCCATCAGCTCCTGGGCGCTTGACCAGAGGAGCCTGGTCGCCGAGGTGACGATCACGGCCACGACGACCAGGGCGGCGATCTCATCGATCGCCAGGAACCGCGGTCCGCCCATTCGGACGAGCAAGAGCCCGGCCAGAACAGCCAGGGCGCTGAAGGCGTCGGCCCGGTGGTCCCAGGCGTTCGCAATGATCGCGCTTGACCCGGCGCGACGGCCCAGCCGGATCTTGTACTGGTAAAGCGCTTCCTTGATCACGACGTTGGACCCGGCAATGGCCAGGGTCCAGACGGGCGGAACCTCGTGCGCGTGCGGAGAGAATCCCTGGAGGGCGCCCCAGCCCACCAAGAGCGCCGAGACGATGACCAGGACCGCGACGTTGGAGCCGGCGATGGCCTCGGCCCGCGTGTGACCGTAGGGGTGCTCGGCATCGGCCGGCTTCTGGGCCACGCGAAACGCCAGCAGCACCGCGACCGAGGTGAAGACGTCTCCCAACGAGTTGACCGCGTCGGAGATCAGGGCGTACGACTGGCCCACCAGCCCGCCGGCCAGCTTGGCGCATCCCAGGAGCAGGTTGACCACCAGGCCCAGCCAGGTCGCTTGCACGGCCTCGTGATACAGGTGGTACTTCCTGGGCCGGTCGCGGGTCATGCGGCATTTTCCCCAGGAATCGACCACCTATGGTCCCATCAAGCGAGCACGCCTGGGCCGCCACGAGTTGTCCCTGGCCGATGCAAGGGAGATCAGCGATTCAGCTCGTGATCCCCTTGGTCAGGTGCATGAAGGCGGTCTCGAGGTTGATTTCATCTTCCTTGAAGAGGGTCAGCTCGAAGCCCTGATTGATCAGCCGGCTCGCGAGGAAGCCGTACTCGTGGACGCCCTCGTTGAGCTTGACCACCAGGACCCCGTTCTTGTCCTGAACACTCTCGACCTCGGGTTGGTTCTCGAGAGTGTTGGCGGCGTCGGTTATCCGGTTCGAAACGGCGATGTTCAGAACGATGTCGCTGCGGACCTGCTTCATCACGTCGGTGACCGCGCCGTTGACCAGTAGCTGCCCTTGCTCGATGATCCCGATCTTGTTGCAGATGTCGGCCAGCTCGGGAAGGATGTGGCTGGAGACGAGGATGGTCTTGCCCATGGATCGCAACTCCTTGAGGAGGGCCCGCATCTCGATCCGGGCTCGGGGGTCGAGCCCGGAGGCGGGCTCGTCCAGGAGTAGCACCTGGGGATCGTGGAGCAACGTCCGCGCCAGGCCCAGCCGCTGGGTCATGCCGCGAGACAGGCTGGTGACCAGGGCATCGCGCTTGTAGGTGAGGTCAACCAGCTCGAGCACCTCCTCGCAGATCTTCCGCCGGGCGGGCCCCTTGATCCGGTACGCCGAGGCGAAGAACTCGAGATACTCGATCACCTTCATATCGTCATACACACCGAAGAAGTCCGGCATGTAGCCGATGACCCGGCGAATCTCCTTGGAGCCGGTGTAGATCGAGTAGCCGCAGACCGAGGCCTCTCCCCAGCTCGGGTTGAGCAGGGTGGCGAGGATCCGCATCGTCGTGGTCTTCCCCGCTCCATTGGGACCGATGAAACCGTAGACATCACCCTGTTCCAGCTTCAAGTTAAGCCGGTTCAGGGCGTAGAGCTCGCCGTACATCTTGGTCAGGTCGTTGGTCTCGATCATCGCGGTGCGCCTTGGTGTCGATCGTGCTGGGAAAGGAAGTGGGGCCAGGGAGTGTTCTGCTCGTTACCGCTGTGCGGTCGAGCCGGCCGCCACGGACGTTGCCGGCGGTGGGCCGGCGGCTGCGAACCTGCCATCTCCGTGGGATCGCTTGAGCGCGAGAATGATCCGGATCATGGTCGTCTGATCGATCCGGGGGGGGCTTGGCGGGTTCTCCAGGACCAGTTGCGCCCCCGGCCTCTTGATTTTGGCCACGAGCATCGGCCGGTCGAGGGCGAGCTGGGCTGTCAGATCCAGGTCGTGGAGGGCCACGTTGCTGAGCGATTGTTCGGACCCACGGGTCGATTCGCTGCCGTGGAACATGATCGCCAGCAGCAGGTCGGCTCGGCTGATCTTGCGATTTCGGTTCCACGGCTGGTCGGAGAGATACTCGGGGGCCCGGTCCCGCAGCAGCCCGGCGAGGTTGCGGTTGCCGGCGAGCTCCACCTTGACGGTCGCCCCGGGTGCAAGCGTACCCAGCGAGTAGACCTCCTTGCCAAAGGCGAGGAGGGCATCTTCCAGGGGGAAGCTCTGGCGGTTGGTAATCGTGCCGGCCAGGCGGTCGGTGCCGATGGGCCGAAGGTCGGCATCGACCAGCGGGGCTGCCGGTCCAGGCCCAAGCCAGCGGGCCGTGACGGCCTTCGTGCTCCAGATCGGCACGCGCACGTTCTCCAACCTTTCCAGCAAGCCGATGGGCTCGTAGGTGTAGCCGCTGGCCACGAAGCTGAAGCGACGGTTGGCCCCCCCCATGGCACCAAACTGGGCCTCCGGCACGCTGAACCAGCTTGTCAAGAGCTCGGTGCCCGCCGGGGGCCGGACCGGCTCGCCCGATGGGCTGGGGCTGGCCAGCGGGGCAACATCATGATCCAGGTTCGGCGGCACGGGAACAAAACCAATGTTGTAGTCGCGGTTCTGCGGGCTGAACAGGCTCAGGAGCGTCCGACCACGCACCAGTCCCGCGACCTGATCGACGTCGATCACGTCCACCTTGTTGACCAGCAAGTCGTTCCCTTTGAGACGGTAAGCCGCGAAGTACGCCAGCAAGCTCACGGTCAGCACGATCGTCGGGAAGGTGATCCAGGTCAGCTCCATGCGCTTGAGCACCTTCTTGAGGAACAGATAGTCCCCCGGCCCGATCAGCAAAATGTACAGGAAGATGAAGAAGGCCACCCAGCCGAAGGGGATCAGCTTGACTCCGGGAAACTGTTCCAGACCGATCCGCAGTTGGCTCGCGAGGTCAGAGACCCCCGACTGGTAGAACCGTCCCGGCACCCCGACGCGGGTTCCACTTCCCGCTTGCTCGGGGCGGTCGTGGCGCAGGTCCATGGCCCGCGCCCAGAAGAGGCCACGGTCGGTCCAGTCGCCGAAGATCTTCTGTTCGACTCCGACCCCGATCAAGGTGACCCGCCCGAACCCGTGCGGCCCGCGCACGATCAGGGGCAAGTTTCCCATGATGCTGAGAATCTTTCCCCCCCGCTCCTCGGCTGCCTCGAGCCTGGTCACCAGCACCGGCGGGGTGCCGGCCGGAGTGATCGGCTTGGTCGAACCGGCGAAGGTGTCGATCGCCTCGAGCGAGGGAACCTGCTCCTGGCCGGCGGGCTGGCCCGGCAAGATCGGGCCAAGGACACTGTCGCGAACCGCTTGCCAGTTCGCTCCCACGGCCACAACAAGGTGCCCCCCATGCTTGACCCATTCCACCAGTGACTGTCCCCGCAGGCCGGCGAGTACCTCGAGCGAGGCGCGATCGTCCGTGTCAATCACGATGGCCTGGGCCGCGTCGAAGCCATACCACTGCCCCGGGATCTGGTCGCTCGCGGGATCCACGCGGGCCAGGACCACCTCGGATTCGCCCGGGCCAGTCTGTCCCTTGCCGCCGAGGGTGAAGCCCGGGAGGGTCGGCAGTTGATCGACTCCCAGGGGTTGACCCAGTGTCAAGATCAACATCTCGTCGGGCATGATCACTTCGGGAGGTGCCGGCATTGTCAGCGACTGGGGCGCTTCCAGCAGGCGACGACCCTGACCGTCGAGCAGCCGGATCGTGAACTCCGTGTCGCGGCCGCCGGGCCGAGCATACGCCGTCAATCGCGTGCTTTGCCCGGGTCCGAGCTCAACGCGCTGGCGATAAGACGTCGGTACGCCGTCGTCATCGGGCACGACCAGCTCCATGAAGCCCGAAAGCCGCTGGTCACCCGCCTTGAGCTGAACGCGAACCGGAGTCCAGCAGCCAACCTTGTAAGCATTGCCCGCGCCCAAGCCGATCCGGACGTTCTGGATTTCGACGTGAGGCGGCGCCCCGAAAGCCTCTCGCCCCGTTCCCCCGAAGAGCGCCAGGCTGAGGACGCAAAGCCAGATGCCTGTGGCCCGGTAGCCGGGAAAGTGGGTCGGTCCGGAGATTCGACGTGGCGCCGTGAGGCCCGGAAAACGAGATGTCGTCAGCGGCAAAATCATGGTGGCCGATCTCGGTTCTCGAGCAATCGAAGCAATGCGATGGTAGCAAGTGACCTCGGTCGAAAGCCGCAGCACATTGAGCAGCAGCGACGGGCCCCTGGCCCGGCTACGGTTTCTCTGCCGGGTCGCACA
Source organism: Isosphaeraceae bacterium (assembly GCA_049516015.1). Classification (GTDB taxonomy): domain Bacteria; phylum Planctomycetota; class Planctomycetia; order Isosphaerales; family Isosphaeraceae; genus Aquisphaera. The sequence continues at coordinate 10,253 of JBEKTN010000167.1, read as the reverse complement.
CGCAAGGGACCTGGGAGCAGCCCGGGCAGCCTTGACCATACTTGCGGCGCACGGCCGCGTCGAGGTCGATCCCCCGGATGTTGGCCAGAGTGGCTAGCCAGGCCAGCACGTCCGCCATCTCCGCGGCCAGTTCTGCTTGATCGCCGGCCCGGATCGCCGTGGCGAGCTCTCCGAACTCCTCGGTCAGCCAGAGAAACGTGGCCGCGTCGCCGCGCGCCGCGTCCTTGGCACCGTACATTTGTAAAATCATCTGCTGAAGCGCGGAGAGAGTCAAACCGCTTCGGCCAGGGTCGCTCATGAAGCTATCTTACAAACTCTGGCGCGGCGCGTGCGAGGGCATTTGGGAACGCCTCCCCGCCAGTGCCTTTCGCGCCTCGGAACGGTCACGAGCAAGCGACCGCTATTCAGTCGTCAGCACCGGGACTGGCGAAGACGGGAGTCGCCAGCGCTGTCTCGAAGCGTGGTATTCCCAGGGGGTTCGTTTCGTCGATCTCGGCGGCAGCGATCAGGCTGATCTCGGTCTCGAAGCGGAACGCCCGACGGCGATCGGCGCACTCGATCAGGAAGATGGTCGGTTGCCGCTTCTCGACGATCCGGTGGATCACGATGCCCTCGGAATACTGCCCGCTCACGGTCTTGAAGCGGACCAGGTCGCCCAGGGAAAACGGCCCTTTCATGGTTTCTCCCTCCTGGAGGAAATGGTCACGGCAATGCATCGTTCTCAGAGTCCTTCCACTTAGAATGTTAACAGAGGCGCCGCTTCTGTCAGGCCCAATTTTGAAAAAAATTCCTCGAATTGTTTTTCGGAAACTCGCGGCATCCGGCATCGTGCCCAGGAGGTCAGCTCACCGTGAAGGCGGATAGCTTGGCCAGAACGGTGTCGAGCACGGGCTTGAGCTTCTCGCTGACCTTGCGGCAAAACTGGCCCGCTGCCTCAGCCGCTGGCCGGGTGATCGATCTGCTTGCGCAGCGCCTTGGCCTCCGGGTGGTCCGGGTCGGTTCTGAGGATGCCATCGAGCGTCGCCTTGGCGGCGTCGCGCTGGCCCAGGCCAAGCTGGGCTTTGGCGAGTTTGACCTTGAGGTCATTGGGCCGCCTGGCCTTGAGCTCCAGGGCGGTCTTGTACTCTTCGACGGCCGGCGCGAACTTGCCGCGGGCGGATTGGGCATCGGCCAGTAGCACGTGGGCTGCGGGGTCATAGACGTCGATGTGCAGGCACTCCTCGGCCCATTTCTCGGCTTCCCCGGTGTTGCCGCCGGCCAGGTTCCGCTCGGCGAGAGCCTTGCGGACAGCGATGTCGTCGGCGTCGTTGGCGGCGATCATCGCCAGGTCGCCCAGAAACTTCGCCGTGCTCTTTTGCCGCAGGTGGACCCGGGCCAGGCCAGCGATCCATTTCGTGTGATAGGGGTCATCCTTGCGCGCCAGCTCGTAAAGCTTTTCGGCCTCGTCAAGCTGTCCCGCCTTCATCTTCAGCTCGGCAAGGAGATCGACGACCCGTTCGTCGGGCCGCTTGGGGTCGAGGGCCGGCTCGAGCAAGGCCAGCGCGGCGTCATCGTCGCCAATGGTCGTGAGCAGCCGGGCCTTCACATAACTGGCCAGGGGGTGGTGCAGCTTGAGTTCGAGCGCCTTCTCAGCCAGCGCCCGGGCTTCCTTGTAGTCGCGGCGGGCAAAGTGTTCGTGGGCCATCCGGGCGTTCAGGTCGGCATCCTCGGGATTCTCCTTGAGCTGCCTCTCGAGCTGCGAGAACTTGACGGGCTTCTCCTCGTTCACTCGTGTGCGGATGGTCTTGACGACCTCGTCGAGGTAGGCGAGATATGCCTTCTCGAAATCGGCCTTTTCCACCTGGAAGCATTCCTGGATGGCCCGGTCGGTCGTCAGCCCCCGGCGATAGGCCATGAGCATCTTGATGAGCGCATCGCCGCCGAATCGCTTGAGCATGTAACGAGCATAAAGTTGCGCCTGGCAGTACGCCATCTGGCGGTCGTCCGGCTCATTGGGGCGAATGAAGCCGAGGTTGATCGTATCCAGGTTGAGCAGCTTGGATCGGGAGGGAACCCGCTCCAGCAGGATCTTGTTCCATTCCTGGGGGCGGGGGTAGCCCTCGCTCTCGACGGCCAGCGCCTCGGTGTACCAGTGGGGGATGTTGAATTCGGTCTGCTGCAAGGTGATGACGTGGACGACTTCGTGCTTGAGCACGCGGGCCCAGTTGAACGCCTGGCGGGTGGAGCGCGGGCTGGCCAGCGCGACGACCTTGCCGGTGCAGGCACCCACGGTCGGAATGAAGGGCAGGCCGATCGTCCGGCCGCTGAACCACTGGTGGTTCTTCATGATCTCGATCCTGGTCTTGCCCGGAGGCGCGTAGCCGAACCGGCCGGTCAGCTCGCCGTAGACCGACTCCAGGTAACGCCCCATGTACTTGCCCAGCAGAGTATCCTGGGTCGGGTCGACCAGGACGCTGTAGTGCTGGGTCTCGACCGGGGTGTACGACGCCATGTGCTTGAGCACTTTCATCATGTTGTCGGCGCGGACGTTGAACGGGTCGGCGGCGAAGGCTTCGTCAAAGAGGCTGCGGGCCTCGGTCTCGCGGCCGATTTGCATGTAGAGCATGCCCAGGCCGATGGGAGCATCAGCGCGGGTGGGGTCGGCCTGGGCAGATTGCAGGAAGGCTCGTTCGGCGGCGAGGTACTTGCGGCGATCGGCCAGCCGTTCACCCACCGCGGCGTAGAAGGTGGCAGGCCGCGGACTGAACGCGAGCGCCATGAGCTCGGCGGCCGCGGCTCCGGCCGGATCGACGAGCAGCCGGCACGAGGCGGCCAGCCGGGCCAGGGCGTCCTCGTCGCGTGGGTTCTCGGCCACGGCCTTCTCGGCCGCGGTCCTGGCATCGGTGAACCGCTCGTCGGAGATGTTCAGGTCGCACAGCAAGACCTGGGCCGGTCCGTAATGCGGGTTGACCGCCAGGGCGCGTTCGGCCTTGGACCGGCCCGCGGCCAGGCGGTAGCCCTGCAAGTCGGCCTGGCCCAGCGTGACCAGGATCTCCGCAGCCAGGGGATTGATCTGCTGTGCCCGGGCCAGCTCCTTGACGGCGGAACGCTCGTTGTAGCCGGCGAGGAAAAGCTTACCCTCGAGCCACGGTGCTTGCCAGCAATTCGGATCAGCGCGGAGGGCGGCCTCGTAAATCTCGTTGATCACGTCGTTGAGCGAGTCGCTCAGCTCTTCGCCCCGGGCCGTGGCGCGGTAGTACCGCTCGGCGGCCTGGCCGACGAGCAGCAGGTTCTGGGCGTTCCGTGCCAGATCGGGCGGCCGGGTATTGTAGTGGTCCACGAACCACTTGCAGCCTTTCACCGCGTCCTCGAGCTTCCCTCGCGACTCGAGCAAGCGGACAGCGATCCACCGTCCCAGCAGGTGGTCCGCGCTGGCGTCCAGGGTCTGCTTGACCGCGCTGTCGGCCGACTCCCAGTCTCCGCGGGTGAAGTGCAGCTCGGCCAGCCGGGCAGTGACGTCGGCATTCTTAAGTTGCCGGCCGGCAAGCGATTTCAGGACCTCGATCGCCTTGGCATACTCTCCCTGGCTAGCCTGGCATTCGGCCTTTCCCAGCGCCAGGGCAACATCGAGCTGCGGCGTCAGGCCGCCCTTTTGTTTTTTCGCTTCGCTCTCGGCCGCCAGATAAGCTTCCTCAGCCTCGGCATAGCGACCGTTCTGCAAGAGCCGCCGCGCCGCGTCCGGGCTCTTGGGGTCCACCGCTGCCTTCTCGGCCGGCCCCGCCGCCTGGGCCAGGAGTGCCAGAACCGCCATCGTGATCGTGTATGCCATCTCGGTTTCCTCCGGGGCCTTTTCTTTTCACGTTACCAAAGCTCGGCGTAGAATGGCACCTCTGCACATGAAACGAGTGGGCGTGCTCTGTCAGTCCCGAGCGCTCTCCGGCGATCCCTGCCGCACCTCGCGAAGCAAGTATGTCGTCTTGGCCTGCGACTCGTAATACGTCCGCATGATCAGCTCGGACTGAATCCCCAGCAGAATGCTCATGCCCCCGGCGAGGAAGAACATCACGGTCAGGGAAGGCAGGGGGGTCTGGACGAACGTCTTTGGCTCCAGGTTGGGATCCCACCAGAGATGAGGCCAGGGGAAGATCCACTTGAAATAAAGCATGGCGATGAAACAAACAAACGCCATGGCAAACGACCAGATGCCGATCCTCCCGAAGAAGTGGATCGGCCGCTGAGCGTAGCGCTGCAGGAAGCGGATCAGGATCAGGTCGAGCACCACGTTGAACGTCCGCCCGAGCCCGTACTTGGTTTTGCCGGCGGTCCTGAGCCGGTGGTTCACAACCTGCTCGGTCACCCGCGCTCCTTGCCAGGCGGCAAAGATGGGAATGAAGCGGTGCATCTCGCCGTACAGCCGGACTCCGGATAAAACCCTGCGGCGATACGCCTTCAGAGTGCAGCCGAAGTCGTGGAGCGCGACTCCGGAGATCCGGGCCACCAGGCGGTTGGCGATCCGCGAGGGGATTTTGCGGCTGAGGAATGCGTCGTGGCGATTGCGCCGCCAGCCGGAGACGACGTCAAAACCCTGGTCGAGGGTCTGGAGCAGCCGGGGGATGTCGGCGGGGTCGTTCTGGCGGTCGCCGTCGATCGGCACCAGGATCTCGCCCCGGGCCAGGTCCAGCGCGGCCGAAAGCGCGGCGGTCTGACCGCAGTTTCGCCAGAGGAAGACGGCCCGCACGTGCTCGGGATCGCGTGCCTGGATGCTCTCGAGCTGGGCCGCCGTCCCGTCGAGGGAACCGTCGTCGACAAAGATCAGCTCGTAACGCAGGAGAAGCGGGCCAAGCACGGCGTCGAGCTCGGCATGCAGCGGACCGACGTTCTCCACCTCGTTGTAAACCGGAATCAGCACCGAAAGATCCAGGCACGGCGGTAACTCGTCAGCCGGCGCGGGGCCCCCGGGGCGCGATCTCTTTTCCTCCCGGCGCGTGTCGACTGGAGTGGTCATGCCGCTCTTCTTCTCGATGCTCGCAAGATAACGCCGGATTATCCCTTGATGTACTGTAGCAGATGGCGCCTGCTGATGATCAGTGAGTCGAGTCGCGACTCGACCGCGCCCTCGAATGCCCGGTCCTCGACCTCGATGGCCACGTGGCCGGAGTATCCCGCATCGCTGAGGGCCCCGAAGAAGGCTCCCCAGCGGACGTCGCCCAGGCCGGGGATCTTGGGAGTGTGCCAGAGCTTGGGATAGGACAAAACACCATGCTCATCGAGCGCAGCGCGGTCGATCCGAGCATCCTTGGCGTGGACATGAAAGATCCGGTCCCGAAACTCGGCAAGCGGGGCCAGGTAATCCATCTGCTGCCAGATCAGGTGCGAGGGGTCGAAATTGAGCCCGAAATGGGGGCTGGGGATATCGTGGAACATCCGCCGCCAGATCGCCGGGGACGTGGCCAGGTTCTTGCCGCCGGGCCACTCGTCCTGCGAGCAGAGCATCGGGCAGTTCTCGATGCCGATCCGTACGGACTTACTCTCCGCGTGGGCGACCAGGGGCCGCCAGGTTTCCAGGAACCGCGGCCAGTTGGCGTCCACCGACAAGGACGGATTGCGACCAACGAACGAGTTCACCTGGCCCACGCCAAGGGCTGCGGCGGCGTCGATCACGCGATGCAGGTGGTTGACGGCGACCTCGGCCTCAGCCTTGTCGGCGGAGAGCGGGTTGGGATAGTAGCCCAGGCCGGAGATCGCGACCTGGTGAATGGCCAGCAGGTCCTGGATCTTTTCGATCGCGTCCAGGGACAGATGGGTCACGTCGATGTGCGTGACCCCGGCGTACCTCCGCTCCGCCTTCCCCGGTGGCCAGCACATCAGCTCGACGCTCGAGAACCCCGCCTTGTGGGCGAAGCTCAACACCTGCTCCAGGGTGTACTCCGGCACGATGGCCGATACGAATCCGAGTTTCATGGTCAAGTGCCCCACATGTAAGAGCCCGCTCCGGAATGAGCTAGAACCGCAGCGCACCGAATGCGACCCCCACCAGCAACCCCACCACGTGCGCGGCGTTGGCGATCGGCCCGAGCAGACCGGTCATGCAAAGCACCAGCCACAAGAGCATCGTGGTGATCGTGTTGGGATGCAAGATCATTCCTTGCTCCGGCTCGTATTGCCCCTTCATCCAGAGATAGCCGAAAAGGGCGTATGCCACGCCCGACAAGCCACCAAAGAGGTGGAATCTCCCGGGGTCCGCCTGCAACGTGTAGTAGAAGTGCTGGCCCAGGTTGGAAAGGACCGCCGCGACCAGCACGAGCACCGCCAGGCGAAACGTGCCCCGACGGCTCTCGATCATCGTCCCTTCCACGGTCACTGCCCAGACGTTGAACAGAATGTGCCAGATGCTGAAATGCAAGAAGATCGGCGTCACGAGCCTCCAGACTTCGCCCGCCAGGATCGGGTCAAGGCCATTGCTGAGCCATCCACGCTCGGGATCGAGGTGCGCGGTGGTGAACATCAGCGAGCTCACTACAACGGGGCCTAAGGACGACTGTTGTAGAAGGAAAACAACTATCGAGACGATCACCAAGGCCATGGTGAGCGGCCGCCTTCGGAGTTGGAGCCCCGACCACAGATCGGTCACCTCGCGAAAGTTCTTGCGATACTTCTTCTCGAGCTTGGCCGCATTCCGGCGCACTTCCTCGGCCGTCCTGGCGCCCTCGCCGAACCGAGGGTCGTCGGGCTGGCGGACGTACGCCTCCAGCTCAGCCCGGGCCCGCGCGAGCTGGTCTTCATTGTAGATCCAGACAATCCAGCCGTCGGGCTGCTCGTCAAACCGAGCCTTCATTCCCAGCGCGAGAAGGTGATCGCCGAAGATCTGAGAATCGAGATTCCTGGGCAGCGTGCCGATCTGACGCAACGGTCGTTCCCCTGGCAGTACAAGAGCGTCCGCGAGGCACCCAGCCGGGATGGCCGGGCAGCGAGCACATCGGCTCGACGCAAGCTCGTCATCAAAAATAACACAAGATGCACTCCGGTACACCCATCCTCTGCCAGGGTCTTCCTCAACAAACTGGTCACATGCGACACCCAGGGCAGTACGTTTCTCCGACAGATGTCTGAAACCCGCGCGTCGCTTGGCCATCCTTGACCGGCCGTGTTAAGATGATTCCGTTCTTCAACCGACGGAAGTTCGCCGAGATCGTCCCATGTCCACCGCCCCAGCCCGCGCACGGAAAGCCGCCACGGAATGGACCGTCGCCGACTTGCAGCGGCGGTTCGGTCCGATTCCCTTCAGCCGGATCCGCCAGAAACCCCCGCCAGGCACGGCAACCGAGGACGACGTCCTCTGGCTGAACGACCACGAGGACCGACTCTGCGAGTTGGTTGATGGCATCCTGGTGGAGAAAACCGTGGGACTTGAAGAATCCTGGCTCGCCGTGAGACTCGCCGCCTTGCTCTCACTCTTCGTGGATCCGAGGAACCTCGGTCTGGTCACTGGCGCGGATGGCATGTACCGTCTCTCCAAGGGTTTGGTCCGGATTCCTGACGTGGCCTTCGCTTCCTGGGATCGCATCCCCGACGGCCAGCTTCCGGAAGAAGCGATCCCCGACCTCGTTCCCGACCTTGCCGTCGAGGTCATCAGCCGCGGCAATACCAGGAAGGAAATGGACGAGAAACTCGAGGAGTACTTCGAGAAAGGGGTCCGGCTGGTCTGGCTCGTGCGGCCTCGGACCCGGGTTGTCGACGTCTACACCTCGGCCGACAAGTTCACGCGGCTGACCGCCTCCGCCACGCTCGACGGTGGAGAGGTGTTGCCGGGCTTCTCGATCCTCGTCGGTGACCTGTTGCGCAAGCCCGAGGGCCCGAAACGGGGCAAACCCAACGGGAAGCGGCGCAAGACCTGATTCGATTGCGGTTCTGATTCTGATGACGACGGTCTGGAAGCCACGCCTCGATTGGCCTGGGTCGACCGGCCGTGTTAGGATGGTTCCGTTCTTCAACCGATGGAAGTTCGCCGAGATCGTCCCATGTCCACCGCCCCAGCCCGCGCACAGAAAGCCGTCACGGAATGGACCGTCGCCGACTTGCAGCGGCGGTTCGGTCCAATTCCCTTCAGCCGGATCCGCCAGAACCCCCCGCCAGGCACGGCAACCGAAGACGACGTCCTCTGGCTGAACGATCACGAGGACCGACTCTGCGAGCTGGTTGATGGCATCCTGGTGGAGAAAACCGTGGGACTTGAAGAATCCTGGCTCGCTGGAAAACTCGTCACCTTGCTCTCACTTTTTGTGGACCCGAGGAACCTCGGTCTGGTCACTCCCGCGGATGGCATGTACCGACTCTCCAAGGGTTTGGTCCGAATTCCTGACGTTGCCTTCGTTTCCTGGGACCGTATTGCCGACGGTGAGTTCCCGGAAAAGCCGATTCCCGACCTCGTTCCCGACCTTGCCGTCGAGGTCGTCAGCCGCGGCAATACCAGGAAGGAAATGGACGAGAAACTCGAGGAGTACTTCGATAAAGGGGTCCGGCTGGTCTGGCTCGTGCGGCCTCGGACCCGGGTTGTCGACGTCTACACCTCGGCCGACCAGTTCGCGCGGCTGACAGCCTCCGCAACGCTCGACGGGGGAGACGTGCTGCCGGGCTTCGAGATCGTCGTCGGCGACCTGTTCCGGAAGCCCGAGGGCCCGAAACGGGGAAAACCCAACGGGAAGCGCCGCAAGGCTTGATTCGATTGCCGTTCTGATTCTGATGCTGACGGGGAGTTCACGCTGGCCATGCCCAACTCGGCACCCCGGTATCGCCTGGTGATCTTCGATGCGGTCGACGACCCCCAGGTGCTGCGTCCGATGATCTGCGAGGCCACCGGAATGCACCCGACCGACGTGGTGCAATGGCTGGCTCGCGCCCCGGGCGTCTGGCCCCAGCCGCTGGACGAGCCGGTGGTGCGCAAGCTGCTCGACGGGCTCTATGAATACAAGGTTGCCGCCGAGGCCTGGCGAGCCGACCAGTTCCCCGACCTGAGCCCGCCCCGCACGGTCCACCGGGCTGCCTGCCTGGACCAAGGGCTGCGCATCGAAGGGCTGCGCGGCGAACCGACTCACTGGGTTCCCTGGGACCGGGTCGAGATGATCTGCGCCGGCAAGGTCACGGCCGAGGATGAGGTTCGCGACGTGCACAAGCAGCGCTGGCCTTCCGCGGTCGTGGCGGGCATCCGCGCTCTGGCCTTGCGAGGTCCTCGACCGATGGGCCGCATGGCCCGCGCCCATCGCGTTCCACGCGACCCGGTCGGGGAGATTCTGATCGTCCGCCGCGATCCGCGGATCGCCTTTCGCGTGGTCGAGAATCAGATGAACTACGCCTACCTCGGCGACCGTCTGAAGAGCTCGGCCGCGGAGAACTTTCCCGTCTTCCTCGCCAACCTCTGCACCCGGGCTGACCAGGCTTACCTGACCTCATCGACCCGCGCCCTGCTGGAACGACGCGACCTGTCGGAATACGAGTTCCCCTCGTCCCAGGCCATTCTCGACTACGGGACCCATCGCCTGCTCTGGAGCTGGTATCGCCGCGACAGCGAGGCCCAAGGCCGGGAACCGGAGCAGGACGACGAGGACTCGGAAGAGGGCTCATCGTGACCTTGCGAATCACTGGCTGGCCACTATATGCGGAATGCGGAATGCGGAATGCGGAATGCGGAATGCGGGGCATGGTTCAAACGCAGGTCACAGCTCAGGGGTGGCTGGGGTCGACGCCCGAAGGGCGACGCCCCCAGATCCGAGGCTGGCGCGCTGGGGGCTCGCTGGCTGTCGCCAGCTCGACCCCAGCCACCCCGCTCTTGTCACCCGCGAAGATCCGGGAGTTGAACCATGCCCCATCTTAACATCAAAGAGCGTCCGAGACATAAGGTGGATCGGGCCGATCGATCCGGTTGACGGCAAAGCATCGCCGCCAATCCCAGGCTCCTCAGCGTCCCGCGAAGGGTCATGTCCAAAGCCAATGAGCCGCGATCCCATCCCGCCGAGGGAAAGGACGAGCCCGCAGCCGAGTCCAAGGAACGGCTCCAGGATCAGGAGACGCAGGAGCCGGTGGGAAGTCGTATCTTATACGCTCCCGCGGCTCATGTGATCCCGGATTATCCGGGCCGTTCGGGGCAGATGACCCGTTGCCCTAGTTCCACAACACGGAAACGGGGTTTCAAGAAGTCGGGAATTCGCGTATACCTCCCAAACCCTCGATTGTGAGGCCAAGGAGGTGACGAATGCCAGGGACAGCGGCAAAGGTCAGGG
>JBEKTN010000166.1:0-17161 GCA_049516015.1 Isosphaeraceae bacterium | reverse complement strand
GAGGTCAGCGACGAGCAACTTGCTGCCGTCAAACTGACGACTGCCAAGTTCCACGGCGAATGGAACTACACCATCCGCCCCCGCAAGTAATTGATCAAGTTATTTTTTCGCGGCTCCTTAGGTATGGTGTCCCCGGAACTACGCCGAGCTCGGCCCTTAAGCCGCTGGGCACACGAATTGCACCTTACCTATCTCGTAGAAAACTGCTCGAAACCCTCTCGGCTCGTGACGAGCCGATGGGTTGGGGCTATGGCGGCCCCTGCTGTGCAACGCGAGCGATACGGCACGACGCATGGTTTGGTTTTTTTCATGCGGCATCGGATCCGCGACCGGGGCTTTTCTCCTCGGCCGGGAAGGAAAGGGTCAATTTGGTTGCTGACCCCTTTACTGACTCCCGTCGGCAGTTAACCAGGGTGTTGCCCTGGTGTGAAGTCATAGGGACTCCGGAGGTCTCTTGTTTCCGCTGTGCGGCCATCAGGCCGTGCGGCTTTGCAAAACGTCCCGCTCAATACCAACAATCTGGAGTTTCATCATGTCCGACTTCTGTGCCTGGAACCAGAACAGGCTTCTCGGCTCCCTCAAGACGCCCAAGCGGCGGGTTACCCGCTGGCGGAAGCCAGTGCAGAGGCCTACGTTGGAGCTCCTCGAAGACCGCACTCTGCTCAGTACCTGGTACGTCAACAGTTTGGCCACGGGCAGCAACAACGGGCAGAGCTGGGCCAACGCTTACACCGACCTGCAGTCGGCGCTGACCTCGAGCCAGTTGGATTCGGGCGACCAGATCTGGGTGGCGCGGGGGACGTACAAGCCGACCAGCGGCACCGACCGGACCATCTCGTTCGTGCTGAAGGACGGGGTGCAGGTCTACGGCGGCTTTGCGGGTACCGAGACGGACTTGGGGCAGCGGGACTGGCTCCACAATCCCACCACGCTCAGCGGCGATATCGGTGAGCCGGACACGCATGGCGCGGGCAGCTTTGACAACACCTACACCGTGGTGGTCAGCAGCGGCCTGACCGCCACCGCCATCCTGGATGGCTTCACCATCACTGAAGGCAACGCCAACAATGACAACGTCGACCAAGGCGCCGGCATGGTCAACGCCTTCAGTTCGCCGACACTGAGAAACCTGTACTTCTTCAACAACCGCGCCGACTACGTCGGCGGCGGCATGTACAACGTCTCCAGTTCGCCGACGCTGACCAACGTCGACTTCGACGAGAACCACGCCGGCTCGGACGGCGGCGGCATGGAGAATTTCCAAAGTTCGCCGACGCTGACCAACGTCGACTTCAGCCTCAACGACGCCAACATCAAGGGCGGCGCCATATCCAACGACTACTACAGTTCGCCGAAGCTAACCAACGTCACCTTCAGGATCAACACCGCCAACCAGGGCGGCGGCTTGGCCAACATGGACCACAGTTCGCCGACGCTGACCAACGTCACCTCCAACAGCAACTCCGCTGTTTACGGGAATGAGCCAAGCGGCTGGGGCGCCTTCATATACAACGAAAACAACAGTCACCCGATGCTGATCAACAGCATCCTGTGGGGAGACAACGGCCCGGAGATCTACAACCACGACAGCAGCAGCCTTGCCGCAGTCGTGTTCAGCGACGTGCAGGGAGACGGGACGGGCTTGGGCAACATCAACGCCGACCCGCTCTTCGTTGATGCCGCCCACGGCAACCTGCACCTCGAGCGCGGCTCGCCAGCCATCGACACCGGCACCAACATCGTCCCTCCCTGGTTCATTGTCCCATCCTTCGACCGCGACAACAACCCCCGGCCGGTCGATGGCGGCACTGGCCGAGGGGCCATCACCGACATGGGCGCCTATGAGTTCCGGCCCATCATCTACGTCAACGCCGCGGCCGCGGCCGGGGGAAACGGCACCAGCTGGGCCACTGCCTACACCGACCTGCAGCAGGCGCTGGCGGCGGCCGCGGCGACCGAGGCGATCTGGGTGGCTCAGGGGACGTACAAGCCGACCAAACCCACGGACCCGACGGACCCCCGGACTGCCACGTTCGCGCTGAAGGACGGGGTGGCCGTCTACGGCGGCTTTGCGGGCACCGAGACGCAGTTGGGGCAGCGGGACTGGGCCCAGCATGTCACCACGCTCAGCGGCGATATCGGTACGCCGGACGACAGCAGCGACAACAGCTACCATGTGGTGACCAGCAGCTTCCTGGACGCCAGCGCCATCCTGGATGGCTTCACCATCACTGCCGGCAACGCCAACGGCGGCTCTTTCCCCCAGTTTCGACCGGCACTCGACAACGGCGGCGGCCTGTACAACGACCACAGTTCGCCGACGCTGAGAAACCTGGACTTCTTCCGCAACTCCGCCTTCTACTACGGCGGCGGCATGTACAACCTCAACAGTTCGCCGTCGCTGACCAACGTCAACGTTCGACTCAACTCCTCCGTCGGTGGCCACGGCGGCGGCCTGTACAACGACCACAGTTCGCCGACGCTGACCCACGTCAACATTGTCCAGAACGACGCCTACCAGGGCCTCGGCGGCGGCATGTTCAACGACTACAGTTCGCCGAGGCTGACCTCCGTCGGCTTCAACCTCAACGCCGCCATCTACGGCGGCGGCCTGTACAACGAGCACAGTTCGCCGACGCTGACCAGCGTCAGCTTCGACACCAACTACGCCATCCATGGCGGCGGCGGCGGCGGTATGAGCAACGACTACAGTTCGCCGATGCTGACCAACGTCACCTTCAGCAGCAACTCCGCCTCCTCCGAAACATTCGGCGGCGGCGGCCTGTACAACTACGAGAGTTCGCCGATGCTGACCAACGTCACCTTCAGCAGCAACTCCTCCCTTTCCGGTGGCGGCTTGTACAACGTCGGCAGTTCGCCGACGCTGACGAACTGCATCCTGTGGGGAGACAGCGGCGGGGAGATCTTCAACTACTACAGCAGCGTCACAGTCAGCTACAGCGACGTGCAGGGGGGCTGGAGCGGCACCGGGATCTTCGACGCCGGCAACAACATCAACACCGACCCGCTCTTCGTTGATGCCGCCCAAGGCGACCTGCACCTCCGCCGCGGCTCGCCGGCCATCGACACTGGCACCAATGAGTTCTTATCCCCCCAGGGGACTAACCTGGTGCGGTCTTTTGACCTGGACGGCAACTCCCGGCCGGTCGATGGCGGCACTGGCCGAGGGGCCATCACCGACATGGGCGCCTATGAGTTCCTCCGGCCCATCATCTACGTCAACGCCGCGGCCGCGGCCGGGGGAAACGGCAACAGCTGGGCCACTGCCTACACCGACCTGCAGCAGGCGCTGGCGGCGGCCGCGGCGACCGAGGCGATCTGGGTGGCTCAGGGGACGTACAAGCCGACCAAAGCCACGGCCCCGACGGACCCCCGGACTGCCACGTTCGCGCTGAAGGACGGGGTGGCCGTCTACGGCGGCTTTACGGGCACCGAGACGCAGTTGGGGCAGCGGGACTGGGTCCACCATGTCACCACGCTCAGCGGCGATATCGGTACGCCGGACGACAGCAGCGACAATAGCTACCATGTGGTGACCAGCAGCTTCCTGGACGCCAGCGCCATCCTGGATGGCTTCACCATCACTGCCGGCAACGCCAACGGCGGCTCTGATCCTTCGCCGGCACTCAGCCAAGGCGGCGGCATGTACAACCTCAACAGTTCGCCGACGCTGAGAAACCTGGACTTCTTCCGCAACTCCGCCTTCTACGACGGCGGCGGCATGTACAACTACTACAGTTCGCCGACGCTGACCAACGTCAACGTTCAACTCAACTCCTCCGTCCGTGGCTTCGGCGGCGGCATATTCAACGGCTACTACAGTTCGCCGACGCTGACCGGCGTCAGCATTTCCCAGAACGACGCCTACCAGGGCTTCGGCGGCGGCATGTTCAACGTCCCCACCAGTTTGCCGACGCTGACCGACGTCACCTTCGGCCACAACGCCGCCGAACTCGGCGGCGGCATGTATAACGACCCCGACAGTTTGCCGACGCTGACCAACGTCAGCTTCGACTACAACACCGCCTCCGAGATCGGCGGCGGCATGTACAACCTCAACAGTTCGCCGACGCTGACCAACGTCACCTTCAGCCGCAACCACGCCGAAAAAATCGGCGGCGGCATGTACAACGACTCCAGTTCGCCGACGCTGACCAACGTCACCTTCGGCAGCAACTCCTCCCCCTTTGGCGGCGGCATATACAACGTCGTCAACAGTTCGCCGACGCTGACGAACAGCATCCTGTGGGAAGACAGCGGCGGGGAGTTCTTCTTCGACTCCTCCAGCAGCGCCACAGTCACCTACAGCGACGTGCAGGGGGGCTGGAGCGACACGGGCAACATCAACGCCGACCCGCTCTTCGTTGATGCCGCCCAAGGCGACCTGCACCTCCGCCGCGGCTCGCCGGCCATCGACTACGGCACCAACCGCGGCGCTCCCTTCTTCGACCGCGACAACAATCCCCGGCCGGTCGATGGCGGCACTGGCCGAGGGGCCATCACCGACATGGGCGCCTATGAGTGGTTCGTCAGGGCCACCATGCCCACGCCCAGCAACGCCATGGCCACCTTCGCCTCCGTGGACCAGGGCGTGACGCTGAGCGCCACCGTCAGCCCGAACAACAGCACCGGCCAGGTGACGGAAGGCTCGGTGACCTTCAGCGTCTACTCGGACCCCGACCACCACTACCAGGTGGGCTCGTCCGTCAGCGGCAACGTGGACAGCAACGGCAATGCCAGCGCCACCTATATCTTGCCGGGTGGCAGTGTGGTGGGCACCTACTACATCGTCGCCCAGTACAGCGGCTCCGCCGACTTCACCGGCAGCAGCGCCAGCGGCTCCGTGACCGTCAGCCCCAGGGACGTCTCCAGCCAGGTGAGCGTCACCGGTTCCGGTCTCGTCTATAACCGCTCCACGCAGCTCTTTGGCGGCACGATGACCCTCACCAACAACGGCACATCGGCCCTCAACTTCTCATTCGAGGTCGTGCTGACAAATCTGCCCACCGGGGTGGCACTGGCCAACGCAACCGGCTATACTGCGGATGGTAATCCCTATATTCTTGTGAACCTCCCAGGCGGTGGACTGGCACCGGGTCAGTCCGTCAACTTCACGGTTCTGTTCAGCAACCCTAACAGGAAACTCCTCCAGTACGGGGCCATGATCTTCAATGAATAAGCGACCAGCACGCTGCACCGCGGCCGTCCTGACATTCTTGCTGCTCGTCGAGGTTGCCTCTGGCCCGGGGTCCGCGTGCGCGGGACTCGTGACTTACCAGGTCAGCGTCAATACGTCCGCCCTCGACGGGCAGAGCGGAAACTTGGATTTCCAGTTCAATCCTGGCGGCCTCGGGTCCGAGTCTGCAACCGCGACGGTTACCAACTTCCAGACATTGGCCGGAATTCTGTCGCAACCCGCCATGCTCACCGGGGACGCCACTGGTTCGTTGCCCGGCACGCTGACGCTCAACAACGGCACGGCGTACAACGACGTCTTCCAGAAATTCAGCTACGGCAGTAGCTTCGATTTCGCCTTGACTCTGTCGGGACCGGCCCTCGACAGCCCGGGCGGTTCCTCCGGTTCGTCCTTCGCGCTCTCGCTCTATGACGGCGCTGGCCTCACACCTCTGCTCACGACCGATCGCAATGGCAGCGTGCTCACGGTCAATCTGAACGTGAGCGGGACGACCTCGGTACTGACCTTCCCCCAGAGTTCGACGAACAGCACTCCGGCTGCTAGCGTCAGTTCCGTCCCCGAGCCCTCAAGCCTTGTTCTCTTCGGGCTCGGCGTCTTGGGATTGCTGGCCTACGTCTTGCGGCAAATCCGGGTGGCTGCCGTCTGAGCCCTGCCCATCCCGTCGAGATACGTTCTGTAATTGCGTCAGGGGAGGATAAGGGGCCGGGAGTCAATAAAACGACTCCCGGCCCCTTATCGGAGACTCCGATTTTACTGGGTCCGGCATGCCAGAGGGAACACGACATTGGCAATTCGACCGTTCTGGCCAGAGAGCCATGCCCCGGGATTGCCGTTGGGCCCGGCCTCTGGGAAACTGTGGAACGCATGTGGCAACTGGGGGAGAGCTTCATCGCTCAGACGTTGTAAGAGGTTGAAGCGGTCGTGCCTCCCCGGCCGGTCCAGTTGGTGTGGAAGAACTGGCCGCGAGGGCGGTCGACGCGCTCATAAGTGTGGGCACCGAAGAAGTCGCGCTGGGCTTGCAGCAGGTTGGCCGGCAGGTTCTCGCTGCGATAGCCGTCAAAGTACGACAGGCCGGAAGTCATCCCGGGCAGCGGAATGCCGTGGGTGATCGCCCCAGCGCAGACGCGCCGCCAGCTTACCTCGGCACGCGTGATTTCGCCGGTGAAGTAGCGATCGAGCAAGAGGTTTGCCAGCTTGGGATTGCGGTCGAATGCCTGCTTGATGCGGCCAAGAAAGGCGCTGCGGATAATGCAGCCGCCCCGCCACATGAGGGCCACGGCTCCGTTGTTGATCTCCCATTTCGACTCATCCGCCATGGCCTTCATCAGGCTGAAGCCCTGGGCGTAGGTGATGATCTTGGCGGCGTAGAGAGCCTGCTCGAGGGCGTCCACCATCGATTGGTGGTTGCCTGTGAATGGTGCGCTAGGGCTCTTGAGCACGCGTGAGGCGGTGACGCGTTCCTCTTTCTGTGCCGAGAGCGAGCGCGCGAAGACGGCTGCGGAGATCAAGGTCAATGGCACGCCGAGGTCGCAGGCCGTGATCACGGTCCACTTGCCGGTGCCTTTCTGGCCAGCGCTATCGAGGATCAGGTCGACCATTGGCTTGCCGGTTTCGGGGTCGCTGAAACCGAGAATATCGCGAGTGATCTCGATCAGGTAGCTGTCCAATGGTCCGTCGTTCCACCGAGCGAAGACATCGTGTATGGCGGCCGGTTCCATTCCGAGCATGGACCGCATCACGTGGTAGGCCTCGCAGATGAGCTGCATGTCGCCATATTCGATTCCATTGTGGACCATCTTCACGAAGTGCCCGGCGCCTTCGGGCCCGACCCAGTCGCAGCACGGGGTTCCGTCGGCGACCTTGGCGGCAATGGCCTGGAAGATCGGCTTGACGTGCGGCCAGGCGTCGGGGTTTCCGCCGGGCATGATCGAGGGCCCACGCAGCGCGCCTTCCTCGCCGCCTGAAACTCCCGTGCCGATGAACAGGAGGCCCTTCTCCTTGAGCTGTCGGGTTCGGCGGGTCGAATCCGGGTAGTGCGAGTTGCCCCCGTCGATCAGGATGTCGCCCGGCTCCAGCAGCGGAACCAGCTCGTTGATGACTTCATCGACCGCCGCGCCTGCCTTGACCATGATCATGATCTGGCGCGGTCGCTTGAGGCTGGAGACGAGTTCTTGCACCGTATGTGAGCCAATGATTGACTTGTCCCTGGCGCGCCCGGCCAGGAACGCATCGACCTTGGAGGTCGTCCGGTTGAACACGGCGACTGTGAACCCGTGGCTCGCCATGTTGAGCACCAGGTTTTCGCCCATCACGGCAAGGCCAATAAGCCCGATGTCGGCTGTCGCGCGCGGTGTAGTCATGTCGTCGGGTCCTGAATGATTGATTCCCAGGGAGTGGAGGCCGAGTCGCCTCGATGATCGATGTCCGCCATCTTACCATCGGACCGACCCGCGTTCATGCCCGCCTTTTGATCAAGTCTGGAGAGCCACGGCCGGGGGCTACCGCGGACCAAGCTCGCCTGCTGGTGCCGCGACGCAAGGAGTCATTGACAGCGATGCGCGGCGATCGCAAGATAGGCCTTCGAATTGCGAGCTGGCCCTGGAATCCATGAGGCCCTGGCCCTTCCTGGGACAGGATGCTTGCTCCCGCCCTCTGGAGTGCCCCGCCCGACCATGTTGCCCCCAGCCATTGCTGGCACGCTCGTCGCCGATCTCGGCCCGATCGTCTTCTGGCTGCTCATCAACAACAAGGTCATCGGACTGGTCTCCGGGGCCGTGGCATGCGTCTTGATCTGGAAAACCGACGGTCCGTTCAAAGGCCAGCGCGCCCTGGCGGCCGGCGCGGCTCTCTATCTGGTCATTCGCGCAATCGTATTTCTCTGGAACTATGAGTGCTGGGACTTCGAGGTCTATTATCAGACCGGCGCGGCCGTCGTGCTAGGAACGGATCCCTACGCAAGCAAGTTGAGTCAGTACCCGATCAACGCGCTGCCGATGTTCGCACTATTCGCGCTCCTTCCTTTTCGCGTGTCCGCTGCGCTCTGGTACGCGGTGAACCTCATCTCGCTATTCCTGGTCGTCCGTTTATGTCAGCTCCTTGTCAAGCAGTCGAACGCCAGCGGCTCGGGCGTTCCCTGGTATGGTGATGCACACGTGACGCTTGCCGTGCTGCTGGCCGGCGCCACCACCTGGGGGCTTGATGCCGGTCAGCTTGTCATCTGGACGACGCTCTGGATCTACGCCGCGATTCACGCACTGGCGAGGAAGCGCGAGGTCACGGCGGGGATTGCACTGGCCGCGGCCTCGCTCAAGATCGCGACGTCGTTTCCCTTCCTCCTGCTCTTGCTCGGCCGCAAACATTGGAAGGCATGGATCGCCTTCGCCGCCGTGCTGGCATTGCTTTGCCTCTGTCTCTATTCTCCCGGCCGGCTCGCCGGTTTGGTGGCTGAGCACGCCGAGAACGTCAGGCAGGCGCGTCAGGCCGGAGAAATCAACGACTACTCCTTCTCCGGGCCTTTCCACGACGACATGCTGGGTCTGGAGCACTGGCTCTACTGCCTGGGACTGCGCAATAACGGGGTGATCTCACTTGTGCAACTGGGCATCCTGTTCGTCATTGGTCTTGGGCTACTCAGGGAATTCCTGGTCCGGGTTCGTCCGGTTGATGAGCTGCGGCGTGCGATCCTGCTCTGCGTCTTTTCTTGCGTGTTTCTCTATCATCGAAGCTACGACTCGCTCATCCTGGCCCTGCCGATTTTCTTCTGTGTGGACAGGGCGAGAGATGAGAGCCAGCGGAGAGCGGTCATGTACAAGGCGGTGGCGACCGGGCTGGTGCTGGTGCTCAACTTTCCTCGGGGAGGGGTGCTCATCGGGTTATCGAACTGGTCCCAGAGCAGCGGACTGGCGGGCCGACTGGTCCAGATTCTGGTTCTTCCTTACTGCACCTGGATCTTGCTGGCGTCCCTGTTCTTGCTCTGGTATCTCGGGCGTGAGCCCCGCGGGATCGGGTTCCCTGGCGAGCCGTCCTGAAGCTCGTTTCAGGACCAGGCTGTCCGCGGCGACGAATCACGTCTTGCGGTAGGTCTGAGGAACGTACTCAGGAAGCTTCCTGGGCGCGAACTTGCGGGTGATTCGCGCGAATCGCGGCAGCCCCTTGACCGTCGGCACACTCACCCAATCCTCGCCGATCAAGGGCTGGGCATAGTCCAGGAACTCATCGGTCACGTCGATCCGGCTGGAGCTGATCCAGCGCTCCGGGAAGAACCGCTCCGAGTTCGCGACTTGCTCCAGCGGTACTTTTTCGTGGTGCGTGCAGTAGCCCGACCGGCCATGATCGCGCAGAATCGTGGCCATCCAACCGTTGCCATTCTGCCGCGCGATGTCGACGGCGTGGCAGCCGACGCCGTAGGCTTCTTCCAGGTCGACCACGCTGGCGTAGGCGATGGCGTTGCGTTGATCTGTGCCGGGAACCTGGCCTCGCGCTTTGCCCGGCACCGGAAACTTGAGCGAGTTCAGGTAGTTGACGACCATCTGGGCGACCGTCTGCTGGCTCGAGCTGAACTGCACGTGGCCGAAATTGTCGCGAATCGTCCCCAGTTCGCCCACGTCGAACCCCTCGCTGACGACCACGATGCACCGGCCATCTGTGTGGAGCTGGCAGAGCACGTTTTCGCCAAGCTGCTCAAGGGTCAGTCCAGACTCGGTCAGGTAGATCTGCAGCGGCATGCTGCGCTCGGGGTCGGCCAGACGTGCCGCGGCCGGGATGAAGCCGATCTTGCGGCCCATGGCCTGGATGACAAGAACGGGATCGGCCGGCGCTGAGCCGGAGTTCTCTTCATTGGCCTGGCGAATGTAATGGGCATAGTAGCGGGCGACGGAGCCGTAGCCGGGCGAATGGTCGAGCAACCTGAACGCGGGATCGCCCAGGTCATTGTCGATGGTCTTGGGCACTCCGGTGGCCACCAACTCGAGCCCGCGCTCGTGTGCGAGCTTGCTCAACTTGTGAGCCGTGTCTTGTGAGTCGTTGCCGCCGATGTAGAAGAAGTAGCCGATATCGTGAGCCCTGAGCACATCGACGACTCGCTCGAAGTCCAGGTCCTGCCCCTTCTTGAGCTTGTACCGGCAGGTGCCGATCCCACCGGCTGCCGGCGACGTCCGCAAGAGAGCGACCTCCTCCTCGGGTGTGGCCGAGAGGTCGAGCAGTTCTTCCTTGAGGACGCCCTCGATGCCGAAATGTCCGGCGTAAATGGTGCGGAAGGTCTTGGGATGGCGCCGGCAGGTCTCCACGATCCCGCGGAGCGAGTTGTTGATGACGCAGGTCGGCCCTCCCGACTGGGCGACAACGACGTTGCGAGCGGACATGGTTCGATCGATCCTTTCAAGGTCGAAGTCGGCGGTGTTCAGGCCAGGATCGGCCTTGCTCATCGGAGCGATGGGCGATCAGGCCGCCATCGCCTGGCGAGGATTGCCCGGCCGTTTCCTTCTCGATTGCAGCACGCGGCACAGGATCAAGGCAAGCCCAGTGCGACCCGCCCGCTTGCACTCCAGGTCGAGATCCATTGACAGCCCCCGGGGCCAGCAACAAGATGAGTCCCGCAAACGGGTCGAACGGCGTGTCAGGGATTGGCCGCCAGCATGCTCTTTCGGTTCGGCCCACCCGCTCTCCAGGAGACACCCATCCCATGGCGACCTTGTCAGGGCAAGCGCTGCCGCAGTCGCCCGCATGCTCGCCCGTGGCCGAGCTCTGCTCGTGCCTCGGGTTGTTCGCCGTGGGCATCGCGATCAACATCGCACTCGTCCAGTGTGCCAATGCGCAGTTCTGGCTCACGGGCGAAGAGGCTTCGGTGGCATTCAAGGACGTGGTCTTCCTTCGACTTCGGCTGCAACACGACCGATACGATACCAACCTCGGGGGGCACATCCTTTACTTTCTGGCTCACGCGGTTCACCCCGACCCGGGCCTCTGGTACGGACGAGAGACGAAGGCCGTCCTCATGGCTCTGGCCGGTCCATTGACCTTCCTCTGCGCCCGCAGGCTGGGCCTTGGTTTCGTGGCAAGTGCGTTTTCGGGGATCTGCATCTTCCTGTTTCCAGGCTTTTCCTCCTTCTCGTGGATCGGCATGGAAGCAGGGTTGGAGCTGCTTTTCGGAGGACTGGCACTCTACCTGGCGTACGGCCTAAGCATCTGGACCTGGCCGCTGGCGGCTGCCTCACTTGGGTTCGGCATCCTGGTTTACGGAGGCGGCGTGGCGTTCGTGGTACCGGTCCTGGGCCTGATCGGCTGGCGGGTCTGGTGCGACCGTGACCGGCGATCCCTGATCTGTGCGCTGGCCTCGTCCGGGATCTTCGCCGGAGTCCTTTCGCTGCCTTCGCTCTGGTGGGTCAACACATCCCATGCCTATCGCGGCGGCGGCACGATCGAGCTGGTGCAGGCCCCCGTCCTTTTCCTGCGTCTGCTCTATGAGTCGTTCTACAAGCCGCACAGCTATTACTTCTTTTCAACCAGTCCTGCCCTGGGAGGAGTACTGCTCTTGCCTCTGCTGGCCGGGGGAGCGTATGCGTCCTACCGCAAGGCTCTCACGTGGTGGCCGCTGTGGCTGCTTGCACTGGGGTCCATCGGCCTTTACAGCATCGCAACCCCGACCGGAGTGCGCCGAGCGATTCCTCTGGTGTTCGTCGCGTCTCTGCTCCTGGGCGAGGCACTCGACTGGGCCGTCCAATCGCGGAGACTGTCGAGGGCAGCAGTAGTGACCGTCGCGCTCGCGGTTGTCTTGCTGCTGGCCAGCCAGACGCTTGCCACCGCGCGGGCTTTGAGCAACCAGCGGCTCGTGCTGCCGCGCGATTTCGACTGGATCGGCGCTGACATGAAATCATTCCTGGAAAAGCAAGTTGTCGATCCACGCACTCGGGATGCCGTCCTCGAGCTCAAGAACCCGATCCGCGCGATGTGCCTGTTTTACTTGCTCCAAGATCGTCCAGGACGCGCAGCCGATCCCTTGTTCAGTCTCGGGGAAATCCGGGAGTACTATCTGACGACCGATCCAGAGAAGTTCAAATGAGCGAGCGGTCTGGGGCGTTGTGTCAGCAAGCGAGAAGCCCGGCCGCTCAAGAGATCTGGCCACAGCGACAGGCTTCTGAGAAAATCGTGAGGGGATCTTTCCGGAAATAGCCCTTGAGAGTCGAGATGGTCATGAGCACGACGGTCACTCCATCGCAAAGACCTGAAATCGAATACCCCGACTGCGACGGCCAGCCCATGTCGGACAACACGCTCCAGTTCAAGTGGATCGTCACCATCAAGGAGGGACTGGAAGCGCACTTCCGGAACAACCCCGATGTCTTCGTCGCGGGTGACCTGCTGTGGTATGCCGAGGAAGGCAAACCGAAGATCCGCACGGCTCCTGACGCCATGGTGGCCTTCGGCCGGCCCAAGGGCTACCGCGGCTCCTACAAACAATGGGTGGAAGGGGGCATTGCTCCCCAGGTCGTCTTCGAGGTGCTCTCTCCTGGGAACCGGCAGTCCGAGCTAATCCGCAAGTTTCGATTCTACGACCGATACGGCGTCGAAGAGTACTACGTTTACAATCCAGACAACGGCGACCTTGCGGGCTGGCTGCGAGGCGACCCGGGCCTCGAAGAGGTTGCCAAGATGAACGGGTACACCAGCCCGCGGCTGGGTGTCCGGTTCAAGCCCGGTAAGGGTTCAGACAGGTTGAGAATCATCGCGCCCGACGGACATCCATTTCTGACTTACGTCGAGCTCGTGGAAGCTCGGGAGGCCGAGCGGCTGCGTGCTCAGGCCGCGGATCAGCGAGTCGAGGCCGAGCGCCAACGCACCGAGGCCGAGCGCCAACGCGCCGAGGCCGCGGATCAGCGCGCCGAGACCGAGCGCCAGCGCGCCGAAACCGAGCGCCAGCGCGCCGAGACCGAACGCCAGCGCGCCGAACGCCTCGCCGCGCGGCTTCGCGAGCTCGGGGAACAGCTCGACTGAAGGTCCTTCTTACTGGAAGCTCGTGCAGGTCTTGAGTCCCGACGAGTCAGACCGAATCCGCCTGGCTCCGGATTATTCGTTCAAGCCCAGGATGATTCCGAGTCGGTGCAAGTTTATCATGTGTCCCGTCGCAACAAATCCCAGCAGGATGGAGACAGCGAGGCCTATCAACAGCACCACCAGCCAGGGGAATGACGCGACCTTGCCGGCAGAAACCATCTGGCTTCTGTAGGCTTCCAGCAGCGTCGGGGGATGCGGCGAGGCCGGGGCTACGACTTCGTGCCCGCGACCGCTTGACGCAACGGTCTGGGTGTCGAGTTGCAAGAAGAAACGGATGCGCTCCCTCTCGGTCATGGTGACGTGGTTCGTTGCTCTGGCGGAGTCTTCGTCTTCGCACGGAGACGGCGTGTCGTCGGCAGCGGCGCATGCGGGCTTCTCTCGCGTGAACCCATCATCCCAGACCGCCGTCTTGAAGGACTCATAAGGAAATGCATCGAGGAACCTGAGCCGCATCACACATGGAGTCTCTAGTAGCTCCGGGCAAACTTCGACGACTTCGACTTGAACCCACTGCGTGGCACTTTGATCGGCCAGGCAGATCCAGGCTTTCACTCCGGCAGGGCCGACGGCGCCCTCCTCGAGCTGGACGAGCGCTCCCGACACGCTGAGATTCCGCAACCGCGCGGGGATGGTCCGGAAATGCTGACCTTGCCACCAGCCAAGGCGGATACTGTCCCTGGCCAGCCCGTAGCGATGAGCATTGCGACGGTTGTTTCGCGGCATTCCCCGCCCCTCGAGAGCCAACGGAACTCCTGTCCCTCCCCCTTGCCGCTCAAGTGTAGGTCGTTTCTCAATCATGGGAGATCGTTTTTCACGCTCGCCGATGCTTCCAGGCCTGGACACTCATCGTCCTTGCCATGGGGGTGTGTCGGGAAGCAACTGCTTGAATCGGGCGATCTGCGCAGTCATGTAGGCGCCGGCATAGTTCTCGGACAGGAATTTCGGCAGACCTTCCTCGAAAAAGCGCTGCCACGACTCGTCTTCAAAGCCGGGGTCGATCGGGTAGAAGAGGACCCCGTTCGATTCGGCGGCCTGAAGGTCACCCGGGGCGTCACCGACCATCAGGATCTTGTGCGGTTCATAGCGGCCCACCGCGACGAGAGCCAGGTGCTCCCTCTTGCTGCCGAGTTCCTGGCCGGCAATAAGACCGACGAACGGCTTGAGGCCATGTTCTTGCCATTCACGATCGAGTGCCTCACCGGGTGTGGCCGAGACAACCAGGACGTCGGCCTTGCCTTGCATGCTCTCGAGAGACTCCCGGACGAAGGGGAACGGCGGCACGTGATGGACGACCTCGCCGATCGTGCGATTGACCGCCTCGCTCCATTCGAGTGCTTGCACCAGGCCGGCATCGCCCGTGGCCTCTACTTCTGCCTTGAGCGTGGGGTTGGAGAGCTTGGTCTCCCGCTCGACCCAGCGACGCAGCCCCGTGAGTGCCGGGATAGGGTGATGCCGGCGCAGCACTTCAGGTCGTTCGATCAGCAGGTCGAAGCACATGATCAGGGCAGGGAAACGATTGATCCCCCGCCATTGCGAGTACAGGTTGACGAACTCCGCGGCCTCCCGGGCATACTTGGACACCGCGGCCAGGTTGTAATACCTGATGATATTCGGGATGAAGCATTCCTTGTGCTTTACCTCCATCGTGTCGAAGGCGCAGCCGTCGCTGTCGATGCCGACGAAGAAATCGTTGCGCTTCTGGAACTCACTCAAGAGACGCTGGGAATCGCTCGACTCCGCCATGGCTCATTCCTTTCCCGATTCTCGTTTGTCCTGCTCAGAGCAGGGCAATATTCCATCGTCTCGTGAAAGACATGAGCATCGCAAGAGGGAGTCGAGAACTCGGCCATTTTGGTGCCCACAGGGCCCATTTCAACGAGTTCCCTCGTTCAACTGACCTTCTATCAATCACCGATGCGTGAACGCAGGATTGCGGTCCATGCCGTGGTCATTGCTGTTCCGGATTCGTTCGGCTTTACCCAGCCTCCCAGAATTGAGGGGGGCGAGCTAATCTGGTATCGTGAGCGTCACCCTGCCGGAATTGTGGCGTTGGAGTGGTTGGAAGTTCCGTTCCAACGCCTCGAGTCGGCGTGGCGCGGGGTGCGCGTGCGAGCGAGCCGGTTGCGGGGAGTTGTGATGGCAACCTTTGAAAGGCCGAAGTCCAGGGAGAAATTACCGGCCGATCTGATTCCCGTCCTGCGCAGCTCTGGAATTCTTGGCGACCGTCAACTTGCGGATATCCGGGACAAGGTACTGCGGGGCACATACCCGCTCGATCCGGTCTCGCTGGCTGAGCGGCTCGTCGAGGACGAAGTGCTCACGGTTTACCAGGCCAGACGATTCTTGAACAACAAACCGCACGGCCTCCTGGTAGGTCGGTACATCATTCTCGATCGAATCGGGTCGGGATCGATGGGAAGGGTCTACAAGGCTCACCACCAGATGATGGACCGCATCGTTGCCCTCAAGATCATCGCGCCGGAGATCGCCTCGAACCAGAAGGTTGTGGCGCGGTTCCAGCGCGAGATGAAGCTGGTCGGACGACTGGATCATCCCAACGTGGTACGAGCCTTTGATGCCGATCAGTTGAACAAAGTTCTCTACATCGTGATGGAGTATGTTCCGGGTCAAAGTCTGGGAGAACGACTGAAGAGGGGTCCGATCCCCGCCGCGGAGATGTTCGAATACGCCGCCCAGGCCGCGCTCGGGCTGGCACATGCCCATGAACAGGGGATGGTGCACCGTGACGTCAAGCCGTCGAACATGCTGCTGACGGCGGATCGCAAAATCAAGATTCTCGACCTGGGACTGGGTGTCTTGATGGAGGCCGACAGCAACGCGACCTTCGCGACGGCCGACGGTATCGCCGTGGGCACGGTGGACTACATGTCGCCCGAGCAGACGCTTGGCCGCGAGTTGGATGGCCGCAGCGACCTTTTCAGCCTGGGTTGTTCGATGTTCCACCTGATGACCGGGAAACTCGCTTATCCCGGCGAATCACCCATTGATCGGTTGGGACGGCGACTTAGCGCCAGGCCTACGCCAATCACGGACCACATTCCCGATTTTCCCTCCCCAGCGGCCCGAGTGCTCGACAAGTTGATGGCCACCAAGCCTCAGGATCGATACGCTTCGGCCCGGGAGGCTGCTGAGGTGTTGCAGAGTCTGCTCCGCCCCAAGTCCAGATCGACAACGGCTCGGTCGCCGGTTTCTCAGGTCGAAGAATCGCCTCCGGAAAAGGCGCCGATATCACTCAATTCCCTTGTTATCACGCCGCCCGCATCACCCGTCGCCCTTGCCCCGCAACCGCTCGTCGAGGCAAGCAAGCCCCACTACCCGTCCTGGTTCTCACCCCTCGCCGCCGCGGCCGAACGCCGACCCGTCGGTCTCCTGCTCGGCCTCATCGCCGTACTGCTCTTGGTTTTCAGTGCCGGGGCCGGTCTCGGTTATATGCTCAAGTAAGAACGCCGTGGACGCTGACGAATAAGCCGGGTCGCGGGACGAGGCTGGCATGCTGCAAAGTTGCGGTTGACGCATGTTTTCTTTCCTCTCGGATTTATTGCGCTGGTTCGGGCAGGGTCTCCTGACCCGCCCGTCCTCTGCGTGCTGGTTCGGGCAGGGTCTCATGACCCGCCCGTCCTCTGCGACCGCGGGTCTCCCAGTCCCCGATCGTTGGCGCGTCACCTGGAGACCTCCGGTCGGCCGAACGACGGGGTCGGGAGACGCCCACTCTTCTCTCGCCCCACGCCCCACGCCCAACGCCGTTAAGCATTTTTTTCAACGAGCCGACAAAGAGCTAAAAGCACCGCCGCCACTGAGAGGATCGGCCATGGTGGCGCGACCCACCAGACCGCAAATCTTTGCAGTAAACTGAACTGCGCCAGCTTGCCACGA
>JBEKTN010000165.1:0-19090 GCA_049516015.1 Isosphaeraceae bacterium | reverse complement strand
CGATGTTCGGGACCATGCTCTCGGCCTCGTCACGCAGCAGCTTGGCGGTCGCGTAACAGAGCACCCGCCGGGTGGGTGGCTTGGGCCACGAACGCCATCACTGAGGGAAGGGCCCGGTTCCGTATCGGTACCCAGTGGTTCTCCAGATCCGGTTGCTGGAACAGGCGCGCGCCGGCGCGGCCCTGCGGTCGTGGCAAGCTGGCGCAGTTCAGTTTACTGCAAAGATTTGCGGTCCGGTGGGTCGCGCCACCATGGCCGATCCTCTCAGTGGCGGCGGTGCTTTTAGCTCTTTGTCGGCTCGTTGTCTTCTTAAGGGCCGGAGATCGAGGTCCGCCGCATCGGAGCATGACGCGGTTTTCGTACACGCATTCATCTGTGCTACTTGAGGGTCAATTAGGCAAGTTACGCCCTCGCGAAAATCCGCGCTCAGCCTCGGTGTCGTCTGGCGACTCATTTGCCGATGCAGAAGCGCTGGAAGATGCGGTCGAGGATGTCGTCGGTCACGACCGCGCCGACGACCTTGCCCAGCTCGTCGAGAGCCAGCCTCAGATCAAGTGCGACCAGCTCTTCTCCGCCGCCGTCGCGGAGGGTCTGAGATGCCGAGCCCAGCGCGACCTGGGCACCCACGAGGCTGTCCCGGCAGCGCGCGCCGGTGCTGGCGGGCAAATCGGCTTCGGCACTGCTGTCGCGCACCAGGCGGGCAATGCGGACGCGCAGCTCGTCGAGCCCCTCGCCGGTCGCCGCGCTGGTGAGAATCGCCGCCCCGGCTCGGCTCGGGTCGGGCCGGCCAAGGTCGCATTTGGTCCAGACCGAGAGCGCCGGCGTGTCGAGGTGCGGGAGCTCGCCGCGGGCGGTCAGCGTGTCGGGCGAGGTGCAGACAAGCAAGAGGTCGGCCTGGCCGGTCTGGTCGGCCCGGTGCGTCTGGGCCTGGGTTTCGATCGGGTCTCGAGGCAGATCGAGGCCGGCCGTGTCGATGAGCTCGACGATCATTCCGCCCACGTCGCAGGCCGCGGTGAGATAATCGCGGGTCGTCCCGGCGCGGGGCGAGACGATCGCCCGGTCGTGCCCCAAGAGCGCGTTGAACAGCCGGCTCTTGCCCGCGTTGGGAGGACCAGACACCACCACCCGGGGGTTTCCCGCCGGCCGGTCGCGCCGGGTGAGCCGATCGGTCAGTGCCGACAGTGTCTCAGCCGACGATTGAAGCTCGTCGGCCAGCGCCGCGCGGCCAAGCGGGTCGACGTCGGACTCGTCGGCGAAATCGAGGCTTGCCTCGAGATGAGCCACCAGGTCGAGCAGTCGGTCACGCAGGTCGTGGATCGGCCGGGACAGCCCGCCCGCCAGTTGCCGCAGCGCGGCGTCGAGCTGGGCCGAGTTGCGGGCGTCAATCACGCCCAGGACCGCTTCGGCACGGGTCAGGTCGATCCGGCCGGAGAGAAACGCGCGCAGAGTGAACTCGCCCGGCCGGGCGTGACGGGCCCCACGGTTCAGACAGCCGGCCAGTACCTGCGTCAACAACGGCAGCGCGCCCACCGTATGGATCTCGGCGACATCCTGGCCGGTGTAAGTCCGCGGGCCCGGCCAGAGTGCAATGGTGGCCGGCAAGAGCGGCCGCAAACCCTCCACCGCAAGTGCGCCGCGACGGACCTCGGGGCGGCGGGGAGGCGATGCGTCCCGCTCAGATCGAAAGCCGTCCAGGGCGATCCGCCAGGCATTCCGCCCCGAGATCCGGACGAGCCCTCGAATTCCGGGCCCCGGCGGGCTGGCCACCGCCGCGATCGTGTCCTCGGGGTCGAGATCGGCCAGCACGGGTTAGAGGCTCCAGCGGGTGCGGTACGAGAGCGATTGGTATGGGCCGTCTCAGTTCGGCCCCGGGGCTTGATCGGGGGGATCCAGGTGTTTCGAACCGATCCGTTGATAAAGCTCGCGGAGTGCCGCGGAGGCCTCCGATGCGAGTTGATACCATTCCCGATTCTGCAGACATGACGGGTGGGACAGGATCGCGCGCTCGACCTGGTCCGCGAGCAGGCTGGTTCTGTCCAGGAGTTCATGACAGCCAAAGGTTCCGGGGCGGAAGTCCTCGAGGGCGGCTGGAGCAGTCTGAGATTCGTACTCCTGGAGACCCTGTTGCCGCTGGTTCTCAAGGTCCCGCGAAGACTCTGTATGAAGGCTCACGATTGGTCCTCCAGCTCGGCTTTATTTCCTCCCCGGCCGCGCCCGGGGCTTGCCCCGGTCGCGATCGCGGCGATCGTCGGAGTCGGGCTTGCCGTCTTTCCCCTTGCCGTCTCGCTGCTCGATCACGTTGCGATAGGTCGGGTTCTTGCGGGCCTCGTCGAGGATCTTTTCCATGAACAGGCTGAAGGCGCCCGGAGGCTTCTTGGGCGGCGTCGGACCGTTGCCGCCGGGGCCTCCCTTGCCGCGTACGCCCGCGCCTCCGCCCTTGCCCATTTCGACCTCATCGTCGGTCTTCTTCTCGGCGGCCGCGTGAGTGATCTTGGGCAACAGCAAACGCTCGCCGATCGACCAGAGGCTGCTGGTGATGAAGTAGATGCCCAGGCCGGAAGGGACCTTGTAGAACATGAATGCCATGAAAACCATCATGTACTTCATGGTCTTCTGCTGCATCTCCGCCTCGGGGGTGGTCGGCGGCGGAGCGAAGAGCTTGGTCTGGAAGAGCATGAGCCCGACGACCACGATGGGCAGCAGATTGAACCAGTGGCCCAGGAACATGATCTCGACCGGAAACCGGAAGAGCATGTCCGGGGCTGCGAGGTCATTGATCCAGAGGAACGACGCGTGCCGGAGAGCCACGCTGGTGTTCAGGGCCTGCCAGAGCCCCACGAAGATCGGCAACTGGATCAGGGCCGGAATGCAGCCGCTGACCGGATTGACGCCGTGCTTCTTGTACAGCGCGAAGGTCTCCTTCGTCTGCTTCTCCTTGTCGTCCTTGTATTTCTCTTGAATCTGCTTGAGGTAAGGCTGAAGCTCCTGGGACCGCTGGGCCATGAGCGCCTGCTTGCGGCCGAGCGGAAACATCATCAGCTTGACCAGCAGGGTCAGCAGGATGATCGCGATTCCCCAGTTGCCGCGGTCGTAGCCGAAGAGAGCGGCAACCCGTCGGGTGACCTGGTAGGTGAACGACAAGGTCGGCGTGATCGCGTACCGGGCGATATAGGAAGCCCCGGGGATATAACTGCTCTTCCGGTAGGTAGCCAGGGCCGAGGCGCCATAAGGGCTCAGCGCCTCTTCGGACTTGGGTCCGGCAAAGAGGCGATAGGTGTGCACCTGAGGCAGGTTGGGGCCCACCTTGACCGCCTTGGAAGACGTCCGCACGCCCACATCGGCCTTCTGGAGGGCCTTGGCGTCCTCGTGCAGAACGATTGCCTTCGTCTCCCGGTCGAGGCGATCCTCCTCGCTGGTGGGTGCGGGGTAGGGTGCCATCAAGGTGGCGAAATACTGGTTCTCGACCCCCGTGAACCGCAGCGGCAAGGTCGTGCTCTCGACTGGCTTGTCATGAGCCTTGGCGACGTCATAGGCGGTATGTGTGTCGACCTTGATCTTGCCCTGATTGTACGTTCCAAAAAAGACCTCGCGGAAAGTCCCGGTGTACCATTCTCCTTCGATCGGGATACCGTGCGGGCCGAGCATGTTGTAAGAGAAGGTCCGATCTCGGTCGGGGCTCTCGAATCGCAGCTCGAGCTCGAGTCCATCCATTCTCTGCCAGAGTCGGAAAGTCTTGGTCACGACCACGCCGTTGCTCGCAGTCGTCCGGAAGCTGACTTGCTGGCCCTCGATCGCGTTGCCGGAGATGGGATCCTCGCCGGTGAGGGGCAGAACGATCCGTCCCGTGTCATCGCGCACCACGTCCCAGAGCTCCGAGTCAAGCAGGTCTTCGGAGGCGGGAGTGAGGTTCGGCTGGTCGCCGCCAGGGTCCTGATCTGGGTGCTCGGCCCGGGGGCCGCCCTCGGCACTCGCGACCGGGTCGACGCTCAGGGTCAAGGCAAGCGATGGCGGCGCGACCTTATCGGGGCGAATGATTCGCAGCGGCAGATGGGGGTTGATGCGTCCCTCGAACTCGGCATCGTAGCGCGACGAGAGGACGGACTCGACCCCGGCCCCCTTCTGCTCGAGCTGCACCTCCATCCGATAGCCGCCGGGCGTCTTGTCGCTGGCGGAGCCCAGGACCAGCTCCTTGTAATCCACAGGCGCGGGACCGGCTAACCTGGGCTTCTCAACGGCAGGCTTACCCGTCTTGTCGTCGGTCTTGGGCGCGGCCCGTCCCGGGGCCGCCACGCTCTTGGCCGCCGCCTCTGCCTGAGCCACCGGCGGTTTGAGCTCGGCATTACCTTCCCCGGGCTTCGTGCCGGCCTTGAGCGGGTCTGCGGCGGCCTGAGCCGGGGCGGGGGCCTTCTTGGCGGGCGGCGGCAGCAGACCGAGCGACCGCAGCAGGTTGGGGGCGACCATCACCCAGGCGAAGATCAGGAGGACGCAGAGGACGAGTCGTTTCTCAGTGCTCATGGGAATGCAGACCCTGGGACCGCAGGCGATTGCTGCTGGGGCTCTTGATCAGACACACTCTCGCCTGGATGCCAGGCGGTCCGGTGCACGCCCTCAGCGATCCTCTCAACCGGCCATCGCCGTCTGGCTGGTCGCCCAGCTACAATCGGACAGGATGCCGGCAAGACATCGCACCGACCGGAAGTTCGGGCGGGCGAGGACACGGCGACTGGGGCGATCCGCCCTCGCGGTTGAATGCACGTACTAACGTCCTTGTCGAAGCCGATCACCCAGGAACGGCTCGAGATCGGGAATGGCGTAAATCTTCTGGATGGTTTTCTCGAAGTCGTAACTCAGGCGGCGGAACGTGATTCGGGGAGAGGCTGTGGCTTTCGCCTCCCCCCCCGCGTCTGCGCTCAGGCCGTCGTCGAGAATCAGGTAGCATGCCCGATTGTCGCCGTCGCGCGGCTGACCCACCGATCCCACGTTCACCATTAACTTTCCTTCGCCCATGGTGTACTCGTTGTCGATTTCCTCGGGTGCGAAGAACTGAAAGTTTTCGGTGAAGATCCCGGGCACGTGGGTGTGGCCCTGGAAACAGTAGCGCTCGACAAGCTGGAACAGGCGCTCCATCTTGCGATGGTTGTAAATATCTTCCGGGAAAATATACTCGCTCAGGGGGTTCCGCGGCGAGCCATGCACAAAGAGGAAAGCCCCCATCCTGTGGGAGCGCGGCAGATCGCCAAGGAACTCCCAGCGCCGCTCGTTGTTGGGCCGGTCCGTGGGGTTCTCGAGCTGGCTGCGGGTCCAGAAGATGGCTCGCTCGGCACCGATGTTGAACCCGTCCGGATCGAACATCGCGCCCTGGTCGTGGTTGCCCAGCAAGGTTGTCTTGCAGGTGTCCATCACCCGGTCGATGCACTCGCGGGGGTTCGGACCGTAGCCGATGATATCGCCCAGGCAAAAGATTTCCGAGATCGCCTGGCCCTGGATGTCGTTGAGAACCACCTCCAGGGCTTCCAGGTTCCCATGTATATCACTGATCAGAGCTCGCCGCACCGAGGAGAATCCTCCGACCGATCAGGCCCGGATGAGGCGGGTAGCCGACGGTCCATTGATTGACGCGCGGATACAATCGATCCTGAAAACTAATGGATGTCGCGCGGAACTATATCCTAAAGAATAGAACGAAGGTAGGGAAGGGGTCAAGTCCACGAATCCATGGTCCCAGGCGCACCCGGAGAGATCGCGGGCCGGTGCTGATTCGAGGCCGCCCTCACGAGCCCCGGCGATTGCGCCGTCGCCACCGCGCTTCATCGTAAATCGGTTGCAGGCAGTCGTCTTCTCCATCATCATGAATCGGGCGCGCCGCCGGCGCGCGGACCTGACCATCATTCCGGCAGCGCAGGTTATGACGGGCGAATCGACGAATCTTCTGGTGATCGATACCTCGACCGACCAGCCTGCGGTGGGAATCATGTCCACGGCCGGAGGCGTCCACGTTTCGTCGTGTCTGGCCACAGGCAGGCATGGGCGCGACCTCGTTCCCCGCATCGGCGAGCTGCTCCGGGAGGCCAATCTGACGGTCATGGATCTGGGAGTCGTCGCCGTCGGGCTGGGACCCGGCTCGTACACGGGACTGCGAATCGGTTTGACCGCGGCCAGGACGCTTGCTTACACCGCCGGCGCCGTTCTGTTGGGGTTTGACAGCCTGGAAGCTTGGGCGCGAACCGCACCGCCCGAGGCGTCCAGCGTACACGTCGTGGCCGATGCCCAGCGCGGGGACGTCTATGCCGCCGATTTTCTCCGCGACTCGCTCCTTGAACCCCTGAAGCTCGTGATCGCCAGCCGCATCGAGCCGCTGCAATCATGGACGCAACGGCTGGATCGCCAGGGGTTTGTCGTCGGACCCGGACTTGATTCGCCCCGGATTCGCGCCGCGGTTCCGGTGGAGATGCAGATCGCTGAGGTCCGACCCGATCGGAGCAGGGGCCTCGCCCTGCTCGAACTGGCGCGGCAACTTTGCGCCGAGGGTCGCCGCGACGATCTCTGGGCCGTCGAGCCGAATTATCTGCGTCGCAGCGCGGCGGAAGAGACCTGGGATGCCCGGGGCACCCGGCCGTCATGAAACGAGCGGTTGTCCCTGTGCCGTCTCGAGCACGCGATCGACGAGTCTTGCCCATGACCGATTCGTCTGACAACATGGGCGGCCTCACGGCGATCCGCCAGGCGCAGGGCCTTGTGAAGCGACAGCCAGGTCCCTGGCTGCACGTGGTGTTGTTCGAGCCCGAGATCGCGGCCAACACCGGGGCAATCGGCCGCACCTGCGTCGCGGCGGGTGCCAGGCTCTGGCTGGTCCGGCCGCTGGGTTTCCACCTCGATGACCGTCACCTCCGCCGCGCCGGGCTCGATTACTGGGAGCATCTGGACCTGTGCGTGGTGAATGAGCTGGGCGAGGTGGCAGAGAGCCTGGGCCGGACCCGCCTCTGGTCGTTCAGCACCAAGGCGGACTTGCTCTACACCGAGGCGGTCTTCCAGCCCGGCGACGCTTTCGTTTTCGGGCCGGAGAGTCGCGGCCTGCCTGGGTCGTGGCTGAAAGAGTGCCCGGATCGCTCGCTGCGAATCCCGATCCTGCCCGCAGCGCGCAGCTTGAACCTGGCAAGCGCCGTGGCGATCGCTCTTTTCGAGGGAATTCGCCAGTTGGGGCTGAAGCAGGCGACGGAATCAACGGGCAGAACCCCCGGGACAAGGTCTTGAAGGATGGTCGGGAAAATCTCATAATGCCCTATTGCGCGGTCCTCGGGACCGCATTTTTTGATTTTGCCACGGCCAGGGACAGGCGGTCTCGGGTCGGGATGGCCGGCTCCAGGGTCGTGCGCGTGCGGGTCGATGTGGCCCCACGTTGGCCGTATTCTTCCCGTTCTGCAGACCTCGCCCGGTGGCGGGGTCGGTCAAGGCGATCGATCGATGGCGGAAGCACTGAAGATACGGGTCGAGCCGCGCGACCCGGCGAAGAACAAGGGGACCGGCACGCGGGTTGTCCGGCGGCTGCGCCGGGAGGGCCGCATTCCGGCCGTGATCTACGGGCACAAGCAAGAGGTGGTGCCGATCACTCTGTCCCACGATGATGTCTGGCACATGATCAAGGCGGCCAGCCATCTGGCCGAGCTGGACCTGGGTGGCAAGACCGAGACGGTTTTGATCCGCGACGTCCAGTGGGACAATTTAGGTAAAGAGATCCTGCACCTCGACTTCGCCCGCGTCAGCGCCGAGGAGGAGATCGAGACCGACGTGAACATCGAGCTCCGCGGCCAGGCGGCTGGCATCGCCGAGGGAGGAATTCTCGAGCAACTCGTCCACTCGTTGCGGATCAAGTGCCCCGCGGGCGCGATCCCCAGCTCGATCAAGGTCGATATCGGCCACCTCAATGTGGACGACGGAGTGTACGTGCGTGATCTCAGTCTCCCGCCGGGCGTGACCGTCGATGCCGAGGGAGACCTGCTCATCGTTCACGTCGTGGTGCGGGGAACGACCGCCGAGCCGACGACCGAGGAGGCGGCGGCGGCGGCCGCCGAGGCCGTGACCCAGCCCGAAGTGATCAAACCCGAGCGCAAGGAAAAAGAGAAAGCGGATTGACCACAGTCGTGCTCCCCGACTGACGGGAGCACCCGATCACCGGCCCTGCACGGGTGGGAGCGGGGTATCCTCAGCCGCGAGCGACTGCCTTGGCGACGATGAAACTGGTGGTCGGTCTGGGCAACCCCGGTACGAAGTACCAGGGAACTCGCCACAACGTGGGGTTCGAGCTCATCGACCGGCTGGCCAGCGGAGGACGGGGCGCCAGTTTCACTCGCAAGTTCGACGGTCAGATGGCCGAGACGGAAATCGACTTTCGCCGTGTCTTGCTGCTGAAGCCCGAAACCTTCATGAACTTGTGCGGCCGTTCCGTCGGCCAGGCAGTCCGCTTCTACAAGCTCGAGCCTCACGAGATCTTGGCCGTTTGCGATGACTTGAGCTTGCCCGTGGGAAAGATCCGGATCCGGCCCGGCGGGTCCGACGGAGGACAGAAGGGCCTGCGGGACATCGCGGCTCACCTGGGAACCGACCAGTTTCCCCGGCTGCGGATCGGCATCGGCGAACAGGGCGACTCCGATGCCGTCGCTTACGTGCTCAGCCGCTTCCGCAGCCCTGAACGTGCCGTCATCGACGACAGCCTGATTCTTGCCAGCCAGGCGGTCGCCGTCTGGGTGACCCAGGGAATCGACCCTGCCATGAACCGGTTCAATGGACCAACCAACATCAAATAG
Source organism: Isosphaeraceae bacterium (assembly GCA_049516015.1). GTDB lineage: Bacteria > Planctomycetota > Planctomycetia > Isosphaerales > Isosphaeraceae > Aquisphaera. Next base: position 10,289 of record JBEKTN010000165.1, on the reverse strand, counting down.
TCACGATAACCAATATTCCATCGTGATCACCAATCAGAACACCGGAGGAACCCGATCTTGCCAGCCCACACCTACGAGGGGATGTTTCTGCTCGACAGCACCAAGGCCGCGGCGGCCTGGGACGATACCGTCAAGCACGTGCATGACATCCTGACCAAGCACAACTCGGAAATCGTGGCCAGTCGCCAGTGGGATGAGCGCCGGCTGGCCTACCCGATCGCCGGCCACAAGAAGGCGACGTATCTGCTGACTTACTTCAAGACCGACGGCACGAAGCTCAAGGACATCGTGGCCGACTGCCATCTGAGCGACCTGATCTTGAGAGAGCTTATCCTCAAGGTCCATCCCAAGCTGGAAGTTCAGCTCGTCAATCAGGCCATGACCTCCACGCCCAACGCCGAGGCCGAAGAGGCATCGGGACACGACGACGAGATGGATGAGCGCCCTCGCCGGCGCCGCCGCGACGACTGATCGGGCCAGCTCCTTGTCAGGCTTCGCAGGTTCAGCCGGAATCCCGGCAAAATTCTGAGTCGCAGCTTGCAAGCTAGGGAACAACCGTTTACCTTAACGTCAAGGGACTGACAGAACCCCCGGGTGCCGGTTCCAGCGCGAGCCGGCGGGGTTGGTCCTGTTTTTGGGCTTCGAGAAAGTTGCGGCCCAGATGCGAGCGATCGGTGAATCCGCGGTCGAGAAAGGAACCAGGCGATGCCCGACTTGAACAAGGTGTTTCTGATGGGCAATCTGACATTCGACCCAGAGCTGCGCAGAACTCCCAGCGGCACGGCGGTGACCGAGCTGCGCATGGCCTCGAACCGGTCGTGGACCGGCCGCGATGGCGAGCGCCGGGAGGAAACGCTATTCATCGACGTGACCGTGTGGGACCGCCAGGCCGAAACGTGCTGCCAGTATCTCCGCAAAGGTAGCTGCATCCACGTGGAAGGGTCTCTGCGTATGGATACGTGGGACGACAAGACGACTGGCGAAAAACGGTCGAAGGTCCGCGTTCATGCCGATCGCGTTCAATTCCTCGACTCGCGCCGCGGGGTTGGTGGCGAGCCCAGCGCGGCGGGTGGCGACGAGCTGGGCGGCCCCCCGGCAGCCGTGCGCGAGCCGGCTCCGCGGCGTGCCCCAGCGACCGGCCCGGGCGAGCCGCGCGGCCAGAGCAACGGCGCCGGTCCCGGCCGGCCGCCCTATCCGTCCACCACGAATCCGAGAAGCCGCCCAGCGAACGAGCCCGAGGAACGCGACGAGGAAGACATCCCGTTCTGACATTCCTCGGCGAGCCTGGCGGCGTGCCTTGCCTCTGGCGATCGACCCTCAGATGGCAACCCGGTCCGGTGTTGCGGCATAGGTGCGCCGCCTGGCGCACAAACGCACCACTTGGCCGGAATGCCCAGATCCGATTTAATGTGATTTTTCTGCAACTACAGGTTTGTGGCAGCCGGCTTCGTCCGGCGATTCTTCTCGCCCGCCTCCACGCTTGAGAAAGAGCCCTTTTCATGGCCAAGTCGACCAAACCCCAGGGTGCCAGGCCCGCAACCAAGGCACCGTCCAAGAAGAAGACCGGAAGCAAGGTGGGCGAGACGCTCAAGGCCAAGCAGGGAGCCGCCGGCCCGGCGCGTCAACCCGGCGTCGAGAGACGCAAGAACCATCCGCTGCGAGCCAAGAACGGCCACATCCAGGTGTTGCTCACCCAGCCCGTGCCGCACGTCGGTCAGCCGGGCGAGCTGGTCAACGTCCGACCCGGCTTCGCGCGCAATTACCTTCTTCCCCAGGGGCTGGCCACATTCGCCACGCCGCACAACCTGCTGATCGTCGAAAAGCACCGCCAGCGACTCAAGAAACAGGAAGAAGCGCGCCGCGCCGACCTACAGAACCTGGGCGCTCAGATCGCCCAGCGGTCCCTCACCATCGAGGCCAACGCCAACGAGGAGGGCCACCTCTACGGCTCGGTCAACGCCGACCAGATCGCCGCCGCGCTCAAGTCCGAGGGGTTCCCGATCGAGACCGAGTCGATTCGCATCGAGGGACCGCTCAAGGACCTGGGACTCTACACCATCAAGGTCCACCTGGCCCAGGACGTCGACACCGAAGTCAAGCTCTGGGTCGTCCCGACCCACACCGACGAAGCAGCGCCCTCCGCCTGATCGGCCTGCCGCCAAAACGATGCCGGAATTGAACTAACAGAGCGGGTCTTGCACCCGCTCTTTTTTTGTTGACTCCGACTTCGGAACAATCAGCGGCAAGATTCCGAAATCGTCAATTGTTCAAAACATTCAATGACAAGATTGGAATCTTGTCCCACGACCTTCGGCCCAAGCGCACGTGGCCAGTTTCTTGCACCTGTGCTCCGGCGCGGCTGGACGGTCCTTTTGCCATTTTTTCTTTTTTCCACGCGCGCTCTCTGCCGATGGGCAAGGGTTACCGGAGCGCAGGCCCGGTGCCGCGGATTTTACGACTTTTTGCCGATGCCGGCGCTCCAGACGAACCGATACGATTGTTCAGAGCAATCGTCGCTGCTCCGCGGCCGACTGCTCCCGCACCGGCACCTGTACGGCATGGGTTCGGATAGAATGGTAATGAGGGATTTGCCGGACCATCGCTCCGGTTCTGGTCTGGTGCTCAGCATGGCACGGGGGCTCTTGGGGAGATTCGCGCGGCATGGCGTCTCAACCACCTGACTTCGGCAACGGCAAACGAGGAGGCGGCGACAACGGCAACGCCCCGTTCTCGAGCGCGGGCGGCAGCGCCCTGGCCGACCACCTGCCGCCACAGAACCTCGAGGCCGAACGCTGGCTGCTGGGCGGAATCTTGCTGGACAACGAAGTTCTCCATGAGATCGCCCAGTTCCTGACTGCCGACGATTTTTACAGGGACGCGCACCAGGTCATCTATCGCGCCATCAGCGAGTTGTACAGTGCGGGCAAGGGCGTGGACGCCGTGACGCTGGCCGACGAGCTGACCCGCCGCGATCAGTTCAAGCAGATCGGCGGCGACGAGATGCTCCTCGAGATCGCCAACAGCGTGCCCCACGCGGCCAATGCCAGGTACCACGCCGAGCTCGTCCGCCAGAAATCGATCAGCCGCCAGTTGATCCAGAGTGCCACCGAGATCATCCGCGAAGGTTACTCCAACCTCTTCACGGCGCAGCAGCTTCTGGAGTCGGCAGAGCAGAAGATCTTCACCATCGCCGAGGACCAGACCCGGGGAGAGACGCACGAGCTCAAGGAGATTCTCGAGAAGGCGATGGCCCTGATCGACAAGCGTGCCGAGGAGAAACATCCGGTGACCGGGGTCGGCTCGGGCTTCCTCGACCTCGACGACCTCACCAACGGCTTTCATGCCGACCAGCTCATCATCATCGCCTCCCGGCCCAGCATGGGAAAAACGGCCCTCGCCTTGAATATCTGTGAGTTCGCCACTTTGAGTCAGAACGTGCCGGTCCTGATGGTGAGCCTGGAGATGGGGGATCTCGAGGTCACCGAACGGCTGCTCTGGTCGCGGTCGCGGGTCGATAGCCACAAGCTGAGAAAGGGCTTCGGGCTTGACCATCGTGAGATGAACAAGCTGGCGAAGGCTTACGTGGAACTGGCAAAGGCCGCGCTCTTCATTGATTCGACACCCGCCCGCAACATGCTCCAGATCACGGCTTCGGCACGCCGGCTGAAGCTGCGCAAGGGGCTCGGGCTGATTGTGGTCGACTACATCCAGCTCGTCGATGCCGAGGAATCACGCGATAGCCGCCAGGAGCAGATCGCCAAGATCAGCCGGCGCCTCAAGACCCTGGCGCGCGAGCTGCACGTGCCGGTGATTGCCCTGTCCCAGCTCAACCGGGCCGTGGAGAGCCGCGAGGACCGCCGGCCGCGCATGGCCGACCTCCGCGAGTCCGGGGCCATCGAGCAGGACGCCGACATTGTGCTCTTGCTCCATCGACCCGACTACTATGATGTCAACGACCAGCCTGGCCTGGCCGAGGTCATCGTGGCCAAGAACCGCAACGGCCCGACCGGCAGCGTCAAGCTGACCTTCATCAAAAACCTGACCCGGTTCGAGAACCTCTCGACCCTGGCCGAGCCGCCAATCGACGACGGCAGCCCGTACTGATGCCGCCGGCCCAGGCCAGTGCCACGCCCGGGTCATCCCGACACATCGACGTCCGACTCCGACCAGTGCGGCAGATCGCGCGGCGGCCAGGGATCTGAAGGGGACAGCCATGGAGGCCTGGGCTCACTTTCCATGAACACGTAGGGCGCAATCGCCCGGCGAATCGCGTCCCGATCCGTCAGCCGCCCGCGATCGGGAAGGTCGAGCAGGCCGGCGGCATCGTAGACTTCCGGCAGCTCCGGCATATCGAGCCGGCCGAACGCGGCGCGGATTCCGTCGCGGCCGATCCCCAGGCGGGCGCCGACCCCCTGCGCCTGGTCCAGCCGCCTCAGGTGCCGCCGCTGCCAGTCCGCGCGGTCGAGCAAGAGCAAATGGGCACGCAACGACTGCAACGCGAGAATCGGGAACTTCTTCTCCTCCGCGGGCGACAGCGGGGGCACCCAGTTTCGCCAGAGCACATCGACCCGGGGACGGTTCAGCACCAAGAGAACCGTCATCAAACCGATGACCCCTATTACCCCCACACGGCTTATGGGAGCGATCGGTCGCAGCACGGCCGGTCGGCTGGCGGGGGAACGCGGGCCGGAGCACCAGCCGGCGACGAACAGAACGGCCCCGATCTGCGGCACGACGTAGTACCATGGCACGATCATTCCCAGGCTGATTGTTCTGAGGGAACGAAACGGCAAGTAGCCGCGAGCGGTCCACTCGACCAGGTAGCTTCCCAGCACCAGGGCCGCCCCGGCGCATTCCAGCGGGTTGAACGCGCGGATTCCCCGGTCTCGCCCGCGGTGGAAAGCCCACACGCCGAGCAAGATCAAACAGATCATCACCCCCTGGGCCGGCGTCGTCTGCGCCTTGAGCCCGAGGTTGCCCAGGATCAGGTTTTCGGGGATCGCCTGGGCCGTATGCAGCAAGCCCTCAACCGGACGTGCCGCCTCGCCGGGCGTCCGTCCGTGGAAGCTGACAGTGCTGTCGATCTTCCCCCCGCCCAGGGCCATGGCCAAGAGCAGCGCCAGGACCGACGCGCAGAGAGGGACTGCGGCTGCCAGGCGGCATCGCCGGCGGCCATCCAGCCAGAGATAAACCGCCGCGACCGGCCCCGCCATGTAACCAATCGTCCAGAACCAGCCGGCAAGAGCCGCCGAGATCGCGGCGAGCACCAGGGCCGCGATGGAAAGCCCCCTGCGCCAGCACTGGGCATACCAGAGGGTCGCCAGGACGCCGAACCCGGCCCACAAGGTCTGCCCGGCCGAATACCAGCAGGCTGGAGACGCCATCACCGACGTCGTGCCCACGGCGGCCATCGCGGCCAGGCCCATGCCGGCACGCCCCGTTTCCCGGGCAACCAGGCGGCCTGTCATGAGCATCACGGCCACGAGGATGCCGTAGGCAGCCTGGGCCAGCACCGCGGGTAATTTCACCAGCGAGCCCGACCAGGCCACCACGGCCCAGGTCAAGAGTCGCCAGGCCGGGACGATGTGCGTGTTGTGCGGCACGAACAGGTTCGCCAGTGTCCGGGGCAGGGTTCGCGACGCCGCCACGTAGGCGAAGTCATCGCTGTAGAGCCGGTAGATGGCGGACGGGTCGCGCGGAATGTGCGCACGGCGAAACCCGGCGATCGGATCGAAGAACAGAACCCATGGCGCGGCCGCGATGAGTGCCACCAGCAGGATCATGCCAGCGCGGCCGACTGGTCGCTCGAGCCACGCGATCGAGGGAGATCCGGTCAGGGGTATCGCGCGCTTCGTCACTTCACGGTCTCTTCATATCGCGTTGGGGTGCAACCAGGAGCGTCAACTCGGCGATCGTGAACTCGCAGGGACGGTTGTCCGGCTGGATGCGGATCTGCGCGACCTGGTCGTCGACCCAGACCGTCGTGGTCCGATCCGGCCCGGTGGGAAGGCCCCAGTTGCCGTACTGCTGCTCGGCTGGGAAGTCTCGTTGGCCGGGCCTGCTCCAGGCCATCCGGAAGTGCGCGGGGGAACCGTCGGTTCCGGCGTGAGAATACCGCACCCGGATGCCGCAGACGAACACTGGCAAGGGCAGATCGAACCGGACCCAAGGGTCGATTCCCGTGACCTCGACGCGGCCGTCGTTCCACCGGGCGAGGCGAACGTCGGCGGGAGCAAGCTTGACGGCTAGCTCTTGGAAAGCCGGGTCCTCATGGAGCGATCGGAACTTGCCAGTTCCCCCCCGGTGGAGCAGCGTCAGCGCCTCGTACAGGCCCTCTTGCGAAGGGTGGAGGAACGGCGTGTAGCGGCGGGTCAGCCGGAACAAGGGAGTGCCTGCCGCCAGGTCTCGACCGAACGCTCCAGCTTCGGCATGCGCGCTGCGGCCGGCCGCCCATCCCTGCTCGGTATTCGGCCAGAGCAGGACGCAGGCTCCCGTGAAGAATGCCATCGGGACGAAGTTCCGAGTGATCCTGGGGCCGTAGCTGGCGAAGATGAAATAAGCCACCAGGAGCGCCGGGATCGCCAGCGTCGTGTATCGCGGCTGGAGGCCGGCCAGCACGTCTTCTCCCGAGCGGCCCCAACCCGAACCGAGCGCCAGCGAGGCCACGGCGGCCAGAACGCAGGCCATTCCTTCGATCCTGGGCCGTTCCCCCTGCTCGCGGAACCAGGCACGCTCCAGGACACCGACCGACCCGAGCAAGAGTGCGACGACGACCAGCCCAGACCCCGGCCACAGGCTTGCCCCGGGCGAGCCGAGGCTCATTCCCAGAAATTGGACCGTGGTTCGCAGTGCAGCCCACGCACCGCCCGGCGCGGCGTGGTGCTTGGGGGCGGAGTAGCCACGCAAGTAAAGCACCATCAAGACCAAGGTGGGCAGCGAAAGCGCCACGATTTGCAGGGCGCGCCAGCGGCTGCCCTGGGCCTTCGTGAACAATACTCTTGCGGCCAGCAACCAGAACCAGAGCGTCAAGGCCGGGATAAAAGCCAGGCCGCCCGCGTTGCATAGCGGCATGAGACCCACGCATGCCGACGCAACGGCCAGACTCCCCAGGCCCGGCATGTCGCGGCTGCGCGCCACCAAGGCGAGCACCATTCCCAGCAAGACCACGGACAGGACATACGTGATCTGGATGCTCCAGAGCAAGTTCTCGTGGTGCCCCAGGTTGAGCACGGCGATCGGCAGGAAGGCATCGGCGTGATGGTAACCGCCGCGGCATCGGCGTGCGGCCCGGATCAAGACCGCGGCGAGGCCCGCCAGCAGGCCCACGTTCAAGAGCATCACCGGGCGAGGATCGGCTCCGGTGAGCCGAAATGTGCCCAGCAGGATCAGCCGGGCCAGCGGGATCCTGTGCTCGCTATGCTGCGACCACAGCCATGCGAGCGTCACCGGCTGGGCCCCGGTGAGCTGGGGGATCACTGCGTAGTCATCCCAGCGCGGAACATCCGGTCCGAACCGGATCACGTAAAGAAGGCCCACCGCCAGCATCCCGACCCAGATCGTCCAGACGAATAAGCCCGTCCCGGGCTCGCAACGGGACAATCCGGCCGTGCTCGTCGTGATCGAGGGCTCAAGCGGTGTCGTTCTCTTCGGGATCCTGGACGCGGTGAGCAATTCGGAACTCCCCCGAAAACCGATCGTACTTGCATTGTTTTCCCAGCGTCAATCACCGCCGCTTCACGCGGCCGTTGGTGCTGGCGCCCGCTCTCTGGAGGCCCTGGGCCTCACGCAACATGGCCAGCGCCTCTTGACGCGTGCCCTCGGCGGCGGACTCGCCGCGGAGCATGAGGGCCAGCTCGTTCACGCGATCGGCGTCGCTCAGGGGTGTGATCGTGGTTGTGGTTCGTCCCCGCTCGGTCTGCTTGCAGATGACCCAATGACGCCGCGCGTAGCAAGCAACCTGGGGCAGGTGGGTGACGCAGACGACCTGGTGATGCAGCGACAGCTCGGACAGCGTCTTGCCCAGGGCCGCGCCCAGTCGGCCGCCGACTCCCGTATCGATCTCGTCGAGAACCAGCGTCGCGACCCGGTCGGTGCAGGCCAGCACCGTCTTGGCCGCCAGTGTGACCCGGGACAGTTCGCCCCCCGAGGCGATCTTCCGCAACGGCCGCGGCGCCTCGCCCGGGTTGGCGAGGAAGAGCATCTCGAGTCGCGGGTCTCGACCTCGACCGTGAGCCGTGCTTTCTCCAGGCCCAGCGGCTTGAGCCGCGACTGGATTGCCCGGCCGAAGTCCCGGGCCGTCTTCCGCCGCGCGGCCGAAAGCGCGGCCGTGGCAGACTTCAGCGCCTGGAACGCCTCGTGCAGGGGTGCGTCCAGGTGCTCCAGGTCCTCTTCGTCCCGTTCGATCGAGGCGAGCTTGGCCTCGGTCTCGACTCGCCGAGCGGCCAGTTCGTCGGCCGTGCAATGGAACCGTGCCGCCAGGCGACGGTAGAGCGCCAGCCGAGCTTCGATATCCTCGAGCCGGGCCGGGTTGTCCTCCCAGCTCTGACCCAGCTCGCGCAGGCTGTAGGCCACCTCGCGGGTCTCGCCGGACAGCCGCTCGAGGGTCGCGACGGCCCCGGACAGCTCGGGCACCGAGTCCGCCAGGGGCACCAGGCTGCGCGCGACCCGCTTGAGGATCTCCTGGGCAGAATGATCCGCCTCGTAAAGCAGGTCATAGCCCTCGGCCGCGGCCGTGCGTAGCGCCTCCGCGTTGGCCAGCAGGTGCGAGTCGCGCACCAGCTCGTCGTGCTCGCCCGGCCTGGGATCGGCACTGGCCAACTCGTCACGCTCGAACTCGAGCAGGGCCCGCTCGCGCTGCCGCGTCTGGGTTGCGTCGAGCAGGGCCTGGCGCTTTCGCCGCAGGCCGTCGTGGGCAGCCCGGGCCCGGCGATACGCCTCGAGCGGCTCGTCCAGTGCGCCGAAGGCGTCCAGCAGGTCGCGCTGGCGGTCGGGATCGAGCAGGGCCCGTCCCTCGTTCTGGCCGTGGATGTCAACCATTTGCTCCCCCAGGCGCTGAAGGGTCGCGATCGTCACGGGCATCCCGTTGACCTGGGCGGAGCTGCGGCCCTGAGACGAGACTCGTCGCGTGACGATCAGCGCGTCCTCGTCGAGCACTCCGCCGAGGATTGTTTCGAGCTCTCCTCGCAGCGCCTGGTCCTCGATTTCAAAGACTGCCGAAGCCCGGGCCTCTGCCTTGCCCGCCCGTACCAGGTCGGCCGAGGCCTTCCCTCCGAGGACCAGCCCGAGCGCCGTGAGCAGCAGGCTCTTCCCCGCCCCGGTCTCTCCCGTCCAGGCGCAGAACCCCCCCTCCAGCACGACCTGCACGTCCTCGATCAATGCCAGGTTCTGTACCGAAAGCTCTCGCAACACGACGAAAGGGCCTCCGAACCCTTGGGGGAATCGTCCCGATGCGGGGCCGATGCCCCGTCACCAACCGGTTCGTGCCTTTCATCTTACGATTCTTCGGCCAGCCGTCCAAACCCCCGCCGGTTCGAGAACCGTTCAGCGACCCATCTGCTGTACGGCGTCATTTCTTGACCTTCAAGTTCCGCGCGTGGCACGCGGTTGACACTTATGGTGTGGATTGTGCTTCTGCTGGTCAGAGAATCGGGATTTTGCTAATATTTCTCTCATGAGTACACAACAGTCTTCGCCAGTGGTAGACCGATTGCTGGACCCGGTCACGCAATGCCTGACGCCCGAGGTGGCGCGTGCTATTGTTCAACTGCGAGCACAGCCTGACGTCCAGGCGCACATTGATGAACTCGCGGAGAAATGCAATGAGGGACAGCTAACGAACGCCGAACAGTCCGAGTATCGCGACATCGTCGAGGCTATTGATTTCATCAGCATTCTCCAAACCAAGGCCCGGGCACGTCTCGCCCGAGTCGCTGATGCATGATGGACGCTGTCATCAAGCGATCCGTCCGTGACCGAGCCCGCCATCGCTGCGAATACTGTCGGCTCCCACAGGCGGCACAGCCGTACGTGACGTTTCACATCGAGCATGTCCTTCCTCGAAAACATGGCGGTTCGGACGATCCTTCGAATCTTGCCCTCGCCTGTGAGCGATGGAATGAGCAGACATTGTGCCTCCATTTGTTAGAGGGATTGATCCTCGTTCCAGATCGCGACGTGCATGTCTCGGGTTCGAGGTTATTTCGCTCGCGGCCGTTTCTTCGGCGTTCTGAGTTCGCTGGCGTAAGCATTCATGCCGCGTCGGCTCTCCGCAAGCAGTTTCCCAAGCCGCC
>JBEKTN010000164.1:0-17221 GCA_049516015.1 Isosphaeraceae bacterium | reverse complement strand
TGAAGGACGTCCTCCTTAAAGCCGGGGCACGCGTCCAAAACCGCAATATCCATCCCAGCCTCTCCCAACTCTTACAGAATCCTATACTTCTGGACTACGTGCCTTAAGTTTGGCGTATGGGTTGGCCCCCGACGTCCCCCCCCCATGACCTCCGGGGCCGCCGTCGATGCCGCGCGCTGAGCCGCTTACAGCACAGCCCATCCGGGAGAGGCTCAACATGCTACGAAATGCTACGTTTTCCGGTTTTTTGGAGTAGTTTGGCGGGCTTGTTTTTCGTCGCAAGTTCATGTAAGACATTGGCTTACGTCCATTTCTCTCTTGCCTCTCGTGGAACGCGATTCTAGACCTAACTGAATACTGAGAAATGGGTTGCGCCGTAAAAGCCTACGTAGCAAGTTCCCCAAAAAACCCGCCATTTCGAGCCTTATTCAGGGCGTTTTACCCCCATCCGGCCCACGGTTCATCACTGAGTGCGGAAGGAGCCACGCACCGTCTGGCACCCGGGAAACGTGGTGATCGTAAATGATCATTTGTCCACTATTCTCCCGGCCCTGGCCCCTCCTCACTACCTCCAGGGGCCACTCTTGTCTCGCTCCACGCCCCGCGCCCCGCGCCTCACGCCCCCACGCCGGGACCAGCGGGGTCAGGGCGTACGCGGGACCCTTCCCCGCTGGCTACTGCCTGCTACCGACCGCCGAATTGGAAAAGACCGAACGGGGCTCGATCTCAAGTAGCGGCCCCTCTATGTCAGTATGTCACCAAACCGGGCGATTCCTGCGGAAAAACCAATTCGTTTTTCCCCACTCGCCGCCGTCGGACCATAGACCATTCTCTCGTGGCCGGAGGTGGGACGCATAGGGCCACCCACGTTTCTTGGGTGGTAGAACATGAGTGGCCCATTTCGCTTTCCGCTCGGGCGCATCGCGGGGCGGAATCGCAGGCCAAGGCCGTTTAGGTCGAAAAGCTCATGATGGGCCTCGGGCAGGCCGGCCCGCATGAAATGACGTTTATCGCCAGCAACTTGAGACCACCGCTCAATCCCCAACCGCGATCACACTGGCCAGGCGACTTTGATGCTTCTCGACTCTGTGATGGACCGGCCCGACCGTCCGTCACGAGGTGTGGCGTTCGAGGTAGTATTTCAAGGCGAGGGCTCCGTTGTGCTGTTCGTCGCGCGCCGCGTAGACGAAGGTGACTGTCCCGCCACGGCACTTTTCCCAGAGTTCTTCGACCACCTCTTTCTTATGCAGGAGTTCGGCTCGGTAGCGCCTCTGGAACTCGTTCCACTTGGCTGGGTCGTGGTTGAACCACCGGCGTAGCTCGGGGCTGGGAGCCACGTCTTTCATCCAGAGGTCCACGGAGGCACGCTCCTTGCTCAGCCCGCGCGGCCAGAGCCGTTCCACCAGAACCCGAATACCGTCATCGGACGCGGGTTTCTCGTATGCTCGCTTCAAGCGAATTTCCGTCATCTTTGGTTCCTTCTTCCTTCAAGGCCGAGGCGGCTCGACGCTTCGACTTCACATTGGCTCAGGCCTCCTTGGGCGATCTTCTCGACGAGCGCGGCCATGCCCTTGCTCCGAGTGTGTCCGACTCCACCGCTTCGGGCGAATTGGGATTGCCTCAGCTCACGTACCCGGCTTCCACCAGGCGCTCAAGCAGTAAATGGAAGTAGACCAGTCCCGCGTAGGCACTCCAGGGGGTGACGGCCCGACGAACCCCATCGTAATTCAAGGGACCGGTCAAGCCGAGCCAGCGGAGGAGGTTGTTGCGCGCCCCGACGTCGTCGCCGGGGAAGACGTGCAGCCGCCCCAGCCCCCGCAACAGGACGTATTCCCCCGTCCATCGCCCCACGCCGCGGACTCGGGAGAGGCGGTCCAAGGCGGCCTCATCGGACTCGGACGCCAGTGCTTCGAGATTCAGGTGTCCTTCGGCGATGGCACTGGACAACTCGATCACGGCGCGAGCTTTCTGGCGGCTGAATCCCAAGGTTCGCAACTCCTCCGGCTTCAGCCTCGCCAGATCCTCGGGCTGGGGAAAGGCGTGGACCGGGGCGTCACCGCCGCCCATGGCGAGCCCATACGCCTCGGCGAGCAGGCCCAGCAGGCGAACACCCAGGGTCAGAGTGACCTGCTGGCAGGCGATGGCATTGACCACGCACTCGAACACGGTGGGGAACCTCGGTGGCTTCATCCCGCGGAACCGCCGCGCCAACGGACCGAGGCGGTCGTCGTGGGCCGCCAACCGCTCGAACTCCGTGAGATCGACGTGGAGGCCGAGCAGCCGCTCCAGAGCCGTCGTCACGGCGGCACTCGTGCCAGGGCAAGCCCGCTCGCCTACCACCGCGATGTGGAGTCGGGGCGATTCGGGAGAGCCGGCCTGATTCACCGCGACCTCCACAGGGCCACTTCCCAGCGCCAGGGCCCGGCGGTAGCACCGGCCGTCCCAGCGATCGATGACATTCTCAGGGCGGCGACGCAGGGTCCACACCGCAAGGTCGAGCCGGAAAGGCGGTACCGGCTTGAGCGAGTACGTGAGACGGCTCACGGCGGGTGCCCTCCACTGCGGCATCGGCGGTCATTCCACCACCGACGATCAGATACTTGGTCTGTGGCATCGTTCACTCCTCAGGATCGGGTAAGCCTGGGAAGAATGAGCCAGGCTGTCATCCCACTTCCGAGGGGCTTGGATTGTGTGTGACAAAAGCAATCACAGCATGCTCGGCGACGGGTTCTGGTCGACCGTCGCGGCATCATCGTTCGTAAGAGGTTCGCTGGAATAGCTGTATCCGTGGTAACCGGCCAGCGAGCTCCCCTTTTCAAACTGGCGCAGACCATCGTGCTGGGACAAAGTCGCCCAACGCACGTAGGCCAACAGTTGCGCCTCGCTGTCGAAGGTCGCCACGAGCCTTTTCGGTGTTCCAGGTCGAGAACCGTAAAGATAGTACATGTGTTGTACTCCTAAGCTACGTCCACGGGTGATGCTCCCCGGGTCATTCCCGGTGTGTAAAACATCTCCCGCCGTTTTCGGAACACGTCGGCGGCCAAGCCGGCCCCGAGTCAGATGTTGGCCAGCTCACCGTAGTACTCGTGGTCCTCGTTGTAACCTCCTTCCCCTTCGCCGAACGACTTGTGGCTCTCTACGAACTCGATCGCCCGGATCCACTTGACCATCTTGAAGCCGAGCTGGTTCTCGACCCGCAGTCGCAAGGGCGCCCCATACAGCGCCTTGAGCGGCTCGTCATTCATCTCGTAGGCCAGCAGCGTTTGGGGGTGCATGAGGTTCGCGAGCGGGTGGCTGTCGTAGTACTGGCCCCCCTCCAGGCCCTCGCCGAACGAGTAGAAGACGGCCACCCGCGCCTCCGGTTTCGGCCGGACCAGCTTGATCAGATCGGCCATCGTCAGCCCGCCCCACTCAGCGATGCCCGACCAGCCCTGGATGCAGTGGTGCAGCGTGATCTGAGTCCTCTTGCCCAGTGCCCGGATCTCGTCCAACGACAGCTCGACCGGGCTCTCCACCAGGCCGGAGACCTTCAGGCGATAATCTTTGAAGCCGTTGGCGCCCAGCGTCTTCCATTCCTCACTGGTGGGAACTTTGCCGTTCGGCCAGAGAAAGGGGGAGATGTCCTCGCGGCGGAACTCGGCCTGCGGGGCGGCACGGTTGAGCAGGAGTTCCATGACCGGCGTGACGATCGCCCGGGCGACATGCTGGATCGCCCGGGGATACCGCCACGCCGCCCAGCTGGCCAGCGCGTTGAGCGTCACGACCACGCCGATGGCCACCAGGCCCAGGAACAGGCCGATCGGGCGGGCGTCGTCCGTGCCCAGCACGATGTGGTTCATGTTCCGGACGAGCCCGGTGAGGGCCACCATGGTCACATGGCCGATGAGGAAGACGACAAAGGCGCACATGATGAGGAAGTGGAGCGATCGGCCGATCTGGCGGTTGCCGGGCAGCTTCGGATACCACGGAAACCGGTTCGTCAGGGCCGGCGACATCGACGGCCCTGTCAGGATCGCCAGGGGGGCCAGGACGAACACCACGCCGAAGTAGGACAACTGTTGCAGCGCGTTGTAGCGGTAGAACCCGTTCGGCTCCGGCGGTAGGTGGAAGGTGGCGTAATGGACGAAGATGGCCCAGGCGTCAGGCACGACGCTCCAGGAGGTCGGTACCAGGCGCCGCCATTGCCCGGTCCCAAACAGCAGGACCACGAAGATCAGGCCGTTGCTCACCCAAAACAGCACGCTCAGAAAGTGCCAGTGCCGGGCCATGCCGACAGTGTGCCGATAGCCCGGCAGGCCGATCCAGGGGGAGAGATAGCGGGCGTCATCCTTGGCCGTCCAGACGCGGTCCTTCGGGACCTCGATCGGCGTCAGGCGGAGCCACTCGGTGTTGGGGGTGCAGTGGACGTTCCAGTAGAGCCGCGGGTGCTCCATGAGGATCTGCAGGCCGCTACGGACGATCAGGACCAGTAAGAGAAAGTTCACATAATGGGTGATGCGGAGCCAGGCCGGAAAACCGTGCGGCGTGGCGGCCTCGCAAAACACCTCGGGACTGGCTGCGACCTGGGGCAGGCCCAATACAGCCCATTGCAGGTAGGCTGCAATTATCGGCGTGACGACTACGAGAATGAGCAGCAGGAGAGCGATGCGTTGAATTCTCATGAAACTCGCTCCACGGAGGAAGACACGGCCGTCGGATGCCCGTCTCGGGGAGCGGGCGGGTTGGCGGGGAGGACCTTTGTGACGAGCACCGATGAATCCTCCAGGCCGACGAGTGAGTGGGGCTCCCCGGCGGCCAGGACGAGCATTTGGCCGGCCCCCAGCTCGCGCGTCGTCCCATCGGCGGTGAATGCGATCCGCCACTCAAGGCAGTGGACCGTGATCTCCCCGCAGGCATGGTGGGTGGGGATTTCCCGGCCCTTGAGTTCGGCGAGGACGGCGCGAGAGCGAATCGGTTCTCCCCCGCGCCCCAGCAGGATCGCGAACAGGTCGAGGTCCGGCAGGCTGCCGTCCCGCGGGGGCAGCGCCGCCTCTGCGCACTGGAGCCGGCCGTCGGCGTTGACATAGCAGCCTGCCTTCTCGGGGAAAGTCGCCCCGGCCAGAACGACGTCGGCCAGGTGGGCCAGTGGGGTTGGCCGCGTGTCCTGCAAGACGAGAAACGCGACCCGGGAGCGGAGGTCTCGGGCACCGGCCTCGTCGATCCAGGGGGCGATCTCGCCCAAGGTGACGTACAGGCCTTGATACGCCCCCCGGGCAGTCCGCTCCAACAGCGAGACGAAGTCGATGACTTCGCCCTGAAAGTGCGCCAGGATAGCCTCGACTCCGCGGCGGTTCGGGCACTTCTCGGCATGGATCGTGAAGGGTCGAGGATCGAGGAAGCTGGTGTTGCCACCGCCCCGGCCGGTCACCAGGTCGGGGGCGAACGTGACGTCTTCGCCCCGTACCGGGATCGGGCCCAGTGCCAGAACGTTCGCGGGATCCAGTCCTTTGAGGTACAAGGCCATCAGGTAGGCCTCCTCGACGGTCAGGAACGGGGAAAGTACGCCCGCGATGATACCGCCGTCCCGGGCGATCCGCCCGAGTTCGCGCCCCACGGTGTTGATGGCCTGATCCACCGGCACCGCGAGGAGATCCCCTTCCTGGCGGATATACATGGCGCCGAGCAGGGCCGGGTCGTTCGCGGCCTGGTAACTGTACCGTCCCTCGTCGCAGATCCAGTAGTCGTTGACGTGCGGGTTGAACCTGGGCCGGAACCGCCAGATCCTCCCCACGTTCTCCTCGGCATAGATGTTGCAGCCGGTCGAGCAGCGGACGCAGACCGCGTCGTGGCGGGACAGGTACCAGACACGCTGCCTGTGGAGGAACTCTTTGTCGAGCAGGGCGCCGACCGGGCAGAGATCGACCACGTTGCCGGCCAGGGGGTTATCGACCGGGCGGCCCGGAAAGATATCGATCTCGGTGCGGTTGGACCGGCGGATCACCTCCAGTTCGCCCGTCTGGGTGATCTCGCGGGTGAATCGGACGCAGCGGGTGCACATGATGCACCGGTCCTGGTTCAGTTGGATCGTATCGGAGACGTCTTTGCGCGGGTTGACGATCCGCTACTCGACGTAGCGGTGGCTGGCCTGGCCGTAATCGAAGCTGAAATCTTGCAGGCTGCACTCGCCGGCCTGGTCGCAGACGGGGCAGTCGAGCGGATGGTGAATCAGGAGGTACTCCATGACCACCCGCTGGTTTTCCTTGACCTTGCCGCTGTTGGTGACGATGACCGTCATATTCTTGGCGGGGGTCTGGCAAGCGG
Source organism: Isosphaeraceae bacterium (assembly GCA_049516015.1). Classification (GTDB taxonomy): domain Bacteria; phylum Planctomycetota; class Planctomycetia; order Isosphaerales; family Isosphaeraceae; genus Aquisphaera. The sequence goes on along the minus strand of JBEKTN010000164.1, from coordinate 10,921 downwards.
GGACGAGCCTGGGGATCATCCTGACCTCGCCCGTCTTGGGGTCCTTGCTGCCGATCTCGACCTCGCACATCCGGCAGTTGGCCACTACCGACAGCGCGGGGTGCCAGCAGAAGTAGGGGATCGCGACCCCGGCTCGGGCGGCGGCCTGGATCACGTTTAGGTTCTCGCCGTCAGCCAGCGGGTACTCTTTGCCGTCGATGACGATCGTAGCCATGGGAGCCTTGGGTCAATTGGCCGTGATGGTTGATTATTTCCGCTGGGAGCTTCTTGACGTCGTCACCTCGGGCCATGCCGGCGGTGCACACAGCCCTATCCAGGCGGGCCAATCTTCATGTGCGTCCACGCGGGCGGGTCGCTTGCTGGGAAAGACTCTTGAGAAGCCTTATCAACGAGATCCGTCGTTGAGAAGAAATCGAAATCGATCCACCCACCGCGCAGGTTCGCGTCCCCAGATGCATCGCCGGGCGGGACGGAGACCGAGTCCCCGGGGACGGCCGAGGGCGTGGCCCTGCCCTCTGGGCTCAAGGCATCCACCGCATCCTCTGGGCTCATGGCAGTCTCCTCGGCACGTCCTCTCAAGGGGCTACCCCGTCAGGAATGGATCGATCGCTCCGCGAGTGGCGAGTAGCGGGGGAAGATGATCGTCACGAGGAGGGCGGCGTCGGCGATCCCCAGAACGGAGTGGGGTTGTTCGCCCTGGAGGTGGAGCAGTTGACCGGCCGCCAGTTCGGCCGACACGCCCTCGGCCACGGCCTCCGGGTAATCCCCGTGATGTACATGTACGGTCGGAGCCGAGCAACAGCTACACGCGCCGCCCGACATGATCACCGACTCGTTTGCGGTCGTCATTGGTCAGCCTCCTCATGGGATGCACAGGATATGGGAAGTCGGGCGGCCGTCGGGACGCCCCCCGATCTCTCCGGCGGCCCGCTACCGGGCCAACTCGGATTGCTCTGCCGCTGTGGTCGGTAGGCAGGGCCGCGTCACGGCGTCCCGCTCCCCGGCGATCGACCACCCGGTCTTCAGGCCCGCCACGAACCAGCCCAGTGCCATCATACCGGCGGCGAAGATTGTGTCGCCGACGACCCGCAGCCAGCGGAGGGTGTCCATCGTCGATGTCTGCATGAACTCGGCCGATCGGGCGTACCAGGTGCCGTGCTCGACGCTGGCCCAGGTCTGCATCAGCCCCACCGGCAGTAAGCTCAGGAGCACCATCAGGGCCAGCCCGACGTTGATCGCCCAGAAGGCGAAGGCCAACACCCCGGTCTTCCAGACCTGGTGCGTCGCCAGGCCCTTCAGGCAGAACAGCATCAGCCCGATGCCGAGAACACCGTAGACCCCGAACAGCGCCGTGTGGCCGTGAACCGGGGTCGTGTTCAGCCCCTGCATGTAGTACAGGGCGATCGGCGGGTTGATCAGGAAGCCGAACAGGCCGGCACCCACGAGGTTCCAGAACGCCACGGCGACGAAGAAGAGGATCGGCCACTTGTACGCCCCCACCCACGGCCGCGCCCGGCTCAGCGTCAGGTTCTCGTAGGCTTCGAAACCGATGAGGACCAGCGGCACCACCTCCAGCGAACTGAACGTCGCCCCCAGCGCCAGGATGCCCGTTGGTGTGCCGGTGAAGTAGAGGTGGTGGAACGTGCCGATGATCCCGCCGGTCAGGAAGATGGTGGTCGAGAACAGGACTGCGGCGGTGGCCGTGGCCGTGCGCAGCAGGCCCATGCGAGTGAACAGGAAGGCGATCACCACCGTGGCGAAGACCTCGAAGAAGCCCTCGACCCACAGGTGCACGACCCACCATCGCCAGTACTCGGCGATGGCGAGGTTCGACTGCCGGTGCCAGAACAGCCCCGGGACGTAGAACATCGGGATGGCGGCCGAGGCCAGCAGGAACAGCGCCAGCAGGTGACGGCTCTCCCCCGACCGGAAGGCGGGCCACATCGCCCGGATCATCATCAGCAGCCACAGGAACAGGCCGACCGCCAGGAAGAGTTGCCAGAACCGCCCCAGGTCCACGTACTCGTAGCCCTGGTGGCCAAACCAGAAGTTCGTCACGTTCCCCAGCCTCTGCTGGACGGCAAACCACTGGCCCGCCATCGACCCGACAACGATGACCAGCAAGCAAATGAACAGGAAGTTGACGCCTAGCCGCTGGAGCTTCGGCTCGTGACCCGAGACGGCCGGGGCCATGAACAACCCGGTGGCCAGCCAGGCAGTGGCGATCCAGAAGATGGCCAGTTGGGTATGCCAGGTGCGAGTCACGGAGTAGGGGAGCCACCTGGCCAGGGGGATGCCGTAGAAGCCAGAGCCCTCCACGCCGTAGTGCGCCGTCAGGACGCCGAGCCCGATCTGGACGAGGATCAGGGCCATGACGACCCAGAAGTACTTCAAAGTCGCCTGCATCGAGGGCGTCGGGCGAAATGCCAGCAGCGGGTCCTCTTCTGGCAGTTCATGGCTCTCGTCTCGCTGGCCGCGCTGGATGGCAAAGTACCACGCCAGGGCACCGATGCCCGCCAGCAGGACCACGAAGCTGATCAACGACCAGACGACGATCGAGCCGGACGGTCGGTTGTCGATCAGCGCCTCGGATGGCCAGTTGTTGGTGTAGGTGATCTCGCCGCCGGGCCGATCCGTCGCGCAGGCCCACGAGGTCCAGAAGAAGAAGTCGTTGAGTTGCCGCATGCGCTGCGGGTCGCGGATCGCGTTCGAAGGGATGGCATAGGCGTCGCGCAGCTTGTCGGCCGCCGGATCGTCGCCGAACAGCGCGGCGTAGTGCTCGCCGACTGATCGGATGGCCCGGGCCCTCAACGGGGAGACCACCAGGTCGCCCGTCCTGGGGTCGTAAGTGTTGCGGCGAATCTCTCCCCTCAGGCGCGCCTTCAACGCCCCCTGATCCTCGTCCGTCAGCGAGCCAAAGGGCTTGCCGTGCTCGGCCTGGGCCCAATGGTCGAGCAACCAGCTCGCCTCGCGGTGCAGCCAGTCGGCCGACCAATCAGGCGCGACATACGCGCCGTGGCCCCAGACGGTGCCGACCTCCTGGCCGCCCATCGACTGCCAGACGTTCTGACCGTCCTTGATGTCCTGGCCCGTGAAGAGCACCGAACCGTCGCTCGTGACGACGCGCTCCGGGACCGGCGGGGCCTGGCGGTAGACTTCCCGCCCGAAGGAGCCGAGCACGGCGAAGGACGCGGCGATCACCGCCACCAGGCCGACCCAGAGCCTCGTATACCGGATGGGCGCAAGAGCCTCGTCAGAGGGAAAATCATCCGCGGTCGTTTTCAATCCGTCATTCTCGCCGTCCATCTTGATCGCTGCCTCCCAAATGATGCGCGTAACGGGTCCGACCCGGCAGGCGTGCCTTCCGAGTTCTCTGTGCAGTTCTCTCCGCAAATCAGACGATCAGCCCCAGAGCCTTGCTCATCGCGTCCCGCATCCGCCGGGCGCGGACGAGGAACGCCTCGGCCTCCCGGTCTGAACACAGGTCGCGCACGGTGGCCTCGAACAGTTCGAGCCAGCGATCGAAATGCCCGAGACTCAGGTCGTCGATCGCGCGGTGCTGTTCCACTGGCTTGCCGGAATACCGGCCGGTCCGCAACAGGGCCGCGGACCAGAAGTCGGTCATCCGCGTCAGGTGCTCGTCCCAGCTGTGGACCTGCGTCTCGAACACCGGCCCGAGCCTGTGATCCCGGCGGGCCCGCCGGTAGAATTCATCGACGACCGCGCGGATTTGATCCTCGGTGATCCTCTCGGCGTCGGCGTGCGGGACGCCGATGTCTTCCGTGACCGCCAGCCCATACGAACGTGTCGAGTACGACGGTGACATCGCCCCCTCCGCTCAACCCGGCTCTTGCACCCCGACCGCGAAATCACGGGACCTTTCGCCGAGGGGCTTTTAATCTATATCCAGAATCCATATTATAGACCGAGAGGCCCGTCGTCAACCCGTCCCCGACACTTTCCCGGGCGGCTCGCCCCCAAGAGGCACGACGATGCATCTGACACAGTTCTCCGACTACTCCATGCGCGTGGTGCTGTACCTGGGCTGTCACCCGCGGAAGTTCGTCACGGTCGACGAGATCAGCCGGGCGTACGGGATCTCCAGGCACCACCTCGTCAAAGTGGTCCAGACGCTGACCGACCTGGGGGTAGTTGAAGCCCAGCGCGGTCGTGGCGGCGGCATGCGGCTCGCCAAGCGCCCGTCGGAGATCAACGTCGGCTGGCTGATCCGCCGGACCGAGCCTCACTTCGACCTGGTCGAGTGCTTCGACCCGGAGGCGAATACGTGCCCGATCGCCCCAGCCTGCGGATTGAAGATGGCGCTGCACCGCGCCGGGCAAGCGTTCCTCGACGTCCTCGACGAGTACAGCCTCGACCAGCTCCTGACGCGGCGGTCCGACCTGGTCACCCTGCTAGACGACTCGCTACGGCGAGGGGCCAAGTCCAACCATGCGGGCGGAGGATGACGGCCCAGCGAGCGTGTGTACAAGGGAAAACTCTCTGCGTAGCCGTTACATCGCCCTTGGCGAAGGTACGGGGCGGAATCCTGATCCCCGCGCTGGCCAGCTCGCGATAAGCAGGGCGGTTCCGGTCGGTGGTTTCGATTTCCTCGCCATTCAGCCGCCGCCTGAGCAACGACCTTGCGGGCTCGGACAGCGTAATCGTCGGCATGGCTATCCTCCGCCGGACATTGTACCGGGGGGCGAACAAAGGGGCCTCACAAAAGCGCAGACGCTGTCTGCGAAATTGGCCACCCAGGATAGAACAGGGCATGAACTTCAATCTCTCACGGTCTCCACCCCAGCAGGCTCGGGCTGACGTTCAGGCGGGTGGCGAGCGCGGCGAAGGTCTCGCGCAGGGGGGCGTTCATGGCGGCGGTGAGCGACAGATCGAGGAAAGCGCCCAGGAACTGGTTCTGGACTTGCCAGATGTCGGGCTTGACGCCCAGAAGAGCACAGGTGTCCAGCAGCAGTCCGACCCGGGCGGTGATCGCGGCCAGGTCGGCTTCGGGATCGATTCGACTGAGCGTGCGCTTCATGGCTTCGGCAACGATCTTCTCGAGGATGGTGGACTCGGGCAGATAGCCCCAGGCCTTGCCGCGCTCGTGCAGGTGCTCGATGCCGGCGAGAGTGGTCTCCTCGCCGCGTTCCAGGCGCGCGATCTGCTCTTCCAGATGATGATCGATGTACGTTGAGGCCGCGGCGCGCAGCGGTTTGGGGATCGGATAGTTCAACTGGCCCAGGCGGTTGAGCACCTCCTCGTCCTGGTTGGCCAGGTGCTCGAAGGACCGCTGGTAATCCTCGAAGCGGTCGGCCAGGACGATGCCGATGATCCGCCGCTGCTCGTCCCGGAAGAGGTCGTCCAGGCGGTGGGCCTTGCCGGGAAACTCGCTGCCCAGCAGGCTCATCACGTCGGCGAGCGACCCCGCGCGATACGTGGCCATCAGCCGCAGCTTGAACGCCTGATACTCGTCCGGCTCCATGTCCTGGCTGAGCACGGCATGGAAGTCGAGCCCGCCGAAGTGGACGACCACGAAGCACGTCTCGGCCTCGTTCCAGGTGCGGCGCGACCGGGCCCGCAGCCGGCCGATGGCCAGGCGACCGCTGCCCCGCGAGCGAATCTCCTGGTCGAGGACCTCCATGTCGTAGGAGTAAACGCGGCCGCCAATCTCGTCGTCGGCAGACCCGTAGATCAGGCTGATGGCGTGATGTGCCAGGACCCGGTCGAGATCGACGACCGCGGGCCGGATAATCTGGTTCCAGACCCCGGCCCCGTCGCCAAATCTCGGGAGATTGCTCGGCGCGGCGGCCAGCGCCACGACGAACGCCGGCTCGAAATCGCGATGGAATGTGCGGGCGAGTGCCAGGGCGCGCGCGGCATAATACAGGCACTGGACGGTCTCCAGACCGCTGATCTCGTCGAAGAACCAGCCGCACGACGTGAACATGAGCATGGCGTCCTGCTGCATCTCCAGCAGCCGCAGGGCATCGGTCGTCTGGACGTCGTCCAGGTCGGCATGGCCGTGCTTCTTGAGGAAGTCATGGACGGCCTCGGGAGACTCGCGGCGGAGGATCACATCGATGAAGGCGTCACGCGCGGCCCAGGGATTGGGAAAGCACTCCCGTCCCCGGGTGCTGAACAGGTGGTCGAGCTGGTCCTTGAGGGTGTCGAGCGCCTCACGCAGAGGCGCGCGCCACTTCTGGTGCCAGTCGCCGCGCATCTTGCAGCCGCAGTCGGCGCGCCAGCGTTCGACCCCGTGGACGCAGCTCCACGAGCTCTTCTCGTGGATCTCGACTTCGCATTCGGGGGGGTGCAGCTCGAGGAACTCGCCGTAATTGGTCAGCCGCACGTCCTGGTCCTTCGACAGGCGATGCAGCACGTAAGCCAGGGCCATGTCGCCATGGGCGTGATGGTGCCCGTATGATTCGCCGTCAGTGGCTATGTGCATGAGTTGGGGATGTTCGCGGTGGGCGTCGAACCCGTGGAAAAGCCGCTCCAGGAAGCGGTCGCCGTGATCGAGCAGGCGCTCGAAGGCGACCTGTTGAGAGACGATGCCGTCGTAGAAGAACAGGACGATCGAGCGTCCCGAGGGAAGGCGGCAGAGGTAGGCCCGCGAGGGATCAATGCCGCCGGAGATCTCGATCCAGTTCTTCTCGCCGATCTTGCGCCACCGCCGAGCTTGCGAGGGCGCCAGGATCGTGAAGTGAATGCCGGACTCGGCCAGGACTTCCAGCGACTCCATGTCGACGGCCGTCTCGGCCAGCCACATTCCCTCGGGATCACGGCCGAAGCGGTGCCGGAAATCGGCAATGCCCCAGAGCACCTGGGTCTGCTTGTCCCTGGGGCTGGCCAGGGGCAGGATCATGTGGTTGTAGACCTGGGCGAGCGCATTGCCATGCCCCCGCCGCCGCTCCTGGCTCAGCCGGTCGGCCTCGACAATGCCCAGCAGAGCCTCCGGGACGGCGTCGGCCATCCACTGCACGAGCGTGGGGCCGAAGTTGAAGCTGATCCAGGCGTAGTTGTTCAGGAGGTTGATGATTCGCCCCTGGCCGTCGAGCAGTCTGGACCGGGTGTTGGGGGCGTAGCACTCGTGGGTGATCCGCTCGTTCCAGTCGTGAAACGGGGCCGCCGAGTCTTGCACCTCGACAACCCCCAGCCACGGGTTCTCGCGGGGGGGCTGGTAGAAGTGCCCATGGATGCAGATATATCGGGGATGGCGCATGCTGGGACTCGATTCTGGAGCAGGTTGCGGCGGCTACAGGCCAATCAACGCCTTTGCCGTCGCATCAGATCGCTGGTCGTCATCGGTCGGATTTCCTCCGGGCCGCGAGGTGGGGAGAGTCACGGCGGCGTCCGACCGTGCGGGGGAAGCATGGGCAAATCGCAAACGGTGGCCGCGGCATCCTCGGGCAAAGAGCGCTCGTATTCCTTCACAACCAGCGTGGCACCCGCGCTGGCATGCGAGGTGCGGACCATGGCCAGCGCGACCGGGGCGTCCCAACCGGGAGAGATTGCCGATGAGGTCACGAAACCCACGCGTTTGCCATTGGCTTCCAGGACGCTGCCCGGCGCGGGGGCGCCCGCCTGGGGCGCGAGCAGGAGCCCCTTGAGAATCTGGTTGACATGGCCCAGCGCGTCGAGGCGGGCGACCGTCTCCTGGCCCAGGTAGCAGCCCTTCACGAAGTTGATCGCCTGCGCGTCGCGGCCGACTTCCTGCGGCAGGTTCTTCTCGGTGACGTCGCGGCCGAAGACCGGCGTGCCGGCCTCGATCCGCAGGACCTCGAAACTCTCGAGGTCGAGCTCGGCCAGGCCCAGGTCGTGTCCTAGCGCCCGCAGCAGACCGGCGACCTTCGCTGCGCTGCTACGGGCGCCGATCAAGGTCAGGCCGGGGCGGCCGGTGGGAGATTCTCGGATCATCAGCAGAGGGCAGTCCGCCACAGCCGTCGCCACATGCGCCAGCTCGCCGGGCTCCGGCAACCGGGTGCCGGAGATGCGGAGGAGCTTCTCGGCACCGGGGCCGGCCAGGTGAAACTCGAACGTCGTTTCGGAGCGGTCCTCCAGAACGATGTCGTCGAAGAGGCCGTACTTCCGGAAGTGCGGCAAGGCCAGCACCAGCCCCCCAGGATCGGTGCACACCAGGATGGAGTCGGCGCAGGCCAGAATCTTCACGTACGCCAGTGCCCTGCCTTGCGGACTGGTGACGAAGGCCTCGCAGCCCCGATTCACCGGCAGCCGTTTGACGTCGTTCGTCGTCAGGTTGTGCAAGAACTTCGCCCGGTCCGGCCCGGCAACCTCCAGCCTGACGCGTCCAGACCGGTCGCTCCAGGCGGCACCTTCTCGAGCAGCTCGATACGCGTTGAGATTCAACATAAGCGTCGGTTTATCTCGTTCTTGATGTGGTGCGGACCGGAGCGGAACGGATGCTCCGCACAGCGGACCCCACATCTTTTGTTGCCACACATTTCATGCATTTCGGTTCCATCTGCTCTGGCATCAGCGCGATTCCTCCTCGCGGACGGTGCCGCGTGTCAGGTCGGCGTGGCTGACCAGGAGGCACGAGCTCGACCGGGCAACCAGGCGGCGGGCGTCGTCGAGATGATCGATGGGAACCATGGACAGATCCTCGACCACCTGGCGATCGATGCCGCTGTAGAGGTACACGTCGGCCCAGGCGAGGACCCGGGCCAGCCGCCGGCCGGCGACGGAGTCCGGGTCGGAGTCGTGACCGCGGAGCGCTGCGGGGGCGTTCTTCGGGTCACCGGCGTCGGTCAGCCGCCGCAGCGAGGGGCCGATCAAGCCCTGCGTCCGCGACAGGGCGACGATCTTGCCTCCATGGGTCACCAGCCGCGATGCCGTGACCAGGCCTTCGACCAGTTCGTCGATCCCGGTAGGGACGCCGGGGCTGCCGATTCCCGCGACCACGCACTCGGCCCGCGTGGGAGGACGGAAGCTCCAGAGCCGATCGATGGCTCCGATCGCCAGGTCGCGTACTGGTTCGGCCAGCCCGCCCCAGGCCTCGGCCAGTCCCGAGCGTCCCGGCACCAGCCCCAGGTGGAACTGGGTGCCCAGCAGCCAGCTCACCTCGAAGGTCTCGTCAAGCTCGGGCCGAGGAGTCCGTTGTTCCGGGGCGTCGTCGGCCAACGTCTGTCGATATGAGGCACGAGTTTCCTGGTTGCTCAGGCCGGGGAAAATCGCGCTCCAGGGGCCGCGATAGCCCAGGATGGGGTCGTAGCCCAGCCGGCCCACGGGAATCACGACGTCGGCGTCGGTGACGTGCCGGTTGAGATAGATCCTCCGGCCCTCATTCGTGGTCGCCAGGTAGGCAAGCCGGCGCTGGTCCGTGGGATCGTGGAGCTCAAGCGCGATGCCCTGCGGCAACTGGTCGGGCAGGCTGGCCCGGTTGCCCACCGAGGCCACGACCGTCACATCGCCGGGCTCGACTCCGGACTGGCACAGCAGGTCAACCAGGACGCTCAGTAAGGGCCCGACCACGCCCAGCGAGGAATCCAGCGCGATGGCAACCCGGTCGCCCGGCACGACGGCCTGCCGGACGGGAGGAAAATCCAGGGGCTGCTCCAGCGCGTCACGTACCGCCGCGGCCGCCGCTTCCCCGGACACTCCCGCCGGCCCATTCCACAGGCCGGCCAGCGTCTCGTCGAGGAGTTCGAGCTCGAACTGCTCATCCTGAAACTCGACAGAACCTCGCATGGCGATGACGTCGTGGTACCTTTCTTGTGTCCCTTGCCACCCCGCTCCGGACCGAGGCGACCGGTCGAGATGATTCGTGTGCGACGCTGAAATTCATGATAGGGCCGGGCGCGCGGGACGGTCAAGCGGCCCATGACTGTCACGGCCGATCCGATCCGGCATGATCGAGGCCCGACAGGTTCCTTCCTTCTTTCAAGAAGGGGAAAGCCCTGTCAGCCTTGCGCTGACTTCCCAAAGCTTGCGGGCCGTGGCGTCATCCTGAGACTCGGGCGAGGACGAGGCGGACTTCCGCCTGACGAAATACTGTCCGGTCTGGCCCTCCACATCGGGTGAGGTCGCCAGGTAGATCGAGGTCTGCGCTCCCTCTTCGGGGGTGATGGCAAACAGTTCGGCCGCGCGCCGAAGCAGCCAGCCCTGGAAACCCTCGGCCCGGAAGATCTGGGTGCGCACGTACCCGGGGTGCAGCGCATTGGCCGTCACGCCGGTGCCTTCGAGCCGTCGGGCCAGCTCGCGCGTGAAAAGAATGTTGGCAAGCTTCGACCGCTGGTAGGCACGCCAGGGGCTGTACTTCGTCTCTCCTTGCAGGTCGTAAAAGTTGAGCTTGCAACCCTGGTGAGCCGCGGAGGCGACACTGACGATCCGGGCCGGCGCGCTGGCCTTGATCGTGTCAAGCAAGAGGTTCGTGAGCAGGAAACAGGCCAGATGGTTCAGCGCAAAGGTCATCTCGAGGCCATCGACGGTCACCTCCCGCTCGAGGCGGACCAGGCCGGCGTTGTTGACCAGGACGTCGAGCCGGCCGGTGGCGGCCTTGACCTCGTCGGCCAGTCTGCGGACCTCCGCCTGCGACGAGAGGTCAGCCACAAGGTATTCGACGGCGCTTGTGCCCGTTTGCTCGCGGATCTGGCGGGCAGCCTCCGCGCAGCGCTCCGGAGACCGTCCCACGCCGATCACCCGGGCCCCTCGCCGCGCCAGCTCGCGGGCGGTGACCAGGCCGATCCCCGCGGTGGCCCCGGTCACGAGGCAAACCTTGCCCTCCATCGATCGCGCTGCTTCTGGATCAGCCATGCTTATCCACTAGCTCAAATGAAACGTATCGTGCCACCTTCGGCGGCGCCCTCGCGTCCCGTGAACTCTGGTTTGGGAGTTCTGGTTCTGATCGCTACTTTTCTCTACTCTGTGGTCTGGTGACGCGTGTCAGTGGCCGTATTCCCTC
>JBEKTN010000163.1:0-19322 GCA_049516015.1 Isosphaeraceae bacterium | reverse complement strand
GCGAGCCCGAGAGTTGGTTCTTCGTTGCGTGATCGCCTTCCTCATGCATCTCGGCAAGATGTCAGCCTCCCGTGTTGCCGGCGCGGTTCGAACCGATGCGAGGCATCGCGCTCAAGTTAGTCGATTCATGGGACGCGGCTATTGGCGGCGATGCGATCTCCTCGGCCAATTGCGTGCCCAACTGCTCGAAATGGAAACGCGGCGAGGGACGTTCATCTTCGACATCGATCAAACCTACTGTAGCCAGCAAGGTAAGCTCACCGAAAACACGATCATCCGCGGCGAAAAAACCAAGCGCCCCAAGAAGAGCAAGGGCAAGAACAAGCAGAAGAAGTACGCGCAGCGGTCGTCCCACTGTTTCGTGATGGGTTTGCTGATTACCCCCAGCGGAATTCGTCTGCCGTTTTCCGTGAGCTACTACACCGAGGCCTACTGCAAGGCGAAGAAGATCGCGCACCGCAAGCAGACTGAACTGGCCGCTCAACTTATCCGCCAGTTGCCTTTGCCCCCAGAAGCGCGCGTGGTGGTCCTGGGAGACACCGCCTTCGACGCCGAGGCCGTCCAAACTGCCTGCAAGGAACGCAAGTTTAGTTGGATCGTGCCCATCAACCCAGAGCGGGTTCTTGCTGGAGCGAAGCCACGTCCTAAAGTCTCGTCGCTGTCTGAGATTCTGACCGCCGACCAGATGGTTTGCCTTAAGGTTCATCCTGGCAAGGGGAAGTACGTCGACTATCGACGGATCTCCCGCTACCGGATCGGGCCGAAATTCAAGCCCCGCACGTATTACGTGCACGAGGAAAGTCGAGACGTTCATTCCGTGGGAAAGGTACGGCTCTTCTTTTCGACAACGAAAGCACCGGCACAAGGCCATCGGGTTGAGGTTCAGAAAATCCTCATGACCAATGACGAGAAACTCACCCTGCGAGACGTGATCGAGCTCTACCAGTTGCGGTGGCAGATTGAGCTTTTCTTCAAAGAGCTCAAATCCACACTTGGATTGCATCACTACCGCTTCAAGAAATTCGAGAAGGCGGAAACTTGGGTCACGCTCTGCCTGGTGACGTTCGTCTATTTGGAGTGGATTCGAGCGCGCAAATTGAAACAGAAAGCACTGAAGAAGAAAGAGAGGGAATGGTGGCAAGTTCAGCGAACCTACGGATTGGCCCTGGCCGTGCGTCAGGAAGCCGAACAGCGCGAACTGAAGCTACTGGCGGAGAAGATGGAGACACCCACCGGGCGAAAAGTGCTTGCCAAGCAACTCCGGCAGTCACATCCCAAGGAGTACCGCGCGGCGATCTGATCGGGGGAAGTCAAAAAGCGCAACTTCAAAACTCGCAACGGCGGCTTGCTCTTGTTCTCGGCATCGTCGGTCCAGTACCAAAACTCTCCCTCGGTGAATCCCTCCACCTTGACCATCTCCTGGCTGTAAAGTTGTGCCTGCGAAGAGAGCCGGATCAGAAACGAGCACTGCTGCTTCAGCAACAGACCGAACAAGTCGTAGCCCACGTAACCCGCGTCGCAGACCAAGAGCACGCTTTGGAGGACCGCTTGGGGGAGAGTCTCCAACAAATCGATCAGGTAGCGACGTTCCCCCGTTTTGGATGTCCCCAAGCGCCAGGACCAAAGTACCCCAGTGGTCAAGCTGACCAAGGCGATCACCCAAAGCGTCGGTGCCGATTTGTCCTTTCTGGACTTCCCCAAGCTCTGTTCCAACTCCGCGGTGCGCGGACATTCCATCCGCGAGCCGTCACACCCCAACGGAAACCAACCTTCCATGGTCATGCGGTCGGCCAAGAGGTGGAAGACGCGCGACCGCACGGCATCGCAGAATGCCCACCAGACGGGCATGGGCAAACGCAGCATCGCCTTGCAAAAGCCGCTAAACGCCTTGCCAGGTCGCTGTCGCTTGGGGCAATGAAGCTGGACGTAGAAGGAGCGGGACAGCACAAAACGGTCGGCGTCCGTCTCCCCTGCACACCAAGTCATGATGGCTGCAATCATGATGAGGGGTTGCAGTGTCCAGCGAACCCCGTTCCGGCAACCGTGCTGGCTGGCGGCTTGTTTGACTTGTTTGGGGTGAGAAACTGACGCATCGAGCCAGAGAGCGACTCAGAACGCTTGGCTCGCCGTTGTGCCTGTTTGGCAGATGCCCGCGAGGAGGAAGCCGAACGCTGTGCAGCCATGGGACCGTCCTTGTATCCATGGGGGCCTGGGGCAGAACCGTGCCATGATGACAAAAGACGGTCTCATGTTTTAGGCCAATTTCCTCAAGGAAGGCCGACTCCAAGCCCTTACCAGACAACAACTCCAAGCACAAGCCACCCAAATTCGTCAGCGACGTTGGGAGCCACCCACAATTTGTTTCGGAGTATGGATAGCTCCTTCTGCACTTCAGCAGGAACGTCCCCTTTGAGACTCCTGACCCAGTAAAGCACACACGCGACGCAGCTTTGCAGAGTGGGCGGCTGAATCAGGGGGGATGGCGGGGATCGTCAGCAAGAAAGGTGTCCAGCGGAAATTATCCTTCTCGATTCGCTGTAGCAGACAACGGAACTCCTGTCTTACGCTTTCCGGCAGGGAGTCCATCGATGACAGGAAAGCTGTGTCGAGTTCTGGTTCGGATAAGAGATCATAGAGCAACGAGTTAGCTACCTCACCAGCCGAGAGCAGCCCTGATTCATAACGGGAAGTGATTTTTGAAATCTTTATAGGATTCATGAATGTTCTCCGGATTTTTGAGTTGATATTATCGCTCACCCCATATTATTGGATGTGAAAGCACCTGGGGATCTCGAACAAGTCGGGCGCCAAATTCGGCGATAGGCTCCATGCAGGCTCCTTGCAAGGGGTCTCGTACAACGACTTGTCTCACTCCGTTCACCTCTCGAACTCCTTGAACCATCACAGCATGCCCCGCGTCGACGACGGCGATGAATGGCTGCCCAGTGCTGAGAACTTGGGCAAGATCTCCACGGACGGTTCTCATGCCGAGGGCCGACAAATTGTCATCGACGAAGCCGACCATGTCGGCTGGAGTCATCCCCGTCGGAGCAAGTCTGAGACTTTCAATGTTTGTGGCTGCACGGCCTGGGGCGACCTCCTCCAACAGCATATCCAAGCTCGATGGAACACAAGTATTAGCTGTTGGTTGCCTGATGACGGAGATGTCGTTGAGCGGAGTGCGGTTCAAAGGTGTGCTCTCTCCCGCTCCGATAAGCCTTGTGCTTGAAGCAACCTCGGTAGACCCCGCTTCCTCCTCCACAGCGATGCCGCCGGCCACACCCGTACCAACGCCAGCCGCATTGGCTTCCTCCGCCAGAGCTGCCAATGATTGTATCGAGCGCGGCGCGCCCGTTGCACCCACGAGTGTAGCGCGCCCCGAAAGCTGGACAGGTGCATAATGGGAGCTTGCCGCCGGGCAGCGTCCGCCCGATGCCTTCAGCTCCAGCCAGGGAGGTCTCAAGAGACACCGCCAATCCCGCTGCGAGCCGCGTTTCCAGCCGTACCGGACGATCGCTTCGGACGTGGTCATGCCCGCAAGCATGGCGACGATGGCTAAGTAGGGCAAGGCCGGCAAGGGGTGTCTCTTACCTCTGGCGGCGCGCGGATCGTGAAGGCCCCAAGCACTTCCATCAAGGTGACGGCGGCTTCCATGCCCAAGCCCTCAGAGGAAATTCATCCTCGAGGATCAACAGCCGCCGATAACCTGAACTCAAAATGCAGTTCGTAGCCAGGTTAACAGGAAACCGCCCTGGGTCACGAGTGCCGGAATCACGGCGCAGACGCGCCTCCAGCTTCAGATTTCGGGCAGTTCGTGAGAAATCAACCGCATCGATGCACTCGGTGGTCGGCAAATGACCAGTTTTCAGCGCAGCCCGAAATATCTTAAGATGTCAGATCCCCGAAGACGGCTCCTTTTCAGGGGGCAACATGCGAATCAGGGATGCGTGCTCGAGCGGCTTTGACGGGTGCCACGTTCGCGCGGCATGTCTTGAACAGGACCGGCCCTGGCATCGCGGACATCGCGTGCTCCCGGCACGGAACTCGCCCTTATTTCGAATCTGATCGTCGTGACGTCTCTGGCCATGTCAGCCGGCTCGTCTGATCGGGAGTGAGCGTTCTGGAGAACGGCAACGGCATGAGTTCCTCTTTTCTCGAGCTTCCCTCTCCCACGGCGAAGGTCACGGATTCAGAGATTCTTCCCCTGCTCGATCCCCTGCGACAGGGTCCGATACGAGCGGAGTTGCTCGGGATGGAACGGCTGGAGAGCCAGGCTCGCCGTCTAGCCGCGGCATGCGTCCTGGGGCAACGGCAGCGGGTGAATAGCCCCTTGCTGAAGCAGTTTGTCGAAAACCAGCGCGTCCTGATTCACGCACGCCGTGAAATCCTCGGGCACGATCGCCAGGAGGTCCAGGGCATCGATGCCGACTGGCTGGCCGACAACTTTCACATCGTGGACGACGTGCTGCGTGAGGTTCGCCAGGACCTACCGCGGGGCTACGACGTGGTGTTGCCAAAGCTCGGGACCCCTCCGTTTTCGGGGTTTCCCCGGGTCTACGCCCTGGCCGTGACGCTCATCGCGCACACGGATAGCGAGCTTGACGAGCCGAAAATCACCCGCTTCGTCCAGGCTTTCCAGGAGGTTGTCCCCCTGACAATCGGCGAACTCTGGGCATTGCCCACCATGTTCCGCCTGGTCTTGCTCGAGAACTTGCGCCGCCTTGCCGAACAAATGCTCCGCGGCTGGGAGGAACGACAGCGGGCCGAGCGCTGGTTCGAACAGGCGATGGCCGCTGCGGAAAGTGCCGGAATCGATCGGTCGGGAATGCTTCCAGAGGCTCGGCTTGCACCCTTGAAAGAGCCGAGCGGTCCTTTCGTCGTTCGCCTGGTGCAATTGCTGCGCGATCAGGGACCGGCGGCCGCCCCCGTGCTGCGCCGGCTCGAAGCCGCGCTGACCGCGCTTGGGCAGGAATCTGACGAGATCCTTGGCCGCGAGCACCACCGCCAGGCGGTCAACCAGATCACCGTTGGCAACTGCGTGCTCAGCCTTCGCTTGCTATCGGCCGTGGACTGGAATTCCTTCTTCGAACGCAGCAGTTTGGTCGAGAAGATCCTCCGCGAAGACCCAGCCGGAATCTATCCGCACCAGGATTTCGCCACCAACGACCGGTACCGGAAAGTGGTCGAGAAAATCGCCAGGGGATCCAAGGCCGACGAACTGACCGTGGCGCGGCAGGCCATCGAGCTTGCCCGGACTGGCTCGAGCCAGGGAGCCGCGAAAGGTCATGTAGGCTACTACCTTGTCAATCGCGGAGAAGCCGCGCTAAGAATCGCGTTTGGATATCGGCCGGATGGGCATGAGCGGTTTCTCGACTGGGTCCTCGCACATCCCCGAGCTGTCTACTGGGGATCGATCACGCTCTTGCTTGGAGGATTGCTGCTCATCCTGCTGCTCGGGGCAACCGGCGATAGTCCCCCGGTGAGATGGTTCTGGCTGGCGCTCATCGTCCTGATCTCGCTTCTACCTGGAAGCGAGCTTGCCGTCGGCCTAGTCAACCATCTACTGACCCTGCTGTTGCCGCCCCGGGTCTTGCCCAAGCTCGAACTCAAAGAGGGCATCCCCGAAGAATTCGCCACGTTCGTCGTGATGCCCTCGATGCTGGTCCGGCCACGCAGCGCCGAGGTTCTCTGCGAGCGGCTGGAAACCCATTACCTGGCCAATCCGGGGACGAATCTTCACTTCGCCCTGCTAACTGACTTCGCTGATGCCCCACAGGAAGAGATGCCCGAAGACCGGGCTCTGCTCGACGACGCCCTAGAGCAGGTACGCGCGCTGAACCAGCGCTATGCGGCCGACGGCCCGGAGCTCTTCTACCTCTTCCACCGCCGTCGGTTATGGAACCCGGCAGAAAACTGCTGGATGGGCTGGGAGCGCAAGCGCGGCAAGCTTTCGGAGTTCAACCGGCTGCTTCGGGGAGACCATGGAACCACGTACATGGTCTCCAGTTCCGATCCCGCGGCCGTACCCCGCACGCGCTTCGTGATCACGCTCGATGCCGATACCCAGATGCCGCGCGACACGGTCCGTCGGCTCGTGGGCACGATGGCCCATCCGCTCAACCAGCCCCGTTTCGATGCCGGCAGCGGCCGGGTGGTCGAGGGGTATGGCGTGCTCCAGCCCAGAGTGAGCTTCCACCTGACGGCAGCCACGCACTCGCACTTCGCCGCCTTGCTGGCGGCGTCGGGGGGTATCGATCCCTATTCGTCGGCCGCTTCCGACTCTTACATGGACTTGTTCGGCCTGGGCAGCTTCATCGGCAAGGGAATCTACGATGTGGATGCCTTCGAGGCGGCCACCGGTGAGACGTTCCCCGAGAACCATATACTCAGCCACGATCTGATCGAGGGCAACTACGCACGGTGTGGGCTGCTCAGCGATACCGAGCTGTTTGATGACTTCCCTGCTCGCTACCACGCCTATGCGCGCCGGGAGCACCGCTGGGTCCGCGGCGACTGGCAGTTGATCCCCTGGCTTGGCCGGCTTGTGCCTGCTCCTCATGGAGCGCAACCCAACCCTCTTCCGGCCCTGGAGCGATGGAAACTGTTCGACAATCTCCGTCGCAGCCTGATACCCCCGGCGCTCGTCGTGATGCTGGTTCTGGGCTGGGCCGTCCTGCCTGGCTCTCCCTGGCTCTGGACGACGATCGCCCTGGGCGTGCTGGCCCTTCCGCTCGTGAAATGGTTCATCAGTGCCGTGCTAGGCTGCGCCCGCACCCTTTCCCTGGCGAGTCTCAGTTCCTGGCGCAACAGTGTCCCGAACATGGCGGGACAGACCCTCCTGGCCGTTGTGTTCCTGGCCGATCAGTCCCGGCTGATGTGCGATGCGGTGGTACGCACCCTGGCACGACTGCTTGTCACCCGGCGCAGACTGCTCGAGTGGGAAACAGCCGCATCCACCGAGCAACGGCTGGGGACGGGGCTGCGCGATTTCCTGGCTGGCATGTGGGGAACGCTCGCTCTGGCCGCGGCCAGCGCCGCGGTGGTGGCGCTCATGCGGCCATCGGCGCTTTGGGCCGCGAGCCCTTTTTTGGCCGGCTGGTTCCTCTCGCCGGTCGTGGCGTTCTGGGTTAGCCGTCCCAAGCAGGTCCGCGACTTGATGCTGAGCGAGGACGAGCGGCGAGCGCTCCGCCGGATCACGCGAAAGACCTGGCTTTTTTTCGAGACTTTTGTCGGCGACGAGGATCACTGGCTGCCGCCGGACAATTTTCAGGAGATTCCCGACGGCCGCATCGCTCATCGCACTTCGCCGACCAACCAGGGCATGCTGCTCCTCTCGACACTGGCTGCACACGATCTGGGTTATCTCGGCCTCGGTAGGCTGGCAGATCGGCTCGAGAAGACGTTCGACGCGCTGGAACGGATGGAAAAGCACTGGGGACACTTTTACAACTGGTATGACACGCGTACGCTCCGGCCACTTCCTCCCGCCTACATCTCGACGGTCGACAGCGGTAACCTCCTGGGTTGCTTGCTGGCGCTCAAGCAAGGCTTGATCGAAAAGACCCGCGAGCCGGTGCTTGGCCTCGCGGTGGCTGCCGGCCTGACCGACACCTTCAGGCTGATCGACGAGTCATGGCGAAGAAGCGCCGCACGACTCGTGCAGTTCCTCCAGGAAGAGCCCGGCGACCTGCTCGCCTGGAATGACTGGCTTGTGCGTCTGGAACGTGAGGCCGTCGAGCTTCTCGCTCGTATCAGCGAGGCAGCCAGCAGCCAGGACGAGGACGTCGATGATTCGCAAGGCTGGGCGCAGGCGCTCGTGGCTCAGATCCGAGAGCGGCGCGACGAGCTCGCCGCGCTGGCCCCCTGGCTGCCGCTCTTCGGCGAGCCGCAGAATAAGGACGATCAAGCGGCCCGACCCGACAACGCCAAGGGATATTTGAACTCCGTTGACGGAATCGTGACAAGCCCGAGAAGTCTCGACGAGCTGGCCGATCGAGTTCGAGCGACACTGGTCAGAATCTCCGGCCGGGAGACAAGTCGCGGCGAGGATGATCGCGCCATGGCCTTGGCGGCGGCATTGCAGGCGAGTGCGGCTTCCGGTCTGCGCGATCGACTGCACAACCTGGCCAATCGAGCCGAGGCCCTCGGCGCCGCGATGGACTTTCGTCCGCTCTACAAACCGGAACGGCATCTTTACGCGATCGGGGCCAACCTCGGCCATGGGAATCTCGATGGGGCCTGTTATGACCTGCTCGCCTCGGAGTCCTGCCTGACGAGCTACCTGAACGTCGCTCGAGGAGATGCTCCGCGCCGCCACTGGTTCCAGCTTGGCCGGCCCTACATCCACGCCGCGGGACGGATTGGCCTGATCTCGTGGGGCGGGACGATGTTCGAGTACCTGATGCCTCGCTTACTGTTGCGCAGCTTGCCCAACACACTGCTCTCGGAAGCTTGCCGGACAGCCGTGGCCCGCCAGATCGAGTATGGCCAGCAACTCGGCATTCCCTGGGGAGTATCTGAATCCGCATTCATCGGCAAGTTCATGGACGGCGATTATCGATACCAGTCCTTCGGCGTTCCGGGATTAGGGCTCAAGCGAGGGCTGGAAAACGACAGGGTCGTCGCTCCCTACGCCACGGCCATGGCAGCGATGATCGCACCGCGCGAGGCACTGGCCAACTTTCAACGCCTGGCGGGCGAGGGTGCCGAGGGCAAATTCGGCTTCTATGAGGCCATCGATTACACGCCGGACCGATTGCCCCATGGCCAGCGCCTGGCTGTTGTGAGGTCGTACATGTCCCACCACCAGGGGATGAGCCTGGTGGCCTTGACCAACGTCTTGCTCGACGATCCGATGCCACGCCGGTTCCATCTCGAGCCCATGGTCCGCGCAGCCGAGCTGCTCCTCCAGGAGCGGATCCCCACCGACTCGCCGATCGTCGAGGCGGCCCCGGCTTGGCTTGACCTCGTGCGAGCGGCCGATTCGGGCGCTGGCTCCTTGTTGAGCCGGCGCCTGACCACGCCGGCCACCGCCGCTCCGCGCACGCACTTGCTATCGAACACGCGATATCACGTGATGATCACCAATGGGGGGTCGGGCTCCAGCAAGTGCCAGGGTCTGGACGTGACGCGATGGCGCGAAGACGCCACCTGCGAGGGATGGGGCCAGTTCTTCTACGTTCGTGACGCGCAGACCGGCCAGGTCTGGTCGGCCGGACACCAGCCAGTCTGCCGGGCGGCCGACGATTACGAGGTGGTCTTCTCCACCGACAAGGCCTTACTGCGCCGGCGCGACGCGGACATCGAGACCCTGCTCGAGATTGCCGTGTCGCCAGAGCAGCTCGCCGAGGTCCGCCGGATCACCCTGACCAACCACGGCAGCCAGCCGCGTGAGCTGGAGCTGACAAGCTACGTGGAACCAGTCCTCAATTACCACGGTGCCGACCTGTCCCACCCCGCGTTCGGCAAGCTCTTTCTGGAGACCGAGTATCTGCCCGGGTCGGATTCTCTGCTCTGCCGGCGACGGCCGCGGTCCGCACAAGAGCGCCCAATCTGGGCAGTTCACGTGATGGCCGTCGATCGCTCAGCTCCGGGCTGTACCATCGTGGGAGCCCTGCAATACGAGACAGACCGAGCACGGTTCGTGGGGCGAGGGCGGACTCCGGCCGACCCCGCCGCTCTGAGCCCGAACACGATCCTCTCGGGAACGATAGGTCCGGTCCTCGACCCGGTTTTCAGCCTGCGACGGGGGTTTCGGGTCGAGCCCGCCGGATCGGCCGTGGTCGGGTTCACTCTGGCCACGGCCGAGTCGCGCGATAGCGCTCTGGCCCTCGCCGACGCGTACCACGGAATCAGCGCGGTGGCCCGAGCGTTCGAGCTGGCCTGGGCACGCAGTCAGGTAGAGCATGGACATCGTCACGGCTTGCCCGAAGATCACCTGTACCAGCGGCTGGGGTCGCACCTGCTTTTTGCTGGTACCGCCCTGCGGGCTCACTCACCGGTGCTCGCCACCAATCGCCAGGGTCAAGCGGCTCTGGCTCGCTACGGCATCGCGGGCGACCGGCCAATCCTCCTGGCGCGGATTGCGGAAGGGGCTGAGCTTTCCCTCGTGAGTCAACTCCTGGCCGCACGCGAATTCCTCCGGCTCAAGGGCCTTGAATTTGATCTCGTCCTGCTCGTCCAGGAGGAATCAGGCAACACCGAGGATCTGCGCCAGCAGATCTTCAACCTGATTCGTGATGCCGGCTCCAGCGATCTTCTCAACCGGCCCGGCGGCGTTTTCGTGCTCCCCAGAGAAGGGATCCCCGAGGATGATGTCCTGCTACTCGAGGCGGCGTCCCGTGTTCTGCTCGACGGAGCGCGGGGCTCCCTCTCCGGCCAGCTTGACCGGATCGAATGGGCTAGATCGCATCCCGAGCCTTTGATTCCGACTCAATCGCCGGGCCGATGGAACGATGAGCCCGTTGACTTGCCGCCCGATCTCCAATTTTTCAACGGTCTTGGTGGTTTCGCCGCCGAGGGCCGCGAGTATTGTCTGCTGATCAAGGCCCAGGACGCTCACTCTGGCCAGCTCAACGGCCAGCCGAACGCCCAGACGACACCGTACCCGGTGTTGCCCCCGGCACCCTGGGTCAACGTGGTCGCCAATCCCGCGTTCGGTTTTCTCGTCTCCGAGAGCGGGTCGGGATTCACCTGGGCTGGCAACAGCCAGACGAATCGATTGACCGGCTGGAGCAACGATCCGGTCGTCGATCCTCCCTCGGAAGTGGTTTACCTTCGTGATGAAGCGACCGGCCAGACATGGTGTCCGACTCCCTTGCCGATCCCGACTCACGACCCCACGCGGGTGCGCCATGGGCAGGGATACACCATCTTTGAACGCAAGACTCATGGGATCGAGCACGAGTTGACCTTGCTTGTCCCTACCAACGATCCGATCAAGCTGATTCAACTGCGCGTGCGCAATTCCAGCAACGAGCCCCGGCAGCTCTCGGCGACTTATTTTGCCGAGTGGACCCTGGGAGCTTGCAGGGATGCCACCGCCATGCATCTGGTCACGGAAGTTGACCCCGAAACCGACGCGCTTCTGGCCCGCAACACCTTCCGCGTCGACTTCGCCGACCGCGTGGCGTTCGTTGATGTGAACCGGCGCCCCAGGACAATCACCGCCGACCGCGTCGAGTTCCTGGGCCGGCATGGCTCGGTCGCGGCTCCCGCCGCCTTGCACGCGGTCGGGTTGTCCGGGCGCACAGGTGCCGGCTTCGATCCCTGCGCCGCCATCCAGACCAGGTTCAACCTGGGCCCCGGCGAAGCGACGGAGATCGTCTTTCTGCTTGGCGAGGCGGAAAGCCTCGGCGCGGCGCGCGACTTGATTCGCCGATACTGGCAGCCCGACTCTGCGGCGCGGACCTTGCACGATGTGACACGCGAATGGGATCGAACCCACCATGCCGTCCAGGTCACTACCCCCGACCCTTCGTTTAATCTGGTCATGAATCGGTGGTTGCTTTATCAGGTCGTGAGTTGCCGCCTCTGGGCCCGATCCGCGTTTTACCAATCCGGCGGGGCCTACGGGTTTCGCGATCAGCTCCAAGACGTGATGGCACTTTTCCACGCATCCCCGGATCTCGCCCGGGCGCATCTCCTGCTTGCGGCTTCCCGGCAGTTCGTCGAGGGCGATGTGCAGCACTGGTGGCACCCCCCGGCGGGACGCGGTGTTCGCACCAGGAGTTCCGATGATTTCCTCTGGCTTCCCTATGTTACGGCACTGTACGTAAGAACTACCGCGGACGCATCGTTTCTGGATGAGAGCGTATCCTATTTGAGGGCGCCTTTGCTGGAACCCGGCCAGGACGACGACCTCCGGCTGCCGGCGATCGCGGAGAAGTCAGGGCCGCTCTACGAGCACTGCACCCGCGCTCTTGAACGAGGCTTGCGGCTGGGGGCTCATGGACTGCCGCTCATCGGCAGCGGCGACTGGAACGACGGAATGAATCGGGTCGGCGTGAAGGGTCAGGGGGAGAGCGTCTGGCTGGCCTGGTTCTTGATAGATTGCCTTCGCTCATTTGCCCAGATTGCCGACACCCGGAATGACAACACCAGGTCGGTCCGCTATCGCGAGCAGGCCGACCAACTCTCTGCGGCCATTGAGAAGCATGGTTGGGACGGTGCCTGGTACCTCCGCGCCTTTTTCGACGATGGCACGCCGCTGGGATCAGCGAAGAATCGCGAGTGCCAGATCGATTCGATCGCTCAATCGTGGGGAGTGATCTCGAGAGCCGCTGACCCGCAGCGGGCTCGCAAGGCGATGGAATCAGTTCTCGACCTGCTGATTCGTCGGGAGGAGGGACTGATCCTTCTTCTGACGCCACCATTTGATGATGGCCCCGTGGATCCAGGCTACATCAAGGGCTACCTGCCGGGAGTCCGCGAGAATGGCGCTCAATACACTCATGCGGCCACCTGGGTGGTGCAGGCCATCGCTCTGCTCGGCGAGGGCCGGCGCGCCTTCGAGCTTTTCCAGATCCTCAATCCGATCGAACATGCCCGGGATCCAAGCGCGGTTCAGCGTTACAAGCTCGAGCCGTATGTTGTCGCTGGAGACGTGTTCAGCCAGCCACCACTCGCCGGCCGGGGAGGATGGTCATGGTACACCGGCTCGGCCGCCTGGCTCTACCGCGCGGGGCTCGAGTCAATCCTTGGACTCAGACGATCCGGCGATCGTCTTACGCTCGATCCGTGCATTCCACCCGAGTGGAAAGGCTTTGAAATCAGTTATCAATACCGGTCAGCGACATACCGCATCACAGTCGAGAACCCGCAAGGGCTGGAGCGCGGAATCGCCACCATCCGCGTCGATGGCCGGTCCCGTGAAGATGGAACGATTCTTCTGACTGATGATGAACAAAGTCACGATGTACGGGTCTTCATGGGAAATTCATGAATGGAATCAACATCCTGCCTGGCCGGGATACTCTTCCAAGGCTTTGAATGTTCTTGAATCGGCGCATCGTTCAACGGCTTCGGAGTAGTCCTCTCATCTGCAGGTGGCTGACCGGAAGCGAGGCATCCTTGAGCATGCGGGTCAGTTTGCTCTCAACGACCTGCGCTGGGCGCAAGTGGGCGCGTTCGTCAACGATGAGAGCCTCGTCTCGGGGGCCTAGCAACGGCTGCTCGATCGCCTCGAACCGCGTCCGCGAGCGAATATGACGGACGTCGATCGACCCGGCGCCCCCCGCCGAAAGAGACGCTCTCGATACGGGGGACAACACGCTGTCGCTCTGATTCATGGACGTGAATCCTTCCTTGTGTGCCTGATCAAAACCGGATAGAAATGTCGCAAGAATTGCGCCGGACAGAAAATGATGAGGGCCTTTTAAGGCTGTGCCGCTTCAACCATTGATGCATTGCACGTAGACGATTGTTACAACGAAAGTCGAGCTGACTTGCGTTTTGTCTGCTCTTCTCTACCAATGAATACGCGTTTCCTTCCCATTTCGTGGGAGAAAAAAAAAGAAACTCTCCACAAAATGGAGACCTCTCTATAGGATCTTAGAATCCGTTTGGATTTCGACGTGGATGGTCGGCCCGCGGGTCGCTGCCCGGATGGGTTTCGCTATAACGGGTCTCACGGCAAGACAAGGCCGAGCGAGGGGAAACGCGTTTCTGTTAAGGAGAGTTCATGGTTCGGAGCGCGACCGGGGGGCTACGAGGAGTCTGCCGCGAGCTCCGTCAAATTGGCAGACGTGGTCGCCAGGTCTGGCAGCTCGTGCCTTGGCGTCATCGGTGGGCCTTGGGCGGCGCACTGCTCATCGTGTCCCTCGCCAGCGCCGGCAACACGGCCGTGGCAGTCCTCATGGGCAAGCTGGTTGACTCCGTCGATCCCGAGAGAACTCAGACTCAGGGCCTGACTCCCAGCGCGATCATGAAGGGAGCGAGTGTTTACCTCGGACTGCTCGGCCTGGCTTACCTGGTACGCGAGTCCATGAACGTGCTCCGCAGGTATCTGGTCGAGAATACCTGTACGCGCATCAACAAGGATATGTGCGTTCGGCTTCTTGCCCATCTCATGAAGGTGGATCTCTCGATCATCGCTCAAGACCAGGTGGGGACCCTGTACGGGCGGATGACCCGCAGCGCGGATGGGTTTGTCAAGTTCCTCCGGATCAGCTTCCTCGACTTCGTCCCCGCCCTCTTCACCGGCATCTTCGCCCTCTCGGCGGCTCTGTACAAGCAGCCCTGGGTCGCGCTGGTGATGGTCGGTGTGGTGCCTGTTTCGCTCTCGCTCACAATCTGGCAGCTCATCACCCAGAAAGGGATCCGGCTCGACCTGATGCGGACGCGTGAGGTGATGGACGGGACGGTCGTCGAGCTCCTCTCGGGAATCGACTACGTGCGAGCCGCCAACACGCATCGCCAGGAGATCCGCCGCGTCGCGCGGACGGCTGAGCGGCAGCGGTCCAAGGAAATCCGCCATCATTTTGAGATGTCGCTTTTCGGGTGCGGCAAGGCGCTCAACGAGGGGTTCTTTCACATCCTCGTCCTCGCCTTCGCAGTCTACCTGTTCGTTCACGGTCAGATCCCCATCGGCGATATCCTCACATTCTCCGTACTCTACCTGAGCGTGATGTGCCCCTTGAACGAGGTGCACCGGTTCATAGACGAGGCTCATGAGAGCAGCCTCCGCGTGGGCGATCTGATCGAGTTGCTGAGAGAGCCCGTGGACCGGTCGTTCAAGCCTGCCGAGCCCCGCGAGCCGGGGCTCGGCATGGGAGAGCCCGTACTGGTCGCCGAGGATCTCCGCGTGGTCTATCCCAGCGGCTCCCGGGACACGAGACCCGCGCTCAACGGTGTCTCGATGGTGATCCGCCACGGCGAGACCATCGGGGTGGCGGGACGTTCGGGATGCGGCAAGACCACCTGGCTGCGGACCATGATGCGACTGGTCCATCCGACGGGGGGAACAGCCTTGATCGGCGGGGTTCCCCTTGAGTCTATCTCGCGAGAGGCCATCGGGCGGCTGGTCGGCTACGTCGGCCAGAATCCGTTCGTCTTCTCGGGCTCGATCGCCGCCAACATCGCTTACGGCTCTGCCGAGGCCACTCCCGAGCAGATTCGCCGGGCCGCCGAGCTGGCTTGCATCCATGACGAGATCATGAGGATGTCCGGCGGTTACAAGGCCCGCATCGCGGAGCGGGGCCAGAATCTCTCCGGCGGCCAGCGGCAGCGAATTGCTCTGGCGCGGATCTTTCTCAAGAACCCGCCAATACTGATCCTCGACGAGGGAACCTCCGCGCTGGACAACATCAGCGAGAAGTTCATCCAGCAGGCGATCAACGCCGCGCGGAACGACCGTACGGTCATTCTCGTCGCCCACCGCCTGACGACCCTGCTCGACACCGATCGCATCCTCGTCTTCGACGACGGCCGGATCGTCGAGACCGGCTCCTATGCCGAGCTGCTCCGGAAAAACGGTGTTTTCGCCGAGCTGGTACGATCGGCCAGCGGCGACTTGCTCGACGAGCCGGTCCTTGAAGACGAGGAGCCGGCGATCCCCCAGGAGGTTCGGGGAATCGCCTGAGCGTTCCTCGGCTTATAAAACCATGACCGCGGGAGGCTCGCGATGCTGGGACGTGTACTGGTTCTTTCCGCCAGCGCCGGGGCGGGGCATCTCCGCGCAGCCGACGCGATCGAGAAGGCCCTGCGGATCCGGGGACTGGCCTCCGAGGTCCGGAACCTGGACGTGCTCAGGTATACCAACAACGTCTTTCGCCACCTCTATTCCAAGGCGTACATCGACCTGGTTAACAAGGCGCCCGAGGTTCTGGGGTGGCTCTACGACCATCTCGACGTCCCCGGCAGGAACGAAAAAGTCCGCCTGGCGTTCGACCGGCTGAACACGGCGCCATTTATAAGTTTCTTGAACAAGTTTCAACCCGACGTTGCAATCTGCACCCATTTTCTGCCGTCCGAGATCATCTCATGGCTCAAGTCGGAAAAGAAGGTGGACATACTGAATGCTGTGGTCGTGACCGATCTCGATGTTCACGCCATGTGGCTCTGTCAATACACGGAGCAGTATTTCGTGGCCCTCGAGGAGACGAAGGTCCACCTGGTGGCGCTCGGCGTGCCGGAGAGCAAGGTCACCGTTTCGGGTATTCCCATCGACCCGGTCTTCGCGGAAGCGAAGGATTCCCAGGCGATGCGGCGTAAGCACGGCCTCGATGAGGATCGATTCACGATTTTGGTCTCCGCGGGAGGGTTCGGAGTCGGCCCGGTCGAGCACATCATCCAGGCGCTCTCGGGCCTGTCCCGCCCTGCGCAGGTGGTCGTCGTCTGCGGCCGCAATGAGGAGCTTCGCGCCCGCTTGACGCGTGTGGTCCGAAGGTTCACGAAGGAGCCAGGCGTCGAGTTCCAGCTATTGGGCTTTACGACCGAGATGGATGAGCTGATGGCCGCCTCTGACCTGTTCGTGGGTAAGCCGGGTGGGCTTACCACGTCGGAGGCGCTGGCCAAGGGGATGCCGATGGTCGTCATCAACCCGATCCCCGGACAGGAAGAGCGCAATTCCGACCATCTCCTCGAGGAGGGCATCGCCATCCGCTGCAACAATCTTCCCGCCCTGGCCTACAAGATCGATCGGCTGATCGATGAGCCCGGCAAGCTTTACCTGATGCGCGGCAATGCGCTAGCCCTCGGTAAACCCCAGGCGGCGTTCACGATTCTGGATCGACTCGACACACTGCGTACGAGACAGGAAGCCGAACCTGTCGCGACGCCGAGCGCGAGGAAGAAAACAAGCCGAAGGCTTGCCTATTGAGGCGTTGGACGACACCCAAGCCATGCCAACCCAAGGATGATCATCCGCGGTGTGCAATCGCTTCGCTGGCGTGCACGCCACGACCCGTTCGACCCCAGGTTCGCCGATCACGTGCAGTCGAGCCTTCAACGGGTGGTCAGCCGGGTCAAGGGAGATCCCTGGTGCCCGGGCTACTTCGTGGACAACGAGCGGCCGCCCGCGCCATCCACCGCCAGGCATACCAGCAGCGGCCGGGCAGGGAGTGATCGGATTCCCAGGCATGCCCCGCGCCCAGAAGCGGTCGCGGCGGTTCCTTGCCGCCACTCGCGCCCTCTGCTAAGGTCTCAAAAAGACAGGAGGGCGTCACGGAGAGACAACACGACACCTGCCGGCGACCGGGTCCCCGGGGAGAACTGTCATGCCCACGCCACGACTTGATGCAAAGCGCCCCTGGCCTCTCTGGATTTCCCTCTTCCTGATCGCGCTCCATCTCACGACCATGAGCCGGGCCTGGGGAAACGACATGGCATCCGAAGAGGCAGCATCCGGGACGATGTGGCTCTACGTCGGCACCTACACCCACGGCAAGACGCCTAGCGAGGGCATCTACCTGCTGGAGCTCGACCTGGCCTCGGGGCGTCTGACAACCAGGGGCGCGGCGGCCAGGCTTGCCGATCCCTCGTTCCTCGCCATCCATCCCACCCGCAAGTTCCTTTACGCGGTCAACGAGCTGGACAAGTTCAACGGCCGGAAAGGGGGCAGCGTCAGCGCGCTGAGCATTGACCCGGCAAGCGGGATGCTCACGCTCCTGAACCAGCAGTCGTCGGGCGGCAGCGATCCCTGCCACCTGACCGTCGACCGGACCGGCAAGAATGTCCTGGTGGCCAATTACGGCAGTGGCAGCATTGCCTGCTTGCCGATCCAGGCCGGTGGGACTCTGAGCGCGGCCTCGTCGTTCCTCCAGCACGAGGGCAAGAGCGTTGACTCCGGCCGGCAAGAGGGCCCCCATGCCCATTCGATCAACCTCGACCAGGCCAACCGGTTCGCCATCGTGGCCGACCTTGGCCTGGACCGGGTTTTCGTCTACAAGCTCGACGCCGGCAAGGGAACGCTGACCCCGAACGAGCCACCCTTCGCGACCGTCGCGCCGGGCTCGGGCCCTCGCCATTTCGCGTTTCACCCGGGCGGCCGCTTCGGTTACGTCATCAGCGAGATGGCCAACACGGTGACTGCCTTTGCTTACGATGCCGACCGGGGCGCTCTCACCGAGATCCAGACGATCTCCACGCTGCCGCCGGGTTTCCAGGGCAAGAGCTACACCGCCGAGGTGCAGGTCCATCCCTCCGGCAAGTTCCTCTACGGCTCGAATCGCGGCCACGACAGCATCGCGATCTTCACGGTCGATCCGGTCACCGGCAAGCTCACGGCCGCGGGACACCAGGCCACCCTGGGCAAGAATCCGCGCAACTTCGCTATCGACCCCACGGGCAAGTACCTGCTGGCCGAGAACCAGGATTCCGACTCGATCGTCGTCTTCCGGATTGACCCGGCGACCGGCGATCTCAAGCAGGTCGGCGAGCCCCTGGCAGTTCCGATGCCGGTCTGCATCCGGATGATCCCCAAGCCTGGCGGAGCAGACTGACCTGGGAGCGCGGATGAGAGCCGGCCCCCGGGTCCGGTCGCTCGAGAGGAGTCGAGCGGGTTCTCATCAGCCGTCCATGTCCTCATCCCTCATGGGATCGGAGCGATGAATGGATCGGGACACCTGGCACTGTCGCAGTGCCGGCTCTTGGAGCCCTGCTTGACCGAACCCCTGACAAGGCCTTACCAAACCACGCTCGATTGGCCATGCTTGGATCGTCCTTCTGCTTCAAACTTCATCTTATCCTGATGCTTCCTCGCGCGACACGGCCTCGGGGTCGCCCGGACAGGCGTCGAGGACCATCCTCCAGAGCCGCGGGGCCTCGGCCCGGTCGCCACGCTCCTCGGCCAGAACGGCGAGGTAGCGCAAGGTCAAGTGGCCGTAGATGCCTTGGTGGACGCTGAACTGATCGGGACGATCTCGCCTCTCGCCACACTCTCCACATTTACTGGCCACTGACCACTGGCCACTGACCACTGGCCACTGTTCTGGGCCGCTCCGGGTTCCGGGAACACCATACCTAACCCCGGGGAGTCCGAGTTCCGGGGAACGCCAACTTCGCTCTGCGGCCTTCCCTTGGGACCGGGTTTCTGCCGGGGGTTCCGGGTCGACGGTTTCCCCGCTGAGTGATGCGACGGGGCAAACCAGGTGGGAGAACGCGTGTCAACCGGGCCATGACCGAAGACTGTCAAGCCCACTACCAACCGTCAATAATTGAGTATGGTGTGCTTGCGTCAGGAAAGCTTTGGAAAGGAGGAGGAGACTTGAACTCTGAAACCTTTCGCTGAAACCCTGCGGGTACGAATCCCGCCTGGCAAAGCTGGACCAGCAGCCAGAAGCGAGTCTTGCGTGGTGGTGGGGCGACCCATCCTGCGAAGCGTA
>JBEKTN010000162.1:0-17262 GCA_049516015.1 Isosphaeraceae bacterium | reverse complement strand
CAAGAGGTCGCCGGAGGGTTGGGGCAGGGGGCGAGTACTCCGAGAGCCGGCCAGATCACGAATCTCGTGGTTCTTGTAGTCAAGGACCTCGGTGACCGCAAGTCCGGCAATGGTCCGGGGCGGATTGGTCCGAAACGCCTTCATCAGCGCGCGGATCTTGTCGAGCCCCTCGCGGCCCTTGAACGTCTTATTGATCAGGTGCTCGCCATGGTGGCCGACGTCGACATACAGGTCGTCGAGGTATTCCATGACGGTCTGTTTGCGATCTTTCACAGCGGCCGCCAGCTCGGCGAAGAGTAACGCGGCCACGGCGGCGTCCTTATCACGGGCGTAGGTTCCCTTCAAGTACCCGTGAGATTCCTCGAACCCGAAAAGGAAGCCCGCGGGCCCGGCCTGATCGATCCGCTCGCCAATCCACTTGAAGCCGACGAGCAAGTCGTCCTCGGTGCGGATTCCCTCGCGCTCGGCAAGCGCCCTGGCCATCTGGCTGGTGACCAGCGTCGTGATCAGGTAGTGGTCCGTCCGCAGCCGGCCCAGGGCCTCGGTTTCTTTCATGACGAAAGCCGCCAGGAGGACGCCGATCTGGTTGCCGTCGAGGGTCGTCCACTCTCCACTGGGATCGCCGCTGCGGGGAATCGCCACGCCAATGCGGTCGGCGTCCGGGTCACTGGCGAGCACGAGTTCGGCGCCGGTGGCCCTGGCCTCGACAATGGCCGCCTCGAGTGTCCGGGGATTCTCGGGATTGGCCATATGCTCCGGAACATTGGGGAAGTCGCCGTCGGGGGTCCGCTGCGAGGCCAGAATGTTCACCCGCCGGAATCCCGCGGTCGTGAGAGCCGCTGCCACGGAGGTCTCGCCGACCCCGTGCAGCGGGGTGTAGACGATGGAGAGATCGCGCGCATGGCTGACCGACTCGCCGACCACGGCCGCGATATAGGCCTCGTCCACCTCGCGGCCTGGTGCGACGATCCGGCCCTCGGCCACCCCTTGCTGGAAGGAGATTTCCGGGATCTCGCGATCCGACGCCGCCTTGACGCACTCGATAATCCCCTGGTCGTGTGGGGGAATCACCTGGCCGCCCGTCGGTCCATAGCACTTGAAGCCGTTGTCTGAAGGTGGATTGTGCGAGGCAGTGATCATGATCCCGGCGTCGCACTGAAGGTGCCGGACGGCAAAGGAGAGCAGGGGGGTGGAACGGGCTTCCGGGAACAAGAATACCGTGAATCCGGCGGCGGCCAGCACGCGGGCGCAAAGCTCTGCAAACTCCGCCGAGTTGTGGCGCGAGTCGCGCGCGATCACACACGAACGGGGGTCATCGCGTCCCTTGTGAGCCGTCACATAGTCGGCCAGGCCGCGGGCGCTCTCGGCGATCGTCCGTTCGTTGAGCACATTCGTGCCGACCGGGTACATCACGCCTCGCCGTCCGCCGGTGCCGAATTCGAGGACCGCGAAGAACGCGTCGTCGAGGACTTTCCACTGGCCCTCGTCGATGTCCTGAAGCAATCGAGGCCAGTAATGGGCAAAAGGGGTCTCGGTCAACCAGCGGCGAATTGCGGCCGCGGCCGCGGTGGAAAGTTGTGAGGACGACTCGGCCTGGGCCACCTTGGCGAGCGCAGCGTCGACTGTGATCATGGTCTCTGTACTCCGCGCCATGGCTCTCGAGATCGTTCCCAAGGCTAATCCTATTGGCTGCAGGGAGCAAGCCAGCCGAGAGCCGCCAGCGCGGTGAAACGGCCCGGACACAGAGCCTGAAGGGAACCTGTTCGGTCGTCGTAAAGTCATACTTTAGAAAAACTTTTGCAAAAGGCCCCGGTCGGTTTTCGTTGTAAATTGCGGCTTTTTGTAAGTTCGTCTTGACAGTGGATGCAGCCGGTGGGTACTTCCTCCCTCCCGTTCATTCAGCCGGGCAGGCAGGTAGTCGCCCTGGCCTCGGAATATAACCTGCTCGATTACGGAGAGTTGGGTCTGCGCCAGCGGC
The DNA here is from genome assembly GCA_049516015.1 of Isosphaeraceae bacterium. Taxonomy (GTDB): domain Bacteria; phylum Planctomycetota; class Planctomycetia; order Isosphaerales; family Isosphaeraceae; genus Aquisphaera. The sequence goes on along the minus strand of JBEKTN010000162.1, from coordinate 15,284 downwards.
CCGGAAGCGACTTCCCGGCCGATCTGGCACGCAACTTGCTCTCCCATTCCACGCCGGTCCAAGAGCGACAGCCATTTAATCGCAGATTCTTTTTAAAGTCGCCACGGGCCTTCGCCAAGATCTCCGAGGGAAAGCGGAGATCGCCGAACGCGACCGGGAGCGAGTGCCCTGGTCGAAAGCCGATAGACAGGGAGGTCTGCCATGACCCGGCCGAATTTCCGACGATCGCTCCGCTTCGAGAACCTGGAATCACGCGAGCTGTTGTCGGGCGGCATCGCCGCACCCACAGCCCAAGAGCAATACATGCTCGAATTGATCAACCAGGCCCGGATGAACCCTCAGGCCGCCGCCGTCCGCGTCACGAGCAACCTCACTCCTGATATCACGTCCACGCTGGTTTATTACAATGTTGATCTGAACGCGACCGAGCAGGCAATCGCCAGCGCTCCAGCCCAGCCCCCGCTGGCCTGGAACCCGGATCTGGCCGCCGCGGCCCAAGCTCACAGCCAGGACATGGCCACGAACCAGTTCCAGTCGCACACCGGGTCCGACGGATCGACGGCAGACCAGCGCATGCAGCAAGCGGGCTATACCAATGCCAGCTCGACGGGCGAGAATGCTTTTGCCTACGCGACCTCCATCGACGAGGCGATGCAGGCATTTCTCATCGACTGGGGCGTCCCCGATCAGGGCCATCGCCGCAATATCCTCCAGCCCGACGTTTCCTCGAGTAACGCCTATCAGTCCGTGGGCATCGGGATTGCCAGCACAACCAATTCCAAGGTCGGCCCACTGGTGATCACCCAGGACTTCGGTAGCCAGCCCAATCAGCAGGCGGACCTCGTGGGCGTGGCCTACTACGACAACCAGCACACAGGCCTGTACGAGATCGGTGAAGGCCAGGGCGGAGTGCAGATCGACGCCACGAACCTTGCCACGGGACAGACCACGTCCACGCAAACCTGGAGCACGGGCGGATACCAGATCGCGCTCAGTCCCGGTCAGTACCAGATCACCGCGAGTGTCAACGGAACGGTCTTCCAGACTCTGCCGGTGACGATCGGAACCCAGAACGTCGAGCAGGACTTCGTGCTCAGCAATACCTGGGACGGCCGCTCTCGCGACCAGGTGATCAACTCCCTGGTTCCGGCTGCGACGACGTCACAACCCACCGCCCCCGTCTCGACCCCGGCCGTGAACCCGCTCCCAACGTTCTCGGGCTCCTGGACCTCCTGGCAGGCCCAGGTCGACTGAGCCGGATCGGGGACTTCCCGTCCACCGGCGATCATGAAGGCCTCTTGCCGAAGGCGGGTTCCTGACCCGCCTTCGCGCATTTTCTACACTCCAGAAGACGGCCGATCGGCAAGCAATTCGTAGTGCATGCACACATGAAACAGGCGTCTTTCTGGAACGGGACTCGCGGTTGCTCAGTCTCCAAGGACAGTGATCGTGAGCCGGCGGCGATGCGGAGTGGTCCGGTGCTCCCAGAGGAAGACGCCCTGCCAGGTTCCCAGTTCGCAACGTCCATCCTCGACCGGCAGGGAGATTGAAGCCTGAGTCAGGATCGACCGGATGTGCGCCGGCATGTCGTCGGGGCCTTCGAGATCGTGCACGAAGTCGGGATCGCCGTCGGGGACCAGTCGCGCGGCGAAGACTTCGAGGTCGCGGCGGACGGTCGGGTCGGCGTTCTCGCAGACAATCAGCGACGCGCTCGTATGCTTCAAGAAGACGTTGCACAAGCCTCGTTTGATTCTCGACCGGCTGACGACCTCCTGGATGGGCCCGGTGATCTCGTAAGTTGAACGGCCTCTGGTATCGATTGTCAGACTCTCGCGATGAACCATCTGTCCCTCCGGGGCTCGTGGCAAAACTCTCCGATAGAGCCGATTTGCGGATCTTTCAGGGTGATGCGGGATTGATCGGCCCGAGTCAGGCTGGGAAAGACCTGATGGCGTGCCAACCGAACATAAGGTTCATTATCAGACCCAACTCTGAAGAGAGTGCGGATCACGGCGACTCTGCCTCGGATCTCTGGCGGCACCGCCCGTCCGAGACCACGGCCCGAGTTGCCGGGAGGAAGCCCGGGCCGTGGCAGGGTTAAAGGGTGGGTGGCGGCCGGTGCACGAAGAAGAGCGCCACGATGATGGCCGCGCCGATGAGAAGCAGCAGCACGATCAGGGTCGCGACGCCGTAGATCGTCTGCATGCCTTCGTCCGGGCGCTCGCTGTCAGGGAGGATCTGGGTGGCAATGACCGAGCAGACCCAGTTCCAGTGCAGCATCAGATGGATGAGGATTCCGAGGGAAAAGGTGCACAGCGTCGCGAACTCGATGTCGCGGCACTGGTCGTAAGTGAGGCCAAACAAGGTCCAGCCCCCGGCCAGGGTGGGCGCCGGGAAGATGAACTGAAGAGTGGCCGACTCCCAGATCAGCAAAAGCAGCGCCGCCAGGATGGCCACGTCGACCCAGAAATTCACGACTGACATGGAAACACGGCGCTTGCCTCGGGGTTTCGCGGGCTCGTCCGTTCGCTTCGCCGCCGCGGCTCTTGCTGATTCCGCCGCAGGAGTGGCCTTCAGTGGAGTCACTATCGCCTCGTTTTTCTCGGTCAGTCAAGAACAGGCACCTGGGTCGCTGGCGCGCCGAAAACTCGAACGCGAACCATTCTTTTTTAGAGCAACACGACCGAGCCGACAACTCATGAGTGCCCGACCAAGCTGCCATCATTGTGTTTCTGGAAGGGGAATTTGCTCAAGTTCAGCGGCGCCGCGATGAGGCGTGCCCGGACCAGTTCTGAATCAGGAGGCTTGAAATTGTCATTAACGATCGTTAAGGTCGGGGCGAAATGGCCCCGGTTGGAGGCGATCGCGAAAGCCACAGGGTGGGTTGATCGGAGCATGTTGTCGCGCGACCCACCGCGAAGGCTGGGGCAGACCGGTGGTTTGGGTCTCGCTCCGCCTGGCTGGACCCTCCCGACGAACTTCTGACGATCGTTTCTTGGATCTGCAACAATCATTCCGCGAAGGGTTGCCGCGGCTGGCGCCCTTGTTTGCATCGTCTCGAGCAGAGAGGGCAACAGTGAGGGACCGCATCGCGATCGGGGCGACGATCTGTCACCTGGCTTTCCTGGCCGTGGGGTGTGCACGTCTGCCCGAACCTAGCTTTACCATTAGTTCCCAGACCCAGACGCTCAAGCCCGAGTTTCAGAAGCAAATTGCCAGGATACTCGGCGAGCGGTGCGGCAGGCCGCTTGCTCCCAAGCTTCTGGGCGGCACAGGTGCAAGCGCGTCGCTCTCACATCTGAAGCGGGGCGCCGAAATCTACTCGCGTTACTGCGTTCAATGCCACGGGGTGAATGGAGACGGCCGCGGCGTGGCCGCGTCTTACATGATTCCCAAGCCAAGGAACTACCTCCTGGGTATCTTCAAGTTCACCTCGACGACCTACGGTTCCAAGCCGCTCCGCGAGGACCTGATTCGCACGGTTCGTCGAGGCGTTCGCGGCACCTCGATGCCCGCGTTTCCCCTGCTGCCTCCCAAGGACCTGGAGGCCGTCGTCGATTACGTTCAGGCCCTGACTCGCCGTGGCGAGCTGGAGACGAAGCTCGCGGAACAGGCCGAGTTCGACGAGCAGATCGACGAGGCGAAAGTTCCCGAGGTGATCACTGGGATCGTCAATCGGTGGGATGCGGCGAGGGGTCTTGTGGTCTATCCTTCCACGCCCATGCCCACCTTCAAGCGATCCAACGTGGATCAGGGCAAGCAGGCTTTCCTGACGAAGGGATGCTCCAAGTGTCACGGTGATGACGGCCGCGGCATGATGCCCTCGAACGTCGGGACGGATGCCTGGGGCAACCCGACGAAGGCCGCCGACCTGACCTCGGGAATGCTCCGCGGCGGGACCGAGCCGCTGGACATTTACCGTCACATTGACTCCGGGATCAACGGAACGCCCATGCCGTCATTCAGGGATACGCTCAAGGGCGAGCCGGAGACCGTCTGGAATCTTGTCTCCTACGTTCTGCAAGTCGCCGACATCCGCCGCGAAGGCTCGATTCCGGATTCTGGGTTCCTCGAGGACGGCCTGCTCAAGACCCTGCCCGGCGTGAAGCCCGCTTCCTCGGCACCGGCACCGACACCCGCCCCGGCGCCGGCCACGACACGTTCCGAGCCGCGGCCACGCGGAGCCACTGCTCTGGTGGTCCGCTGAAAGAGGCGCGAATTGAGGTCCCAAAGCACGTGCGTCATCGGTTCGCACAGTTCACGAGGGGTTAAATGGCAAGAGACCTGGAAGCCAAGTTACAGGAACTCGAAGCGCTCAAGGCAAAGGTCGAGCGGCTGGAGAACGAGATCACAACCGCTCGATCTGGCCCCGGCTGGCGAGCCACAGGCTATTACCCGGCTTACCACGCGACGGCAGGCTTCCTGCTGGGCAGCCTGGGCGCCATCGTCAGCCTGCTGTTTAACATGCTCGGTGCCCCGCTGGCGGGGAAGAGCCCGCTCGAGCTGATCCGGGTCTACCTGACCTTTCCCCTGGGCGATAAAGCTCTCCAGCTCACCCAGGGACAGAATACCTATGCCGTCAATGACCGGGTCATCGTGGCCTTCGGCTGCTGCCTTTACCTGGCGACGGGCATGCTTTGGGGCATCCCGGTCTACATGACCCTGGCCCGGTTCGCCGCCAGCGGGGGCCTCATCAAGCGGCTGGTCGTGGCGAGCATCGTCTCGCTGCTGATCTGGGGGATCATGTTCTACGGGATCCTCTCGTGGTTGCAGCCGCTCCTGGTGGAAGGAGCTCCGGGCAACTGGATCACGAACACAGCTTACCTTCCCTGGTGGGTCGCCGCGGCCACGCATCTCGTTTTCGGCTGGACCATTGCCCTGCTCTATCCACTCGGGGAATACCGTCCGTATCGGCGGTTCGCCGAAACGGCCGCCTGAACCAACGCCGGCGCCGACGCAGGCGGCTGGTCGCGCCCCTTTGTTGATGTTTTTACTCTTCTTGTCGATTTGCACCAGAGTGAGGAAACGACCTTGGAAAAGGAATTGCCTCGCCACGGCGACCTGGTTGACGAGCGCCTGGTCTACTGGCATTTCATGGCTGCCTTGATCTTCATGGGCGCTTCGATGCTGGGCGGACTGCTGATGGCCCTCCAGCTTTTGCGGCTGAACCCTTTCAACGGAATCGAGCTCCTCTCGCCGGGCCGCTGGCGGATGATCCACACCAACGCCATCGCCTACGGGTTCATCGCCAACGTGTTCCTGGGCGTGCTGCAATGGGTCGTGCCCCGGCTGACGCTTCGGACAGTCTATAACCCGAAGATTCCCGGCCTGAATATCGGCCTGTCCTGGGCGATCTTCTGGGCCTGGCAACTCGTGGTAGGCGCCACCGCCGTGGGCTTGATTCTTGGCCAGGCCCAGGCAGTGGAGTGGGGCGAGACGCCGGTCTGGATCGACCCGGTCGCCCAGCTTGGCCTGCTCCTGGTGGCGATCAATTACATTCCGCCCATCGCCAAGGTGGAGGGGCCGCTGTACGTCAGCCTCTGGTATTTTCTCGCCGCCTTCGTCTGGACCTTCCTGACCTACGCGATGGGGAATTTCATGCCCCAGTACTTCGTCTCGGGAACCGCCGCCGGGGCCGTGGGAGGGCTCTTCATTCACGACCTGGTCGGCCTGTTCGTGACCCCCCTGGGCTGGGGCCTCATGTACTATTTCGTGCCGATCTTGCTCAAGAAGCCAATCTGGAGCCACGGGCTCTCGCTGGTCGGCTTCTGGGGCATCGCGTTCTTTTACCCGCTCCAGGGAATCCACCATTTCCTCTACACGCCGATTCCGATGTTTCTGCAGTACGGGGCGGTGATCTCGACCATCGCCGTCGAGCTGGTGGTCGCGACCGTCATCTTCAATTTTCACGCGACCCTGCGGGGCTCGACCGGCGCGCTGACCACAAACCTGCCGATCCGCTGGTTCTATACCGGGATGTTCTTCTACTTCCTGACCTGCCTCCAGTGCGCCTTCCAGGTGACCCTGACATTCCAGCAACTGATCCACTTCAGCGACTGGGTCGTCGGCCACGCGCACATGGTCATGTTCGGCGTCTTCGCCATGTGGCAACTGGGAATGATGACCTATCTGATCCCCCGGTTGCTGAAGACTCCGTGGTACAGCCAGCAGCTTCTGGAATGGCACTACTGGCTTTCCTTCATCGGCATCGGCCTGATGTCTGTCGACCTCATCACCCTGGGAGTCTTTCAAGGCCTTTCCTGGTCGTCGCTGCTTCCCTGGGAGCACTCCCTGGATATCTCGATCCCGTTCTGGGCGGTCCGAGCCGTCGCCGGGCTACTCATGATCGGGGGCTATCTCGCGTTCGTCGTCAACATCGTGCAAACCTACTTGACCTCGAAGCCAGCGCCCCAGGAAGCGGCCGTCGCAACCGTCTGATCGGCGCAGATCTCACCTCAGAACCGGCTTTTTCGCCACGAGGATCTGGAACCCATGTTGGAATCGAAAGCGGGAGTCCTGTTCATTGCCGGCCTCGGCTTCTTCGCCCTGGCGTTTCTGTCGAACGCGATGGTGCCAGCCTTGATGTATCGCGATCTGCCCGAGCAGACGGTCGAGCAGTTGCTCCGAAACAATGGCAACCTGAGGTTCCAGTTCGAGGACCTCGCCCGCAGGTTTCCGGAGAGCTTCACGGCCGCCTACGGACATCCCCCCGAGGGCTCTGCCGAGCGCGAGAAGTGGCTCGACACGAAGAGCCAGCAAGCGCTGCAACTGGGCCACGATGTCTACGTCGCCGAGGCATGCTGGCACTGCCACAGCCAGTTCGTTCGTCCCGTTTCCAACGAGGACAGGAGATTCGGTCCCGTCTCCAAGACCGAGGAATACCAGAACGTGCTCCAGCGGCCCGTGCTCTTCGGAACCCGGCGGGTCGGTCCCGACCTCTGCCGTGAGGGGGGACGGCGGTCGAACGACTGGCATGCCGTCCACTTCTTCAAGCCGACCACCCTGTCCATCGGCTCGCCCATGCCCGAGTATCCCTGGCTGTTCAACGGCGCTGCCGACAAGCCCAATGCCAAGGGCCTGGCGCTCATCACCTACGTGCAATGGCTCGGGTCGTGGCTGGAGAGCTATCCTTATTACGAAGACTACCAGCCCTCGCCGATCCATGGCCTGGCCGAGAAGGGAAAGGACCAGAAGTAATGAATCCCGCCATCAACCAGCGCGGCACGACCTCGCGGGCGCAGGTGCTGACGACCATCGGCTTCGCGCTCTTGATCTTGGTCCCCAGCATGCTCGGCTTCGCCAACAAGTTCCGCGAGTTCATCCTGCTCTATCGCGGCGATGTCGACGGCGTCTTCGCCATCACGCCGATCGTGAACTATCTCCTGGCCAGCCTGGGGTTCTTCTGCCTCTTTTTTTGGGCAATCTGCCACGGCATGTTCCGTGACATCGAGGCCCCCAAGTTCACCATGCTCGAAAACGAGCGGAAGCTCGATGAAGAGGAATGACTTCGAGCCGGCAGCGCCCCGGCGCGACCCGCAGAGAGGATTGATCGCCCATGTCCCACACAACTGATAAGCCGCCCCAGGTTCCCGCATCGTCAACCGCCGGCGACCCGACCGCGATGGCCGACGACCTGCTCTCGGTCGGCGGCGCCGTCCCGTTCGACAAGACGACGCCCGAGGAAGAGAACCGATACCACCACTACACCGGCAACGCCATTCCCTGGTTCCTGAGAGGCATCTGGATCATCTTCTGGTGCTGGGCGATCACTTACGTCGTGCTCTGGCTGCTGCCGTCACTCCAGTCGGAATTGCTGACGCCCCCATGAGCCCCGTGCAACCCCAGCCGCGGGTTTGCGACTACTGCCAGTCTCCCCTGCCAACGGGCTGGTGGGGCCGGCGGGCCGATCCGCCCGCAGTCGAGGCGGCCGAGCTCTACTGCTGCCTGGGCTGCCGGATGGCCGCGGCCATCGTGCAGGAAAAAGGCGAGGCCGGCGCCGCTCGGGGAATGCTCACCCGGCTCGGCCTTTCGATCTTCTTCTCGATGAACGTTATGGCTTTCACCATGGCGCTCTGGACGACCGACGTCTACGAGGCGGCCGGACCGGGGAACCAGCTTCTGATCGTCATGCACGGGCTGTTCCGCTACGTGGTCTTGCTCTTCTCGTTACCTGTGCTTTTCCTTCTGGGCGTCCCGCTGGCAGGCGGCACCTGGCAGAACCTGCGCCGGGGTGTCCTGTCAACCGACGCTTTGCTCTGCCTGGGAGTGAGCGCCGCATTCGCCGCGTCGTTTCTCTCGGTGCTCCGGGGGAGCGGTCCGATCTACTTCGAGGTCGGCTGCGTGATCCTGGTGATGACCACGCTGGGCCGCTGGCTCGAGGCGACCGGCCGGCTGAAGGCGACCTCGGCGCTGGACGCGCTCACCCGGCTGCTGCCGGTCGATGTCCGCCGGCTGGGCCCTGGCTCGGAACATGAGCACTTCGTCCCGCTCGCGGAAGTCAAAGTCGGCGACCTGCTGCGGATCTTGCCGGGCGAACGGTTTCCCGCCGACGGGCAGGTGGAACGCAACGCCGCCCTGGTGGACGAACAGGTGCTCACGGGCGAGAGCCGGCCCGTGCTCAAGGAACAAGGGGCGCGGATCCTGGGCGGGACGCTCAATCTCGACGGTGATCTCGTCGTGCGGGTCAATGCCGTGGGCTCCGACGGAACGCTCGCCCGGCTGGTGGAGATGGTCAAGCAGGCGAGGCTCTCCAAGGGACGCTATCAGCACTTGGTGGACCGGATCTCGACCTGGTTCTTCCCGGCCGTGGCAGGCATCGCCGTCCTGGCCTTCTTGCTGCACTGGGCGTTCGGCTCGCTGGGACAAGGGCTCATGGCCGGGCTGGCCGTCAGCCTGATCGCCTGCCCCTGCGCGCTGGGGCTGGCCACGCCGCTGGCGGTCTGGAGCGCGATCGGCCAGGCCGCGAATCACCAGGTCCTCTTTCGTAGCGGCGAGGCGCTCGAGCGGCTGGCTGACATTGGCGCGGTCCGGTTCGACAAGACGGGCACGCTCACGACCGGCGCGGCGGTTGTGAGCGCCTGCGAGTTCGAGCACCCGGATGAGCGGGACGACGCGCTGGACCGCGCGGCGGCACTCGCCGAGTGTTCATCACATGTTTTCTCGAAGGCGATCTGCGATCTGCACCTGCACGCGTCCGTTCTCGGCTCCGCCGTTGCTAAAGCCCACCGCGTTCGCGTCGTCCCCGGGCATGGCGTGGTCGGCATCCTGGAGAACGACGGCCCGGATACACCGATATCGCTTGGCAGTCCCTTGCTCATGGATGAGCGGGGGCTGCACCTTGGCCCTGTGCTCGACCCGGCGCTCGAGCAGGCACGCGTGCAGGGGCTTTCGATGGCCCTGGTGGGATGGGACAGAGAAGCGCGCGGGCTCTTCGTCTTTGCCGAACAGTGGCGATCAGGCTTCGACCAGGTGATCGCATGGCTGAGAGCCGCCGGCCTCGACGTGGGAGTCCTGACCGGCGACCACGCCGCGCGGGGACGGGCGATTGCCCGGGAACTCGGCGTCACTGTCGAGGCCGAATTGTTGCCGGAGCAGAAGGTCGCGGCCATTCATCGCACCCGGCGCCAGCACGGCCCGGTCGCGATGGTGGGCGACGGCATCAACGATGCCCCTGCCCTTGCTGCCAGCGACGTCGGTATCGCGCTGGGTTGCGGTACCGACGTGTCCCGCGATTCGGCCGCAATTTGCCTGCTGGGAGACGACCTGACGCGCATTCCGTGGTCCATCGAGCTGGCGCGGCGGACCATCCGGGTGATCCGGCAGAACCTCTTCTGGGCATTCGCCTACAATACCTTCGGCGTGGTCGCCGCGGCCCTGGGCTGGCTCAACCCGGCCCTGGCCGCCTTGCTCATGGTCGCCAGCAGCGCGATCGTCATCGGCAACTCGCTCCGGCTCCGTCAGCCTCTGGTGCTCTCCTTGCCACCGGGCCGTTCTGTTCCTGAGACAGGAGTCTCGAACGGCGATGATCAGGGAGCGGTCGCTCCCAATCACCAGCCGGCCTCCTGCTCGGCCGCTGGCACGATCGACGACCGAGTCCCAGTCATCCTGGAGACCACCCCGCGATGATCGAGCTGCCGCTGGTGTTTCTGGGAGGGCTGCTTGGCTCGGCGCATTGTGTGGGCATGTGCGGCGGGTTCGCCCTGAGCATCGGCGTGGGCGCCGGGAGCGCAGTCTCGAATCTCAGGCGTCAGCTCACTTACACTCTCGGTCGCGTTCTCACCTACTCGTTCTTCGGAGTGGTTGCTGGATATGGCGGCTTCTGGCTGTCCCGAAGAGCCGGCACCCTGGTCAACGTGCAGGCGGGGCTGTCAATGGTCGCGGGCGCCCTGCTCGTGTTGCAGGGGCTTCTGGCCCTGGGGGTCCTGCCGCGCCGGCTTTTGCCGGCGATCTCCGGCGGCGGCACACCCTGCCTGGCCGGGACGTTCTTCGGGCCGTTCCTGTCATCGCCGGGCTTGACGAACGTCTTGATCGCGGGGATCTTGACGGGCTTTCTGCCCTGCGGCCTGGTGTACGGCTTCCTGACGCTCGCCAGCAGCTCGGCGAGTGTCGTCCACGGACTGCTCACGATGCTCGCCTTCGGCGCGGGGACCGCGCCGATCATGATTCTGACCGGGGTCGGCGGCTCCTTGCTGTCGCACTCGTCGCGCCGGCAAATGCTGCGCGTTTCTGCCGTCTGCGTGCTCGTCACCGGCCTGATCTCGCTGGGCCGGGGCGTCATGTTCGTGCAGTTTCCGGGCTCCGCTGCGCTCGAGTCCTGCCCCTTCTGCCGGTAGCCGGAAGCAAGGACATCGGTCGTTTTCGCGGAGTGGCGCAATCTGCCTTTTTCGCACTCATTTTCTGGGGTGGTCAGGCCGGTTTTTCGACACTCCTCGCTGAACGCCACCAGGCAGCCACATCTCACGATGGTCGGACGAGGCAGAGACCGCCCGCCAAGGCGTTTCTAATCAAAAAGGGCCACCTGTAGGCCTCAAAGGATTAATTATCTGGCTGTTTAATGCCATGTGCCGCGACGTAAGAGCCAGGGCGGCACCACCTTGCGGCAACCGGGTGCCGTCACGTCTGACGGCCATTACCAGCGATAGAGGGGCGATAAATGGCTCTTTAGGAGCCATCCGTTGGGCTTTTTGGCCGGATAACGACTGATAACACCCTTCCAGAGCGCGATTCTGAGGGTGCAGACCCGCAACGTGAACTGCGAAACGTGCGGCCCAATAGCCTGGAAAAGGCTATGCGATCGAACCAGGCATCGCCACGAGCTCGCGGGCCCGCACTCCTCAGGACGGGAGCCAGCGCCACTTCTTCCTGCGCCAGGCTTGTTTCGCTGGACGCTTCGGCGATGGGACGCCACGGAGCCTTGGGCCGGGTCGCTCCAGGGATTACTCCCTGGAGCTCCCACAGATCCGGGCGTGCACGTTAAATGCACCCGGTTCGTCACATTGTGGAATCGCTGTCCCCCACACGACTGGGTGGTTTCGCGGTGACACGCTGGTGAGGCACAGTATCCTCGGCGTGGTTCCAACTCCCCGTCCACAACGCGGCACCCCCTTCGCTCCACGGGGTCCGGGAGGGCCGTTCCCCCGCTTCAACACTACTATGGGGCACTGCGACTCCTTGCCGTCCATCTCGCCGCGCTTCGTTTCCTTCGCTTGGCGATACCATCGTTGCGTCCCTTGTTCGTCCCCATCAGCTCAGGACTTAGCTGTGGATCATCCTGGAGTTTTTAACCCGGTTCTCCTGCCGGCAGTTACGATGGAGACGGCAAGGTCTCCCAAGTTCCCGTGAAACCCCTATGATCATTCGCCAATGTTCCTCCGACCCCGGCGTGACCAGGCAGGCTGAGTGGACCATGAGTTAGTTGCCTGGCGCGGCCCCCGCGACTGACCACGACGAGGGCTCACCACGAGTTCTGATTTCGGGGCTCAATCACACAGCGTTTGATCTGGCTATCTACGCTTCGCAGGGGCGGTCTCCCACCCACCACGCAAGACTCGCTTCCGGCTGCTGGCCCGGCTCTGCCGGACGGGGTTGGTTACCCGCAGGGTTTCGATGAAAGGTTTCACATTTTGAGATGATTCTCCTTTCCCGAGCTACTTGGCGCAAGGTCAGACCGATTTTGGAGCCTTGGGGTCAGACCGATTTAGAATTTCTTGTGGAGATAATTCTAAATCGGTCTGACCCCAAGAAGCCCGTTGTCGAGGAGGGTCGCGACATCTTGCCGGATGCGGTGCAGGACGCTAACAAGTCGGTGATACGCTTGCATCGAAGGGTCCTCCAAAAAGACGAGGTGGTCTGATCTAACCACCTGTACGAAGGAGGACCCTCACACGTTCACCTCGTCACAACTGCCACACCCATTGGATCTTGCGACGATAAGTAAATGACATTCAGCTATGTCCCCATTTTCCTGTCCCCATTTTCCTGCCGCACCAAGCGACCGACGTCGACCCTCCCAACGCCTTGCCCCCCCTCTCATACTCGACCGCGCCTTCGTGGCGAGGGCGACACTCACCCTCGCGGCCTTCGCCGCCTTACTCGGGAAATTCCGTTGCCAGGTGTCGACTCACTGCCCCGGCACGGTGAGCGGCTTGCCGTTGTCCTTCCGCCCGAGCCCCAGCAGGAACGGGACGGCGGACTCGGCCCACTCCGACGGACTCAGGTAGTGGCCGGCCTTCTCGCCGAAGGTGCTGCGGAGCATCGCGGTGTCGATGATGCCCGGGTTGAGGGGGACGGCGGCCAGGCCCTTCGGGAGTTCCTGGGCCAGGGCGCGCGTCAAGCCCTCGATCGCCCACTTCGAGGCGCAGTACGAGGCGACCCCGGGCGAGACGGAACGGCCCCAGTACGAGCTGAGGTTGACGATCACCCCGGACTCCCGCGCGATCATCGCCGGGACGACGTGGCGGAGGACGTTGGCGACCCCCTTGATGTTCACGTCGATGAGACGGTCGAACTCCTCGGCGGGGACCTCCCAGGTCGGCGCGTTGCGGTTGATCAGGGCTGCGTTGTTGATCAGCAGGTCGGGCGCGCCGGATGCGGCGAGGAACCGGCCGGCCCAGGCTTTCACTCGGTCCTCGCGCGCGACGTCCACTGCTTCGAAGTCATGCGGTGCGCCCAGGGCCGCGCGGAGCACCTCGATCGCCCCGGCGTCCCGACCGCAGCCGATGACCGTGTGCCCGAGCCGGGCGAAGCCCTCGGCCAGGGCCCGCCCGAGGCCCCGCGTCGCCCCCGTGATCACGACCCGCTTGTGTGATGATTCCGCCATGCGACTCCGGGCCTCCCCCGTCCTCCCCTCGGATCATCCCGCGCGAGACGGTCCCGACGATGGGCTACTCTATGCCGCCCGCGCGGCCTTGGAAAGCCTCAGATCTCCTGACCTGCGGGATTTTGATGTGGGGCCGAACTTGAGCACGAAAACGGGGACATAGCGAATATCGACAGATGTCCTAGGACCGAAACCGACGTCCTACAATCGTCGATATTCGCTATGTCCCCATTTTCCCTTGCGTCGATATTCGCTATGTCCCCATTTTCCCGTTGCGCTCAATCTACCGCAAGCGAATTGGCATTGTACGATGCACGCTGTTTGTGTACATTGGTGACGTGGACTAATGGCACCCACCACCTGTCGAAGAGGATCACCATGACCGAGCCATCCAAACATGGAAAGAAATGGACTACGGGCGAGGTCCAGAAGCTCGAGGAACTGGCCAAGGGCAACACGCCAACACGTGTTATCGCTCTCAAACTCCATCGAACCCCGTCGGCTGTTGAGTCCAAGGCAGGAGAGAAGAACATCAGCCTCAAACCGACCAACCGGTCGTCCTACAACCGGCAGAAGAAGTCATAACATGGACCCGCACTCAGTCGATCTCGAGGAGGTCTCCCGTCAGCTCTCGCACATGGGCGCGATCCGGTCAGCGGCCCAGGTCAAGCGGGTCTTGGATCGGATCACCGTCGACGCCTGATGGGACCTACCAAGCCGGCAACCCAGGTGACGCGGGAGAGATGGCCAAACTGATCGCCGATGAGACTGATCATGCAAAAGAGTAACAAAAAGCTTCCGGAGGATGCGCCGACGGCCTTCGCGGGAACGCCTTGGACGTGGACGATCTACGAGAGATTGCTACGGGATTGCCGTACCTTTCCTGTCCCCATTTATGCGGGGAGAGCGCTCCAGCTGCGAAACAGGAATCAGCGCTACGATACTTTGGACCAAATGTGGCGGCTTCTTCAGGATGAGGCCAATCGAGAATTCGAGGATGATATTATGGGCCTTAATCTTGCAGCGTGGTACATCGAGTCGGCGAACGAGAGACAGGTTGCGGAAGCAACTTTGATCCGTCTCTTGAAACCACGACTGAATAAGAAACAAGAGGGCGAGGCGACCTGGCCGCTGAGATCGCCCGACATCGCCGGAGTTCCATTCCTGACTTTCAACCCGGGAGACCGCAAGGAACTCGAAAGGGACACCAAACAAAAATGGACATGTGGTGTCGACAACAGGCCGGGCGTTTATCTGTGGTATGTGGAGAGCGACATCGGAATGCTCGAACTCGTTGCGAGGCGTGGTCGTTTCGATCCGCCCACGCGTACCCCGCCGGATCGTCCGGACCTGGCCTTCCTGGCCGTCATCGAGGACCTATCGTGGCCGCCATCGGATCGAGACCGCAGTGATCTTGAGTTCCAAAAGTGGCTAACTCGGGGTGGGGTCAGACCGAGTTCCAAGTTAACTTGAAACTCGGTCTGACCCGGCTAAGCCTTTCTTGCTGCCGCTACCCTGTTGGCGGATTCCGTTGAGCACGCGGGTGACCAAAACCTTAGCGACGCAGCGCGAGGCTCGAAGTCCCTGCTCCAAGAAGCGAAGGGGCAGCCGCTCATCCTGGCCAATTACGATTTCGGGAATGTGGGAGGGGACGGGGCCGGCTTGGGTCTCAAGTTCGGCTAGTAAGCTGTTCAAGGCCCTCTCTTGCTCTGTCCCCCTGGCGAATCGCAACGCGTTGCGAGTTACGATGGCGAGGGCCCATTCTCCCCTGAGGGGAAGCGGGACAGGTCCGCTATTGGCAATATGGGCAAGTAGAAAACTCGCCTGACTTAGCAATATCGGACCTGTCCCGCTTCCTCAAATATTCTCAAATATCGGACCTGTCCCGCTTCCTGTCCTCTGTCAATCGTCGCGGGCGCCCGAGCCTTGGGGTCAGACCGATTTAGAATTTCTTGTGGAGATAATT
>JBEKTN010000161.1:0-17418 GCA_049516015.1 Isosphaeraceae bacterium | reverse complement strand
TCGAAATCAAAGACCGGGGTCTGAGACCTCCGGGTAGTAGAAGGTACGTCTCATGATCGCACATATGAGATTCTGATATTTACTATAGTCGCGTAATATATTACGCTTGTTTTAGGTCTAGCGGGATCGCGCCACCCCCAGCAAAGGGGTCTAGCACCCTCGGAGCGCGACCGCCGTATGCCTTCTTGATCTCCTCCCGAAACCAGTCCAAGTCGGGGCTGTTCTCGTTGCCCCAGTGCAAAACACCCCCCTCAGTCCGCTCTTTGACGACCTCGACTGTCTTGCCGCCAACCTTCTTTTTCTGGACCTCTGTGACGACCTTACCACCGATCTTCTCCAGCAGCTCCTTCCGCTTTTCCGGCGTCCCCGGGTCCGGCAACAGCGTGGCGATCAGCGCCGCCCGACACGCTGCCAGCGGCCGCCGCGCCGGCCAGATGTGGAGCGTCGAGATGTGCCCGTGCCGGACGTTCTTCTCATGGACCGAGTCCAGGGACGCCTGCTTGAGCGGGAACGCGACCTCGATGAGGCGGGGGCGGTAGTTCATTTGAGGCCTTCGATCCCGGCTTCTTTCGCGATCTTCGGGGCAACGAACTCGAAATTCCTGTAAGCCTCGGTGACCGCGTAGGTGTGAGCGCCCAGCGCACCATCCGCGGGCTTCAGGAAGAACATGGGTTTGCGCGCTTCCTGGGCGAGTGGCATCAGGCTTCGATAATCCTTGAGTTTTGCGATGCAGTTCGGGTCATTGTCGATGGATACTGCGGGGTCGGATGGCTCCTCCAGGACCGACTCCGCGTAGGTGGACGGAATCCGGGCAATCCAGCGATCGAACGCCTTGACGGGCCGGTCCAGACGGATGGAGCGACGAAGCACCATGTAGCCAAGAGGGTGGATCTTACCCAATGGTAGTCTGAAGTCGGGAACCGGGTTCTTGCTCAACCGCTCTGTCCACTCTTCGCGCCAGCGACGAAGCGCGGGCGCAAGGTTTCGAAGACCTTGGAGCGAAAACAAGTCGGGACCTAGAGGGATTCCCACGAAATCGGAGGCAATGAGTGCGGCGCGGTTGATCGCGCCCAGGTTGGGTCCTAGATCGATCAGAATGACATCAGCCCCGTGTTTCTCGCCGGCCTGTTGAATGACGCGCCAGAATGCCGAAGTCACACGGAAGGCGCGTTCATCACGGTCCATGCACTTCGGCCAGACTTCCGATAGCTGGTCTTCGAACGTGGACAGCGCCATGTCGCCCAGGACAAGGCCAAGCCGATCGCTGATGATTTCGACATGCGAATCGGCGATATCGCCCGTGCCACGCTTGAGCGGTTGAACAGCTCCGAAGATGGTCAGGGGGTGACCGTTAAAAGGCATGACCTCCTCGAGCCGATCCTCATCGAGGAACGCGGCAGTCAGGTTGCTTTGAGGATCAAGGTCGGCGGCGATGACGCGCAAGCCGCGGTCGGAGAACATCCAGGCAAGGTGGTAGACCATCGACGTCTTGCCGACACCACCCTTGTTATTGAAGAACGCGATGACCGGGATGCTCATGGTTCAGTCTCCTTCCGCCGCTTCGAAAAGGGCTCTCTCCTCGATACTCACGCTCCCCTTGGCCTTCACGATTAGTTTACCAAAAGGGTCTCGTACCCGGAGAAGCCTCGGATGCGCCGTGCCGCAGTCGAAGACCACATAAAGCCAGTACCGCTGCCGCTCATTACACGCCTTCGCCCATTCGTTCTCGGTCAATTCCACGTCGCCGATCCCAGCACGCCCCTTGACCTCGATCCCTCGCTCTTCGTCACTCGCGTGCTGTGACAACAGATCGAATCCAGGGTTATCCGTGAGACCGGCCGCTCTCGCCAGGTTGGGTTTGGACACGTCTTTCACGACCGCTCCCGCCGCTTCTTCGTGCGCCGCCGCAACCTTCATCGCGATTGCTTCGACCTGGGCATCGAACTGCTTCTGGTCCTCGGGGTCGTCGCTGGGCAGCACCAGGGCATGAGCGAGGAGCTGGATTGTCTCAGCGTGGATCAAGTCCGGCTCTCTGCGGAGGCTTTCCATTGCCTCCCGCTTGCGGCTCTCCAGGCTCTTTTGACGGTCCCGCACGCGGCTGAGCTGTTTCTTCGCATTCAGGTCCCCCGCCCGAACCTTCTCATTGAGCTTCCCCCGCATGGCGGCGAGGTCCGATTCCTGATACTCATAACCACGGATCACGAACTCCAAACGGCTCGCCATGGTGTCCAGGCAGCGTCGGCGTCGTTCTTCCGCGAGTGGATCGGCGACCTGCTTGGTGATTCGATCGCGAGCCATGCCGAGCAGTTCGGACGAACGGGCAACCAGATCCCCGAGTGGCGATCCGGTCGTCTGGTCTCCTCGGAGCAGGAGAAGATGCTCCACCGGGCATGGCTGGATCGTGCCGTCGCCGTACTGCCGGAAGCCGAGCAAACGTTCTTCGAGCAGCTCCTCCTTCTCCAGTGCCCGGAGGGAGGGGTCGGACCTTCGGATAATCGAAACGCTCGCCAGATGGAACAGGTACGGTTGATCTGCCTGGGGATCGACGAAAATGCCTCCACGGAGAGCCTGGTCGGCGAACCGTTCGCAAACTGTTGTCCGCAGCCTCTCAAAGACGGGCTCACCCGGATGCAGGAAGATCACATCCGTGGCGTCCTTGGGCTTGAGGACGGTCAGGCGGTTGCGACGGCCTGGCTGGTAGCTCTCCAGGAGCGTCCAGAGGAAATCCAGCGCCCCTGGTGAGACCGGCTTCAGAGCGAAGGTGGAGTCGAGATCCCCTTCGATTTCCAGGTTGAGAATCGGTGCTGACTTCTCGATGAATCGCCGCACATAGCCGGGCAGGAGTCGCCGCCAGCTTTCCTTCTGGAGCTTCTCACGTTCCGATGCCAGTGCGGCTTTGACATCGCCCCCGTCGCCGAAGAGTCGCCTTTCCCGCGATTCCAGGGCTTCGACCTGATCCTTGGTCAACATGCCTTCGAGCTTGCGAACCGCGTCCTCCGCGCCCTCCTCGCTGACGGATTGCTCCATGTACTGCTTGATCGAAACACCCTCGAACAGCCGCCCGATCACGTCGAAGACCTTGTCGCTGCCGAGTTCCTTGCGAATGCGCTCCAGCTTCTCGAGCAGGGTCTTCATGACCCGCCCTTCACGGGTTTTGCCCGCGATCAGGTTGAGGATGATGACGGGGTCGTGCTGCTGCTTGTAGCGGTGGATTCGCCCCATCCGCTGTTCCAGCCGGGCGGGGTTCCAGGGTATGTCCCAGTTCAAGAGCCGCCAGGCGAACTGCAGGTTGATGCCCTCGCCCGCGGCGTCCGTGCAGACCATGTAAAGAGCACCACCATCCGCCGCTTTCCTGCGGAAGAACTCGATCTGCTCCTCGCGCTCGCGGAACTCCATCCCGCCGTGGATCCGGGCAACCTGGCCCGTGAACCCGAGTCCCTCCAGGCGCCGGACGAGGTAGTCCAGGGTGTCGCGATGCTCGGTAAAGATGATGAGCTTTTCGTCGCGGTTCTCGGGGTCCTCCAGCACTTCGCGAAGTTTCTCGAACTTGGACTCGTCCCCATTGGCATCGACACGCTTCGCCAGTTCCAGAAGTTGTTCGACCCGATTCCGTTCCGTAATCAGTTCGGCGAGCGAGACGGCGACGACACCGCCCATGACCTTCTGCTCGGTGACCTGGTTCTCCTCTTTCCCTGCCTGCGGAGCTTCCTCGTCGCCCGTCTCCTCGTCCAGAACATCCTTGGTGTCGTCGAGTTTGCGCTGCAGCTTGGTGAGCTGATCGACGGTGATCTTGCCGGTCAGAATCGATTCGATCAGACCTTTGAGCTTTCCCAATCGGCGCTCGAATGACCTCATCATGGCATAGGTCGAGCTGGCCAGCCGGCGCTGAAAGATCGACATTGCCAGGCGGGCCGCGGAGCGGTTCAAGATGCGAGCCCGATTGTAGTAGTAGTCGATGTAGTGCGTCGTCTCGTCGTAAAGGGTCTGCTCGCTCACATCGCCTTGAGTCAGGTCGTAGCTCAGCGTGTCGCTGACCCGGTCCGGGTAGAGCCTCTTGCCCTGAAAATCCACCATTTCCTCTTTGGTCCGGCGAATGAAATGACGGCGACGAGCATCTGAGGGGTAGGCGTTGAAAGCATCGACCGTGGACAGCACATCGGGTTCGAGCAACCGCCAGATTGCGTAATACGGGAAGTCCTTGCCCATGTGGGGCGTGGCGGTCAGAAGCAGCAGATGGTGACATGCCCAATCGAGTGACCAGCGGGGATCGCCGCTGGGAATCCCCGCTAGGGCCTCCGCGAGCAGATAACGGTCCGTCCGGCGGATGGAGAAATCCGGCTGGCGATCCGCGGAGAGCTTGTGGGCTTCGTCGAAGATGCACAGGTCGTATGGCTCGACTCCCTGCTCCTGGAGCCGGGCGAAGGTTCGCTCGCCGCCCAAGGTATCGACGCTGACGATCAGACGGTCACTGTTCGATCCTCGGAACGGGTTGTCCGCCTTGGAGTCCGAGCCGCCGATGATGCGGAAGTCCAGGCTGAAAAGAGTCCGCAGTTCGCGTTCCCAGTTGCCGATGAGCCCCGCGGGAGGAATGATCAGGATGCGGCGGATCAGCCTCCGAGCCAGCATTTCGCGGATGTAGAGCGCCGCCATGATGGTCTTGCCGCCGCCTGGCTCGTCGGCGAGCAGGAAGCGGAGTCGGGGCTGCGTCAGCATGTGATCGTAGACCGCAATCCGCTGATGCGGCAGGGGATCGATGAGGGAGGTTTCCGTGGCAAAGGCGGGGTTGAACAGGTATCCGTAAGCTAACCGAAACGCCTCTGCGACGCTTCGAACGACCTCGGGATCGGTGCTGAAATCGATCGTCCCGGAGATATCGGGATTTCCTTGGCTAACAAAAGTGGAATCGCTCGAGAGGTTCCCGGCCAGGCCGTCCACGGTTTGTGCCTCTCATCAACGAGGGCAAAGAAGCGCGATCAATACCTCAGCATAATGGATGGATTGGTTGACAGGAAGTGTCTCGATCGGTTGCGTCAAAAGAAATGCTGGGGACCTGTGGACACCATAGCTGATACGCGGCGCACGTGGATTGGCGTAAAGGGCGACGGGCACTGCGGATTTCATTCGTCGCGGAGGACGTCTTCCACGGCTTCATCGCCGTGGCCTCTTTGAAGATGCGCTCCGCACCCTCGCAACCGAGACCCGAATGGGGCCCAGGTGGGACCGATGAGGGGGCATCTTGAGTGTCGAAGCAACTGTCGCTATGCTCAGCACATACGATGAGCCCAAGGAAGACTCCCGGCCCTCATCTTCACGAGAGGTCGATTTCTCCGGCCGAGTTCCATCTCTTCTCTTTAAGCCGACGGGGGTCAGCAGGCTTGGTCTCGTTCCTGCAACTGGAGCACTCCGTGAAAGTCCGCGAGGTCATCCGCCGATACGAGATTTCAGCTCATGCCATCGAGATCGCAGCTCGAAACCAGGGGTTCGTGGCATGAGCAAGCATGTCCATGAGATACGCGATCCCATTCATATCTTCGTCCGCCTGGACTCGGATGAGCGTGCGATCCTCGATTCGCGACCTTTTCAGAGGCTGCGTCACATCCATCAACTCGCTCTGACCTACTTGCTCTACCCCGCGGCGACGCACAAGCGCTTCGAGCATTCCCTTGGGGTCATGGAACTGGCCGGCAGAGTCTTCGACATCGTCACAAGTCCGCTCAACGTGACGGACCAGTTCGGAAACTCCCTGTCCAACCTGAGCAATCCTGACGCCCTTCGCTACTGGCGGAGGGTGGTGCGAATCGCGGCCCTGTGCCATGATATGGGCCATCTACCGTTTTCTCACGCAGCCGAAAAAGAACTGTTGCCCCCGGGCTGGAATCATGAGCGTCTGACTCGAGAGATTATCCACAGTCCCGAGATGGAGCAGCTATTTCATCGGATGACCCCGCCACTTCGCCCCGAAGACATCGAGAAGCTCGCCGTCGGGCAAAAGGAGGCCAAGGACCTCTCGTTCTCAACCTGGGAAACCATCCTCTCCGAAATCATCGTGGGCGACGCGTTCGGCGTGGACCGGATGGACTACCTCCTTCGCGACTCTCATCACTCGGGCGTTGCCTACGGCAGGTTCGACCACTTTCGCCTGATTGATACTCTCCGGATCCTCCCCTCGGGCGACAGACAATCGGGACAGCCGACGCTCGGTGTCGAAGAAGGAGGGCTGCACTCCGCGGAAGCCTTGTCGCTCGCTCGATACTACATGTATACACAAGTATATTTTCACCCTGTGCGGCGGATTTACGACATTCATCTGAAAGACTTCCTGGCTGCCGACCTCCCCTCCGGAAAATTCCCAACGGATCTTGAGTTACACCTCCAGAATACCGACAATGAAGTGAACGCACGTATCCTGTCGGCTGCGCGCGATTCGGCCGGACAGGGTCACGACGCGGCCAGGAGGATCGTGGGCCATAAGCACTACAAGACTCTCTACCAGCGACATCCGGATGATGTGCGGGTCAATCCAAACGCCGGAAAAGCGGTCTTCGACGCGGCCAGTGGGAGATTTGGGACCGAAAATGTCCGGCACGATTCCTACACACAGAAGCGCGACCCGTTGCTGTTTCCGGTCCTCTGCAAAGACGGACGTGTGGTCACGGCGAACCAGTTGTCCGAGGTCTTGCAGCACCTGACCGTGGTCGCGGTTGACTTCGTCTTCATCAAACCCGACTTGCTCAAGGAAGCGACTGCCTGGTTGCAAGCAAACCGGGAACAGATCATTCAGCCCCCGAAGGAGCAATGATACATGGAGAGACTCCAACGTGCCGCAATCCTGACCGAGCTCATGGATCGGCTTCGCGCCAATGGAAGCTGGTGTGGTGAGACCCACGTTCAGAAAGCCGTGTATTTCCTTCAAGAGATCCTCGGTGTCCCGACCGGTTTCGAATACATCCTTTACAAGCACGGGCCCTACTCATTCGACCTCACGGCGGACCTCACCGCGCTGCGGGCCGACTTTCTCATGGAGCTCAATCATCGTTCCCCTGGTTACGGTCCGTGTTTGGTTCCCACTCCGACGAGCCTGGAGCTTCGCGAACGTTACCCGAGAACCTTGGCAAACCACCAGGCACAGGTTGAGTTCATCGCCAACGCGTTCGGAGTGAGGGGAGTCGCCGATCTCGAGAAATTGGCCACCGCACTCTTCGTCACACGAGAGATGGGGGAGACCTCCGACCCTTTAGAGCGAGCGAGCCGAATTCATGAGCTGAAGCCCCATGTGAGCGAGGCCGAGGCTCTCACCTCCTTGCAGGAATTCGAACGGATCGCGCGCGACGCGAAGTCCTTGACCCCACAAGCGACACATGCGTGACGACAAGCGGCTGATCGAGGACTACCTGCCCATCGTTGCCATCGGCGCGGAGGCATCGCGTGAAACAATTCGTGTCGGTTCAGTCTTGAACGAAGACAGAGGCCCTATTTCCCCTGTAGGCGTGAGGCGTGGAGAATGGAGCGTGGAGCTTTATCTCCCTCCGTTCGGCCAAGACCCGAATGGGCGCAAATCGTTGGTTGGTGGCACAGGCTCCAGGCCAGAAAGGAGCGATCATCCCCAGCTCTTCCGAGCCCCGGCGGATCGACACCAAACCTCTGACGACTGGCGCTTCATCGCCCGTGTGGGGCACGAGGCAGGGGATCTGATTGTCCCACCGCGGTGACCCGGGGCTGGCTGACGCGTGCCACGCTGCCGGGCCATCGAAACCCCCCTGTATCCCCCCTTCGTAATCGTAAGGGGGGACGGGGATGGCGAAGGAAAACCAGCACAACCCCCGCTCTTCATCACCCCGGGCTTGCTCTCTCTGGAAAACTCCCCGCATTTTGAAACGGCCCGCCAGCTACACGACATCATCCCCGCCGCTTGGGGCCGGGCCCGTACACGGCGTCGCCGCCCAGCTCTTCCTCGATCCGCAAGAGCTGGTTGTACTTGGCGATGCGGTCGGACCGGCTGGCCGAGCCGGTCTTGATCTGGCCGGCGTTGGTGGCCACGGCAATGTCGGCAATGGTCGCGTCTTCGGTCTCGCCGGAGCGATGGCTGATTACCGACGTGAACCCGGCGCGATGGGCCATCTCGATGGCCTCCAGGGTTTCGGTCAGGGTGCCAATCTGGTTGACCTTGATCAGGATGCTGTTGGTGCAGCCCTCGGCAATGCCTCGCGACAGGCGCTCGGTGTTGGTCACGAAGAAGTCGTCGCCAACAACCTGGACCTTGTGCCCCAGCGCCTTGGTGAAAGCCGCGTAGCCGGCCCAGTCGTCCTGGTCGAGCGGGTCCTCGATCGAGATGATCGGATACTTGTCGATCCAGGCAGCGAAAAGATCGATGATCTGCTGGCTGGAGAGGACCTTGTCGGGTGCCGATTTCCAGAACTTGTAGCCTTTCTTGTCTCCCTCTTCGAACAGCTCGGAGCTGGCGCAGTCCAGCGCGATGGCGATGTCCTTGTCGCGGCCGGGCGTGTAGCCGGCCTTGCCGACGGCTTCGAGAATGAAGGTGATCGCCTCCTCGTTGTCGAGGTTGGGCGCGAACCCGCCTTCATCGCCAACGTTGGTGTTGTGGCCGGCCTTCTTGAGCACGGCCTTGAGCTGGTGGAAGACCTCGGCCACCATGCGGATGCCCTGGGCGAAGGATTTCGCGCCCACCGGCATGATCATGAATTCCTGGAAGTCGATCTTGTTATCGGCATGCTTGCCGCCGTTGATGATGTTGGACTGGGGGACGGGCAGCACCCGGGCGTTGGCCCCGCCGATGTAGCGATAAAGGGGCAGTCCGTGCGCCGCTGCTGCGGCCTTGGCCGCGGCCAGGCTGACGCCCAGGATGGCGTTGGCCCCGAGCTTGCCCTTGTTCGGAGTGCCGTCGGCCGCGATGAGCGCGCGATCGAGCGCTACCTGGTCGCTGGCATCCCGGCCAATGGCCACCTTGGCCAGCGCGCCGTTGACGTTGGCCACGGCATGGGTCACCCCTTTGCCGCCGTAGCGCCTCTTGTCGCCGTCCCGCAGCTCGACCGCTTCGTGAATTCCCGTGCTGGCTCCCGAGGGAACCGCGGCCCGGCCGAGGGTGCCGTCGGCCAGTATCACATCGACCTCCACGGTCGGATTACCGCGGCTGTCAAGAATCTCGCGCCCGCGCACCTGGGCGATCGTCGCAACTGGTTTACTCATGGCTGTCGTCAAGCTCCACATACCCTGTGGGAGAACAGGCCCGCGCCTGGTCGGGCAATGCCGCTTTTATCCGACACCGGTGCCGGCCGGTCAAGTCCGTGGTGGCCGGTCAAAGACCGCCCGCGGCCTGCCTGAATGTCCATCGGCGCGACACAACCCATGGGCAAATAAACGTTTGCGCAGTGCCCTTGGTCGTGCGAGAACCTGTCACATTCCGGACGGGGAGACCAGGTTGATCGGGCTTGAGTTGGATCAGGCGCTACTGCTCGGGTGTTCCCCGAGTCTCTGACCATGGCCGGCGCCGTGAAAGTCAAATGCGGGCGGCCCCGCCCCTCCGGTGCGTCAGGCATCAGGGGGTTGGGGGTGTCTCCTTTTGAAAAGGCGGAGACCGCCGCGCGGTGCGGTTTCACGGGTGCCAGTTCTCGAGGGCGCTTGTTGACCGTGGCCGGGGAGAGATCCCCGGGGTTCACGGTTGCCTCGAGGGGTCGAGCGCCCGGAGTGAGGCCCATCGCCGGCTGCCGTCGCCGGCCTGGACCACGGCCCGGACGCTCGTCTGCAATGAAGAGAGAAGTACGAATCTTCTTGATCCCTCAGACCTTGAAGATCGCCGCGAGCGGTGGGCGGCGCATCCCGCGAGCAGATGCCACTCGCCAGGACGCGAGTACCGGGCCATAAGGATATCGGTCCTCCACCCTACCGGCTTGATCCTGGACCGCAATTCAAGGCTCGCCGTCCGTCCCGGTCCGCAACAGGGGTACGACGTAATTCTTGAGAAAAACCGGCGAATCCGGTCCCAGGTGACCTCCCAGATAACCGGTTGCCGCCATCCGCGGTGCCCAGCGAACCTGCCGGAGCTTGGCGTACTGGCCGTCAGGGTGGGAACCGCCGGCGGTTGGGGGCGGGGGAATGCGGAAACCGACCAATCCCGCGCTGGCGGTCCATACCCGGTCGGCCGTGCCGAAGACGCGAGTACCCGCTCCCGAGATGAACAGATCCAGTGGCGACCAGAAGACAACCAGCTCGCTTCTCACGGCGCGGAGGGCCGTCGTCAGGTCATACCCGGGCGAGAGGGCCGGCGCCAGGAATATGGCTCGTTCCACCGATTTCTCCTCGAGCTGCTCGAGGGCCTTGACGACCACCCCGGAACCGCCCGATTTGGCGATCAGGAAGACCGGGTCGTCCGGCTGGCTGGCCCGGAACTGCCGGACCTCGTCAGCGAGCAGGGCAGCCTTGAGATCGCGGTTGGAGACATTGGTCAGGTCGGCGAACCACCTCATGAACCCGTGCCCCCAGGGGAACACGTGGATGGCGTAGTTCAGGCCCTCGCCAGCCAGGACATAGCGCAGAGCCGTGCCGCAAAGGTCAAACCCGCCAACCCCACCAGCCACGAGAACCAGACCCCGCCGGCGGCTGTCAGCCGCCTCGTTGCCGCTGCTTGCCGAGTCGGGCGCGGTCGGCTCGCCGGGTGGGCGATCGTGCAAGAGCGGCAGCGCATCAACGATCGGCCGGCCAAAGATGAGCCGGTAAAACGGCTCGACCAGGAGCCGGGACAACGCGATCATGGCAGCAACCTGTTCTGTTCACAAGGGCCGGGGCGGAACCGAAGGCGCAGAATCGGCCGGTTTCGCGGGGCCCGGCTTTCCCTTGTCCCGATCGCGATCCTTTTCCTTGTCGCGTTCTCGCTCCGTCCTGGAGTGCGCAGGAGGTGTCGGCTCGGTCTCGATATCTTGCCATTTCATGGCACGGGCATGCCGCATGGGCGCGATCCGGAGGATGACCTCGCCGTCCTGGAACAGCCGGACAGTGCCGTTGGACTGGCTGACGACCACTGCCAGGGCCTTGGTCACGGCCGTGATTGCGGCGGCGGCCCAGTGCCGCGTGCCCAGGCCCTTGGGAACGGTCAGGCCGGTCATCGGCGCGTCGATCAGCCGGCAGGCGGCCTCGACCGTGCCGTCGCGGGCCACGACAAACGCCCCATCCATCTGGGCGATCTCCTTGATCGCCTCACGGACGCGAGGGTCGCGAACGTTGCGCTCCTTGCGGCGATATCCCTTGAACGGGTCAAACCCCAGGGGGCGCGTGCGGGGCAGGACGTTGCGCACGTCGCCGACCACAATCAAGGACCCGACCGCCTTGCCCTCGCGCCCCTCGCGGCCGATCTCCACCGCCGTATCGACCACAGCCTTGAGGGTCTCGAACGGGACCCAGGTTTCCAGGGCCCGCAGGTCGCGAGCGGTCAGCCGCTCCAGGTGTTCTCCCAGCCGGATCACGGTCAGCGAGTCCAGGGCCTCGGCCTCGAAGCCCGAATAAGCCACCACCACGCGGGCGCCCGCCTTGAGCTGGTCGTTGGCGACCGCCTCGATCAAGGCCAGGGTGATGCGCTCGGCGATCGCCGCCTCGGAGGGCTCGACCTCGATGGCCTGGAGGCCCAGCTTGCGGATGGCTTCCACCTGCCGCGCCGAGGACGAGGCCACAAAGATGGCCACGCCCCCCGCGCAGAAGGAGCGCACCAGCTCCCACTCCATTGGCCCTTCGGGCATGATCAGCACGCCCGATGCGCCCAATCGCATGGCGGCCTCGCAGGCCAGCGACAGGATCGGCAAGGGCGCGGTCGCCTTGGAGACAGGGTTGGGCGTCACGGCGTGCGGCCTCGATCGGATGACGAACTGCCAAACGGGATCGACGCAAGAGCGAAGTCCAAAGGGCGGATCCCTGACTCGCGCCGGCTCGATCCGGAGGGCTTTGCGAGCCGGTCAGCACGACCCCGCTGGCATCGTCGCGCCGCAACTCCGATCGAGAGCCGCCATTCACTTCTTCGTGGCCTCTTCTTTCTTGACCTCGGCGGGCTTGGCCTGTTCCTTCTTGACCTCGGCGGGCTTGGGCGCTACCGCCGGTCCCTTGGCCTTCCGCACCTCATCAATATACTTGTTCAGCATGTTGGCGCGCTGGTCATACCATGCCTTCAAACCGGCGCTGGGATTGATGATTCGCAGGTCGTTCATGGGATTGATGTTCACGCCATCGAGCGTCTTGTTGTAACCGGTAAACCAGCCGCAGAAGACCTCGGGAGTCACGGCCCAGAACGTCTTCTTGGCGCTGGGGTTCTTCAAGGTTTGCGCGTCGATCGCATAACCCTTGATCAGGATGTCGAGGATCGGCGGCGGATCGATCGAGGAATCGACCAGTCCGGCGTCCTGGGCGGCAACGATGGCTTCGGCCACGGCGAGGCGCGCCTTCTCCAGCTTCTCCTCGACCTCCTTGGGAACGGTCGGGGGAGGAGCTTCCACGACCTTCTCGGGCTCCTTCTTGGCGGCCTCCTCTTTCTTGGCCGGCTGGCCCTTCGCCTCGTCTTTCTTCGCGGCGTCGGTCTTGGGGGCCTCTTGCTTCGGCGCAGGGGCAGGGGCTGGGGCTGGCTCTTTCTTGACCACTTGGGCAATCGCGGGTCCGGTCCACGCCATTGCCACGGTCAGGGCCATTCCAAATAAAAACGCGAGCGGAACAACTCGACGGACCACTAGCAGATCTCCTTTCTGAATGCCAACCCGGATTCAACCACTCCCGATTGTGTCAGGGTGTTTCGGGATCCGATCGGTTCAGTTCGTCCAGGCAGGTCCACGCCTCCGGACTGTCCGGAACGCATGATTTCGCCGAGTTTAACGGCCATGGCGCCGCCATGCTAGGGACATCGCCTGCGATGTCGCGCCGATTCGAGCGATTGGCCGCTTCGCCTCCCCCGTGAATGCTCCGACAGCCTCGTTAGTTTCCCCAGTCTTCCTGTCTTTTGGTGGTCTTGCTCAGAGCTCTGGTATTCCGGACTGACGTGGCTGACGAAATTCCTTGTGTCCCGACGGATGCAAGATGCTGGAGCGTGGAACCCATGACACCGGTTGTGCACCAGTTGCTTGGAACTTGGGTTATGCAGGGAAGTCGGATTGCCGAAAGAATAACAGATGGTCTGGCAGCGACGGGCCACCGCATGGCGGAGGCTGTTTCGGGATACGCGGTGGTCAGGGAGGATCGTGATGGGGCGCACATCGTCAAGCAGACCAAGCAGCCCGAGGCGTCGAGCCCGGCCGATGCTGGAAGGGCTGGAAGAGCGCTGGGTTCCGAGCCAGGCCGCTGGCGGACTTCCGATCGTCCCGGACTCGAGCCCTCCCACCGGGGACTTCTTCCATAATTATCAGCAGTTCAACTACACCACTCCCAGCGGAACGCACGTTGAGATCAAGATCGTCGGCCGGGGAAGTTTGCTGGGAACCAAAGTCGATTCCAGCGGTGCGCTGCACCTTCTATTCAGCAAGACCAATGCCTATACCAAGATTACCAGCAATGTTCACGGCGGCACCGGGCAGGTGGACTGGAAGACGCCGGGATCGCCGATCGCACGGTCGTGCTCGTGACGTCCGATCATGGCGGCGTATCGAACACCGTGATGATTGGTGAGGATGCGGGCCGCCCGGTCGGCTACAACCACAGTCGCCAGATCTACGTTCAGTATGGCGCCCCCGTCGATGGTGTGATCAATCCGACCAGTGGCGGCGTCGCCTGGGCCGACCCCTTCACGTACGCCCACCTCGGCGGCGCCACGGCGGATGGCATCCGGGGTGACGGGATCTGCCTGATCAACTGCACCAGCAACAACGAGATCTATTCGTTCCATCCCGGCGGAGCGAACATATTCTTCGCCGACGGCTCGGTGCACTTCATCAAGGAATCCGTCAATCCGTTGACGATCGTCGCACTGATCACCCGCGCTGGCGGCGAGATCATCAGCGCCGACCAGTACTGAGCCACCCTGTTTCGAAGAAGCGCCCCCCCCACGGCGCGGTCCTCGAATCGCGATCACGTCGTTCGTTCCCTCCCGAACGCCCGGAGCACCCCCTCCGGGCGTTTCGCTTTTACGAGGCATTGGCGTCGCAAGATTTGACTCGTCCGCACGAATGACCGGAAGATGGTAGCGACACAACAGCTTGAGCGCGACACGAGGAGTCGGGCGCGACACAAGGTCAGCGTCACGTGAACGGGGGGCGATCGCGCGGGTGATCCATCTGCGGCCGGGCCGTGTTCTCGGGGGTTGGGTTCTGGCGATTTCGCTTCCCGCCATGACGGCTCTGGCAAAGCCCTCACCCCCGAGCTCCCAGGAGCTGGAGTCGCGGGTCGAGGAATACATGACTGCGCGCGTCAAGCGCGACCACTTTAGCGGCTCGATCCTGATCGCTCGCGAGGGCAAGGTGCTCTTCAGCACGGGCTACGTCATGGCCAACCTCGAGCACGACGTACCCAATACCCCGCAGACCAAGTACCGCCTGGGCTCGATCACCAAGCAGTTCACCGCCATGGTCATCCTGATCCTCCAGGAGCAAGGCAAGCTGAACGTTCACGACAAGATCAAGAAATACGTGCCGGATGCCCCCAAGACCTGGGACGAGATCACGATCGAACATCTGCTCACCCACACTTGTGTCGGCAAGACCGGCGTGCACAGCCAGGGGACACTGCTCCAGACGACCGGTTTCAACCGGCCCGGCTTTCCCGCGATGGGGAGCTGGGTCTGCAACGGACTGGGCCGCCTGACCGACAACCTCCCCGCGTTCGTGGTCCTGGCCGACCCGCGCGGCCTCGCGTCCAACGGCACCAAGAACTGGGACGCGGCCTTCCTGTCGTCACAGTACCAGGGGACCGTCATCGACCTCGGGTCGAAGACCCCAATCGCCGACCTCTTCCCCGACCCGCGCGTCAAGTTTCCAACCCGTGCGAGCGATGCTGCGGGCGTCGCGCTGCTGAATCGCCTGAACCGCAACCACGCCGCCGCCCGACCCGGTGACGACCGGCTGGACGGCCGGATCAAGAGCTACGAACTGGCGGCCAGGATGCAGCTTGCCGCCCCGGAGGCGCTCGACATCGCCAGCGAGCCGGCAGAGGTGCTCAGGCTTTACGGACTCGACCATGGGAAGTCGTCGTTCGACAAGCAGATCAACCCGCTTGAGGAGACCGACTACTTCGGCCGCAAGTGTCTGGCCGCCCGCCGTCTGCTCGAGCGGGGCGTCCGGTTCGTGCAGATCTGGAGCGGCAGCGACAATGGCTTCCCCCGCCGCAACTGGGACTCGCATGAGGACGTCCAGCGCGACCACGGCCCGCTGGCCCTGGGCATGGCCCGCGGCACCGCGGCCCTGATCCAGGACCTCAAGCGCCTGGGCCTCTTCGACGACACGATCATCCTCTGGACCACCGAGTTTGGCCGGATGCCCTCGAGCCAGGGGGGCAAGGGCCGCGACCACAACCCCTATTGCTTCACCAACTGGCTCGCTGGCGGCGGCATCAAGGGGGGAATCTCCTCCGGCCCCAGAGACGAGTTTGGCTACAAGCCGCTCGACCGCAAGAACCCGACCGAAGTCTACGATATCCACGCCACCATCCTGCACCTCCTGGGAATCGACCACACCAAGCTCACCGTCCGCCACGACGGCATCGACCGCCGGCTGACCGATATGCATGGGCACGTGATCAAGGATATCCTGGTATAATGCGAGGACTGAACGGGACTCTGTCTCGCAAGGTCAGGGGGTTCGAGCCATGAAGGAAGTGTCTGATAAGCTCCTGAAGCTCATGCGCGAGCTCAAACAAGCGACGATCGAAGGGAAGATCTCGTGGGAAGACACCGCCGACGAGGGGCAATTCCGAGCGGTCCTCAAACCCGGAATGGTTCGCATCG
Organism: Isosphaeraceae bacterium; assembly: GCA_049516015.1. Classification (GTDB taxonomy): domain Bacteria; phylum Planctomycetota; class Planctomycetia; order Isosphaerales; family Isosphaeraceae; genus Aquisphaera. Next base: position 1,502 of record JBEKTN010000161.1, on the reverse strand, counting down.
GTCGGCACCCTGCCTATGACGCTGACGATGAGGCCACAACAGTCTTCGCCATCACGCTCTTGAACCAGGAGGGCCGAGTTGTGGAGGAGTTCGTGGCACAGCAACCCTTCTCCCTTGAACCCGCGGCGGAACTCTTCGAGCTTGCTCGACGAACGGCCTTGAAGGGGGAGAAGCTTCTCGACGACTTCCTTGCCGACCTGGAAAAACGACTTGTGAAGTCTTGAATCATTCGATCCCAGACCAGGATTCCGCCCATGTCGGACATGACCGATCCCGACGCCCTCCAGCCGATCATCCGCACGTGCCAGATCATCGTCGGCGCCATGATCATGGGCGTGGCGACCTTCCTGGCGATCGCCCTGTTCGTGACTCAGGTCGCGGTGAATCCCGCACCGGCTCCTCCTGGAGGAGGGGCAGGGGGGGCCGCGATTGCCGCGCCGGGGGATTCCTCGCTGCCGGTGATCACTTATCTTGCCGTCGCCTCGGGCCTCATCGTGCTGGTCCTGTCGTTCGTCGTCCCCAAGATAAACATTGCCCGGGCACGCCGCCAGATTGCCCTGGCGGGCCCAATTGCAACCACAGAGGGCGTCCCGCCTGAACCCAAACAACTCTATCCAGCAGGCTACACCGGAAAGCTCGCCCAGCTCTACCAGACCCAGCTCATCATCGGCGCGGCCATGCTCGAGGGCGCGGCCTTCTTCGCGACCATCGCCTACATGCTGGAGCGAAACCCGATCGCCCTGGCGACCGCCATCGTCCTGCTCGGCGCCTTGGTTGCTCGATTCCCCACCTCGGACCGCGTCAATGCCTGGCTCGATCGCCAGCTCGGGCTGCTCCAAGAGGAACGGCAATCCGCGATCTGATGCCTCTTCTTTCTACGTGGGACAGGATTCCAATCCTGTCATTTGTTTACGTACTGATGACATGACAGGATTGGAATCCTGTCCCAGTGCGCCTGTAATTGCATCGAATCAGCAGGGTGAAAGTCCTTGCCGGAGTGTTCTGGCACTCCGTAACCGAAGGTAACTGCGTCGCCGCGAGGCGGGGTGGAGAGCAACCGGAGGTGAACGATTAGTCCGTAACGCAAGTGAACTCGATTCGGCCGACCGCAGTGGCGAGCCTGCTGGGAACTGGCGAAGCCCAAACGACGCATGGCCCCTAAAGGGTGACCACGGCAGCGTGGCCCGGTAAGCCTGACGGAGAAAACCCAGAAATACGTCGGGACGGCGGTAGGTGGTTGGAGACGCAATGATCGGACGACTCGATGACAATACGCAGGGATACCTGGATGACGCCAAAGCCGGTGTTCATGCTCCCGTGTGGGCCGAAGAGCCGGGCGTCCAGGAGTCAGAGCGCCCATAGTAGCAGAAGAGCCCTTCTTCCTCAGCCTGATGGAAGAGGTTGCGTCTCAGGTCCGAGAGCTTCTCGTTGAACAGCTTGATGACATGGAAGTGATCGAACACGATCTTCGCCTTGGGAAGGTACTTGGAAACAGCCTCCTG
>JBEKTN010000160.1:0-17442 GCA_049516015.1 Isosphaeraceae bacterium | reverse complement strand
GTCAGAACAAGGCCGACTTCTCGGGTGTTTGTCGTTGTCAAATAACTACTTACGACAAAAAATCGGAAGTCCCACAGGGGCATTGAGCGCTGCCGAAACTTCAGAAACCTCAACGAATCTGAACCCGACGCCCGTCCAGTACCGGTGAAAGTGGATCCTGTACAAGCTGACGTTCCTGCCAAAAAGTGGGTGGCCCCATCCCGTCTTTCCGCTCCGCCGTCTGCCGGACCGCAGGTTTCCCGCCGGGGTCCGGGCTGGAGACCTGTCCTTCGGTCGGCGAGGTGGCAAGGTCAGGGGACCTTGCCACAACTTGGCCCGTGATTGCGAAAACTCCGGGAAATTATTCCCGGCCTGTTCCTTAAACTCCGCGTTTCTCGGACTTTTCTAGACCAGTTGCGGCCCCAGCTTCTCATGGGAGGCAGGCGGGGGTCAGACCGAGCTTTAGCTAACCAAAAGAAATCGCTTTGACCCCATGCCCCTGAAAATGCGGGATGCGGAATTCGGAACGGGGAATGGGGAAAGAGAAATGGCAGATGACAAATGCCGGATGGCAGATGACAAATGCCGGATGGCAGATGACAAATGCCGGATGGCAGATGACAAATGCCGGATGGCAGATGACAAATGCCGGATGGCAGATGACAAATGCCGGATGGCAGACGGGGCATCGCGGCGAAACGGGCCGCGCACGTTTCCTTGGAAGACGTTAAGGGCCACCCATGTTCTGCCACCCAGGAAACGTGGATGGCCCTTTGCGTCACGCTTTGCGTCACGAGGTGCAGACGGCCTACGACAGCAGGATGGCCCTGAGCATCGCCCGCAACTTTCGTCCCGGGGTCGTCTTCTGCGCTCTGGGACTGCGCGTCATGGACGGCTATGAGGTTGCCCGGCAACTTCCCGCGTTTCCTGAAACCCGCGACGCGGTCCTGGTGGCCCTTACGGGTTACGGCCAGGAGGAGGACACTCCAGCAAGCAGCTCAGCGATTCCACCAGGTCCGGGTTGTCATCAATGATCAATACGTGATGGCGGAGTGGGTGAACGAGATCCATTTACATGCCTTTGCCCCCCCCTTGGATCTATTAAGTTTTCTTTGCAACTACAATGCCCAGCGAGCACCGGGGGGGAAGGCGCATCGCCACCAAGTTGAAGCAAGATGTCCGGGCACGCGATGAAAGGGGGGTTTCAGCAACGCGGGTGGAGTTTGGTGCCCGTGTTGGCGGGAATCCCATGCCTCATGCGCGACACACGGTGCACGCCGTGGAGATCGGCGATGCACCGGTTCCTCGATTCGCCGGCTCGACTTGCCCTTGAGAACATGAACCAGCAAGCGCATGAGCAAGGCCGCAATCACGAGGCTCCCGCAACGATGGGACGGCCGGCAGGCCGGTCAGTTCGCCGCCCCGACGGGCTCGAGCTGTACCAGAGCGGCAGTTGCCTCGGCATGCTTGCGGATGTCCTCGCTGATCCGCATCGAGCAGAACTTGGGGCCGCACATGCTACAGAAGGCCGCGGTCTTGAAGGCGTCCTGGGGCAGCGTTTCGTCGTGCATCCTGCGGGCGGTCTCGGGATCGAGGGAGAGACGGAACTGGTCTTCCCAGTTGAAGCTGTACCGCGCTCGGCTGAGGGCGTCGTCGCGGTCGCGAGCCCCTGCCCGGTGGCGAGCCAGGTCGGCCGCATGCGCGGCGATCTTGTAGGCGATCACGCCCTGGCGAACGTCTTCAACCTCGGGCAGGCCCAGGTGTTCCTTGGGTGTCACGTAGCAAAGCATGCTGGCGCCGTGCCAGCCGGCGAGGGCCGCACCGATGGCCGAGGTGATGTGGTCATAACCCGGCGCGATGTCGGTGACGAGTGGACCGAGCACGTAAAACGGTGCCTCGCTGCACTCGATCGCCTGCTTCTCCATGTTCATGGCGATCTGGTCCATCGGCACGTGTCCCGGGCCCTCGACCATGACCTGGCAGCCGCGTGCCTGGGCCCGGCGGGTGAGCTCGCCCAGAGTGCGCAGCTCGGCGAACTGGGCCGCGTCCGAGGCGTCGGCGATGCAGCCGGGGCGAAGGCTGTCGCCCAGGCTGAACGACACGTCGTACTGCCGCATGATGTCGCACAGGTCGTCAAAATGCGTGTACAGCGGGTTTTCCTGGTTGTGGGCGATCATCCACTGGGCCATGAGCGAACCACCCCGCGAGACGATCCCGGTGATCCGGTGCGCCGTGAGCGGGATGTAGTCGCGGAGGATGCCCACGTGCAGGGTCATGTAATCGACGCCCTGCTTGGCCTGGTGTTCCACCATATCAAGCAGGTTCTGGGCCGACAGTTCCTCGACCTTCTTCACGCCCTGGATCGCCTGATACATCGGCACGGTGCCAACGGGAACGGTGCTGGCCGCGATGATCGACTGCCGGATCGCATCGATATTGCCGCCGGTCGAAAGGTCCATGACCGTGTCGGAACCCAGGTCCACGGCCATCTTCAGCTTGGCGAGCTCGTTGTCGATGTTGGAGGTCACCGCCGAGTTGCCGATGTTGGCGTTGATCTTGCACCGGGCCTTGATGCCAATGCCCATCGGCTGCAAGCCCAGCCCCAGATGCACGGTATTCGCCGGGATGATCATGCGCCCCCGCGCGACTTCGGAGCGGACCAGCTCGGGATCGAGGTTCTCGCGCCGGGCTACAAACTCCATCTCCGCCGAGATCACACCCCGCCGCGCCAATTCAATTTGAGTCATAGTCAAGCGTCCTCCCAGAACCGGCCGCACTTCACCAGCCCAAGCTGTCGGACTCGTTGGAATACGGTTCGTATTCTAAGCTACATCGTAGACCGTGGACCGCGATGCGGTCAATTCGACTCGACAACCCGAGTGCAGGCGCGGACGAGGCGCCTCAACATCGGGACGGTCAACAGCCATCGCCGCGAGGGCCTGATTGCCTCCTCGCCAGCGAGACACGACGCGGAATGGAGATCGCTTCACTTGATGTAAAGAGGAGGTTCACAAAAGCCGGCGGGAGGTTGAGATGGGCGGTGCGTTCCCCCTCGGTACGGATACCTCCGCTCGCACTGTCGCAGCCGGTTGTGCGAGCAGAGGGGCCTCGGTCGAGGGTTTCCGGACATGACGAGCTGGATCCGGCGTGTCGCGGTGCTGCTCTCCTCGCGTGCCTGGCGACGCGGGTTTGGCGCCTTCTGCCTGCTCGGGGTCTTGCTGTGCGGGGTAAGCTGGTGGCTCACGGCCCCCTGGGAAAAAACCGGCGAGGGCGCGACGGCCCTCCACCCGACACGGTCACTACAACTCCTTCATCTTCCAGCGAACACACGGGCACACCCGCCGGAGGGTCGCTGGCCCAGCACCAGACAACCGAGTCGCCAGCCTGGCCGGAGGCACGGCTTGAAGGCCGGCCCGCGAAGGAACTGCTCCTGAAGATGATGCCCATCCCCAGTTCCGGCCCCGGCGGCCGCTCGCCCAATCGGCGATTCTCTACGACCCTGCCTCGCGTCTTCCCCTCCGCTTCACCGGTTTCGACTGGCCGGCCGATGGGAAACCGGAAAAGCCGCTGGGCGAGCGCTACTGTTATGATGATCTGGACCTCGATGCCGTGCTTTCCGCCAAGGATTTCGATCCCGCCAATCCCGAGTACGAATTCCATCGTTTCTAGTGTCAAGGCATGCAAACCTACAGAATCGCCGTTGTCAGCCGTGCCATGGTACCGCCCCCGACCTGGCGGGACGGGGCGTCGTCAACCCGGTGGCGGCCATACTCTCATGCGCCATGCTGCTGGACCATCTGGGCCGAGCCGAACACGATAACGCTCCCGCCCGGGCCGCCCGCCAGATCGAGTCGGCCGTGGCGCTCACCCTCGCGGACAGCCGGTTTCGGACCAGGGATATCGGTGGACGGGCCTCGACCAGGGAGGTCACGAGCGCGGTCCTGGCTCAGTTCGTCGAGAAATGATGGCTGGTCACCGGATAAAGCCGGCTGACCCACGGTTTAGGGCGATTTCGCCGGAGGCGGCGCAGCTTGAACCCATTAGACCACTTTGCCCTCGATCGCCTCGGCCCGCAATGCGACCCAGTCCTCCCGTGTCATCGTTGTGGCGGGGCCGCTTTCCATTGCCTCGCGGAACTTGGCTTCCAGCTCGCGTTTGGCCAACCGCTTTTGGGCGTCGCGGATCAGGGAGCGGAGATACTCGCTGGCCGAAGCAAAGCCCTCCTGGGCCATTTGGGCTTCGACAAAATTCCTCATCTCATCGGGCACGGAAATGTTCATGGTCGTCATAAGGGCAGCCCTCCCGATAACGATGCTATCACCTGTGGCAATTTTGCCAAGGGATAAAACTCCGGCTTGTGCTCTCCATGCTCTCCAAGAGCGGGACGAGGTCAGGAGCGCGGGAGCTGTAGAGCATTCCTTCGAGCGACTGCCGGCTCGGGGCGTTTCGGGAGCGTGGTAAAGCACAGCCCCCCAAGGCTCGCCGGGATTCTCACCAGGGCACAGCCTATCCCACGCGGGCGGAAATGCATTAAACTATGAGTCACCTCTCCGCCACGATCATAGTCCTGGCACCCTTGAGGCTCTATCTGATGTACAGCCATGACGTGAATTGCACCCATCCGTACTGTTCCGACCTGGCGACTTACAAGGTTGCGGCACGCTGGAGTGACGGCAGGTTCGCCGAGCTGAAAACCTATGGATTCGCCTGTTCCGATCACCTTGGAGAGGTGTTTCAGGAGGCAGAGAATCGTCGCCTGGATTACACGCTCTGTCCCGGCGAGGTCACCGAGGAGATGGCGATCTACCGCTTCGAGCCCGGCAAGCGGGACCGACAGCTCAAGCGGCTCTGGGACCTGGAAGAGAATTATCGGACCTGACCTCGCTGTTGACGGCGAGGTGTCTGTCTCGACGAGCCGCCCGTCGCGCGCGGTCCAATGTCGATCCCGGAATCCACGTGGCCGGATCATCCGGGTGAGGATCGTTTTACCGGATGAAGCGGCAGCGCGGAGGACCTGGACGAGAATGCGGCGAGCGTTCCTTGCTGGACGTTGTTTCGTGCTCAAAGGCCGGGGCGAACCGGGTACCGCATGTGCCGGCTGGTGCGGCGAGAGGAGTTCTTGCGCCGGGTGCGAGGCATTGCGTCTCCGTTACGAACGGAGCGACTGGCGCAGGCATCGCTATGTGCGCGGCGGTAAGGATTTCGGGCGAGCAGGATTGAGCCCGGCCGACCGGGGGCGACGATACTACGATCGGTCGAACCTGGCTCGGCTCTCCGAGGGATTCGGAGGGGCGACGCAGGTGGAATCCGCGGGATACGTCGTGGCCGCGTTGTGCGGACTCGGCCGGACCGGAAACCGTCCCGACAAGATCACCCTGAATCCCGATTACTCGCGCCGCTTCGCCGCGCGGGGTGGACCAGGCGGGGACGTATCTTGGACGAGCACCACCGGTCGCGGTCGGGATCGTCCGGAGTCGCGGGGGGCCAGCGCTTGCACCCGCAGGCATGAGCCTCGCCCGGCGTTCAAGGAGGTAACCAGGAAGTGAACATCGTCACGACCCGCTTCGGTCTGATCCAGGCCTCCGAATCGGAGTTGTACCAGATTCCGGAAGGACTGCTCGGGTTCCGCTCCTACACCCAGTACCTTCATCTTCCCGATCCGGTGGTGACCGGCCTGACGTGGTTGCAAAGTGTGACCGCGCCTGACCTGGCCTTCGGCCTGGTCGCTCCCCCTCTGGCGGTCAGCGACTACCGGATCGAGATCCGCCCGGGCGACCGGACGGCGCTGGAGATGGAGGATGAGCGAACCGCGCTGATTTATGTCATTCTCAATCGCGGCGTGGGGGGCGGCCTGACGGTCAACCTCCAGGGACCGCTCGTGTTCAACCCGGTGCGTCGCCTAGGCCGGCAGCTCGTATTAACTTCCAGCCGGTATCCCGTCCGGTACCCGCTGGAAACGCAGTCAACGGCCCCGGCCCACTCGCTGTATCATGGGCTGGCCCCGTTGCGTGCAACGGCCTGACCCGCGTGGCTCACCACCAAGGTGTTTTTGGCTATTCACCATCCCCAGCTCCGTCGTGGTCACCGAGAGCCCGGGCAACGTGATCGGGGATGGTCACGGGCCTCGTTGGCAGGAGGAAGGAGCCGAGAACGATGCTGGTCCTGTCCCGACACCGCGACGAAAGTATCATCATAGGCGATGACATCGTCATCACCGTGGTGGATATTCGGGGCGATAAGGTTCGATTAGGGATCGCGGCCCCGATCGAGATCTCGGTACACCGTCAAGAGGTGTACGAAGCCATCCAACGTGAAAATCGACAGGCGAGCCGACTGGAACCCCAGGAAGCACGCCAGATCGAACGCCTGAACCCGCCCGTCCGGCGGGAGGTTCGTCGCCCTCGGTCCGAGGAATCCTGAGGATGCCAGCCGTTTCCAGGCGTCTCTGACTCCCCGTTGGCATGGCTGCGACCGGCGCGACGGCGGTCGCTCTCGCCCCATTCACCCGACCCCGCATCCAGCCGGACGTCGTCGCTCGGTCTCCACCGACGACCGGCGTCCGGTTTGCTTCTCACCCACCCCACCTACCTACCAAGGACCTCGATCCATCTCAACGAAGCGTAAGTGACCACCGAAAACACCCGTGCCCCCGCGCGCTCACTGGCCCTCCTTCCCCAACCCCGGAATGCGTCCTAAGATTCTTTCAAACAGGGCCGGGAATCGCCCCGGCAGGCTGCACTGGTTCACGAGGCCGCCATCATGAGGATCTTGATCGCCGAGGACAGTCAAACCCAGGCCGTCGATCTGCGCAGAAGACTGGAGGCCATGGGGCACGAGGTGGTCGTCACCGCCGATGGCCTGCAAGCGTGGAACCAGCTCCGGGAGAGGCCCGAGCGGCTGGTGATCCTGGACTGGATGATGCCGGTAATGAACGGACTGGATCTCTGCCGCAAGATCCGAGCCGAGATCAAGTCGACCTATATTTACGTCATTCTGTTGACCGCGAAAACTCACCGTCACGAGCGCCTCCAGGGCTTGAGCGCCGGCGCGGATGACTTCCTGGCCAAGCCGATCGATCACTGCGAGCTGGACATCGCACTGAAGACCGCGCAGCGAATCATCGCCGCCCAGGAGGCGCTCGTGGCGCGCGCCCGCGAGCTCGAGCGGGCGAATCAAGACCTTGTCCGCCTGGCGGAGCATGACGAGCTGACGGGGCTCTTGAACCAGCGGGGCTTCCAGGAGTCTCTGGCGACCGCCTTCCGCCAGGCCAGGGACGACCACCTTCCGCTCTCCCTGATCCGCTTCGAGTTGGACCATCCCGAGCGGCTGAGCGAAGTGCTCTCACTCATGGCCTTACAAGACTTGCACGTCAAGGTGGCCAATCTGCTGCGCGGCGAGAGCCGAGACTGCGATATCTCTGCCCGCGTGGGCGAACATGGATTCGCCCTGATCCTCCCGGGGCTGACCTCGGACTGGGCCCTGCCGGTCGCCGACAACCTGAGGGGCTCGCTCGCCGAACTGGTCGGGGCAGGATGCCGTGTGACCGCGAGCTTCGGGGTCGCGACCATGAGTCCCGAAGGATCCTCCGCGCAGCTCTTGAATGCCTGCGAATCCGCCGTCGAGCTGGCTCGGACCGACGGTGGAGATCGCGTGGTCCATCGCGAGATCGCTGCCGAGGATGCGGCCCTCGCCTGACAAGTTGCCCGGCTCAGTCGAGTTCGATGATCTCGTCCGAATCATCGAGGACAAGCGGGAACAAGGGCACGAAGTCGTCGTGCTTGCCGGCCTTGGCTGGTGGCGCGATGACGTCCCGCTCGGATGAGGAGACAACGATCTCCAGCGGCGAGGGCTCGGGAAAATCCTGGTTCAACGCCGTACCCGGGGCAGCAGAGGGCGACTGGCCTGGAACCCGGATCGTCGGGGCCGGCGGCCGGGGCGGGGAAGGTCCTGGCTCCAAGCCTGGCCCGATGCCGGCTGGTTGCGGTTGCCTGGTGGACGACCCGGAGTGGAGCTGCCGGGCCCGATAAAGCTCGGAAGGGCCAGGGACGTCGTTTGGTCCCAGGTAAACCCGAAGCTTGTAGCTGCCCAGCGTGATCCGGTCGTCCGGCAAGAGCGCCGCCCAGCGAATCTTTTGACCCTTGACCTTGGTGCCGTTGGTGCTGATCAGGTCGCGAACCACGAGCAGTCCATCGGTCTTGACCAGCACACAATGCCGCTTGGAGAGGCTGGAGTGGTTGATGACGACGTCGCAATACCCGCGCCGGCCGACGACCACGACATCGCGCGTGATGGGGATTGGCGGATCTCCGTTTTCTGGAACCAGTTCGGCCTTCATCGTTGGCTCGTCAACCCAGGGGTTCGCCCCAACAACCCGCTCCGTCACTTCATAAGTCTACACCGTCTTTGATGTTATCTCAAGCTTTTCATGACCGCATGGGGTGGATATTGCACCATTTCGGCTCGTGCATCCGGCCACCCAGGAGGAGTGAAGGTCGTCCCGACAACCCGTCAACCAGGCAAAGCCGCATGCCGTGATCGTGCCGAGCTGCAACCGTCGGAATGACCGGATAGTCCGGTGATGCCGGTCTTGACGTGAGCAGGTTCCATTCAACTTCAATCCTGCCGCGATTCGTGGCGGGGGCGGACTCGCGAATCCGACGCAAGAACGGAATGATACGCTGGGGGCGAGTCCGGCGACGAAGCGATTGGACCTGATCAGCTTTTTTTGACTCTTGCAGGAGCAGGGTTTGAAAAAAGGGAGCACCGGCGCGATACAATAGATTAAGAGCTATAGTTGTAGCCCGATAGAAAACCTTGGACTGTTCCTTGTCCGCATGCGTATAGATTCAATAGGTCATCTTCTCGCAATTACCGGTGATGCCGCCGTGGCGGAGTTTCAGCCATGAACCGAGGACGCTTACTGGGATGGGGCCTGCTCCTGACGATGGGCGGTGTGCCGGTCTGCGCGGGTCCGTTTCAAGATCCGGCCGGCCCGGCACAAGCCGAAACCGCGGCTGAACCGCTGCCGGCGGCCGCCCAGGACGTTGCTCCCGGAGCAATGGCTGCCCCAAACAATAACGGGGCGGAACAGGCGGCTGAAGCACCGGCGGAGACCAGGTGGGAGTATCCGGACAGGCTGGCGCAACTCGCCAACCAGCCGGTCCGGCCGATGACCGAAGGGCCTCTCCACGAGGCGTTTCTGTCGCCCCGCAAGGACCGCAATCCGATTCACGTGGCGAAGGCCCCGCCAACCCCGATCAGCGAACGGCCCGCGATCGATCCGCCCAGCGCCAATGCCCAGTGGATCGAGGGATACTGGGAGTGGGATCCAGGCCGCAAGGATTATGTCTGGGTAACGGGTACGTGGCGGGTGCCGCCGCCAGGTCGATTCTGGGTCAACGGCTACTGGAAGCGCGACCAGGACGGCTGGTATCGCGTCCCCGGCTTCTGGAGCGACCGCAAGACCGACAGGCTGGACTACCGCAAGAACGGCCCTCCCAAGGACCGTCCCGATGACGACCCGGGTGAGCCGCCGGCTCCCGATTGCTTCTACATTCCCGGACAGTACCACCCCGACAAGGACGGCGTGGTCTGGAAGAAGGGCTTCTGGGCCAAGGTGCAGCCCGGCTGGGCATGGGTTCCGGCCCACTGGATCCGCCAGCCCGAAGGCTGGACCTTCCAGGAAGGCTACTGGGATCGCACTCTCGAGGATCGCGGAACTCTTTTCGCCCCGGCTGAGGTTGACAAATCCACCAAGACCACCGACGACCTGACCTACCAGCCCTACACCCAGGTCTCTCCCGAGATGTACGGCCAGATCTACGGCGGGTTCGGACGTCCAAATTCCTCCTACGACGGGTATCCCGGCGTCTACTACGATGATTCGGGCCGATTCTATGGGTACGCCAACTACGGCAATATCGGTGGATACTACGGCTACCTGGACTACCCATACTACGGAGGCTACGGCTATCCATACTATGCCCAGCCGATCAATTACGGCAATGGTGGCTATGGCGATTATGGTGGGTATGGCGGATATGGCGGGTATGGCGGCGGGTATGGCGGGTATGGTGGGTATGGCCTTTATGGCGGGATGCTGAGCAGCATTTACGGGATGGGGTACGGCTATCCCTACTACGGCATGTATGGCATGGGAGGCTACGGCGGGTACGGGTACGGCGGCTACGGCGGGTACGGGTACGGCGGCCTTGGCTATGGCGGCTTTGGGTACGGTGGCCTTGGCTTCGGACTCGGACTTGGCTTCGGCTACGGCGGCTTCGGTTTTGGCCTCGGCTTCGGTTATCCCTTCTTCGGTTTCGGCTTCGGTTTTCCGTTCGGTTGGGGCTGGGGCGGATGGGGTTGGGGTGGATGGGGCTATGGTGGCTGGGGACGCGGCGGCTGGGGCGGCTGGGGACGCGGCGGCTGGGGCGGCTGGGGACGCGGCGGCTGGGGACGTTCCTATGCCTTCGGGGGCGGCAGGGGCTTTGGGGCGGGCGGTCTGAATGGTGGTTTGCGCGGCCAGGGGCAGGGCCTGAACCGCGGATCGATGGCCTCGAGAGGTGGGGTACAAGCTCCGCCCTCTTCCCACGCCTACGGCAATCCGTTCTCTCGCAGTGGTAACGGCAACGTCTCGCGGGCCGTTGGTCGGACCGGAGCCGGTCAAGGGCAGGTCTCGCGTGCATCGAGCGTTGCCTCAGGCAACGGCTCGTTCCGCTCCTCGTTCAATGGCGTCAATTCCGCTTCCTCGACTCATACTGCGGCGCGGTCCGGTTCGGGCAACTCGGGGCAAGCAGGTGGAGCCGGACTGGGACGGGGTAACGCCGGCGGCATGGCGGCGGGCTCTGGTCTTGGGGGAAATCGCGCCATGGGCGGTATGCAGGGAGGTGGAATGGCGGGCGCTGGCGCTGGCGCGGGACGTGGCATGGGCATGCCCGGTGGTGGCATGGGCGGTATGCCGGGCGGAATGGCGGGCGCTGGACGCGGCATGGGCATGCCCGGTGGAGGCATGGGCGGTATGCCGGGCGGTGGAATGGCAGGCGCCGGACGCGGCATGGGCATGCCCGGTGGTGGCATGGGTGGGGCCGGTGGATATCCCGGTGGCGGGTTGGGAGGAGCCGCCATGGGCGGATTCCGCGGTGCACCTATGGGTGGAGGATTCGGTGGCGGATTCGGTGGCGGACTCGGCAGCGGATTCGGCGGCGGGTTCCGCGGCGGCGGCATGGGTGGAGGCCGCGGCGGCGGCGGCGGCGGCGGTCATCGCTGAAAAGACGGCACGATCTCCGTCTTGATCGATGTGATTGAATCGAGTCGTCGCCTTGCCATCACCACACGGGCTGGCCTGTGGAGCGCATCACGGCGGTCCACAGGTCGCTTGTCGTGTCGAGTCGCCGCGTACGGGCGATCGTCGTGCCGATCGGCACATGAATGAGCTCGTTGTGCCAGTAGCCGATGAGCACATCGGTTTTCCCTGCCATGCCCGCATGAACGGCCATCCGGGCCATCTGATCGCTGAGAATGCGGTCCCCCGAGTTGGCGGGGACGCTGCGGATGTAATAGCTCGGGTCGATGTACTTGAGATTGATCGGGATCCCCCGAGATTTGAAGTACTTTTGAATGCTATCGCGAAGGAACAGGCCGATGTCCTCGTGGAGCAGGTTGCCGGATGCATCGCTGCGGGTCTCGTCGCTCTTCAAGAGGTCCTGGCCGGCCCCTTCGGCAACGACGACGAGCGCGTGATTCTTGCTCAACACACGATCTTCCAGGCTAGCGAGGAAGCCGTTTTTGCCTTCGAGCCGGAACGGGACCTCGGGGATCAGGACGAAGTTCGCGTCCTGGCTGGCCAGCGCTGCACCGGCCGCGATGAAGCCGGCGTTTCGCCCCATGAGTTTGACCAGGCCGATGCCGTTGGGCGCTCCACGGGCTTCGACGTGGGCACCCCGCAGCACGTCTTCGGCTTTCTCCAGTGCGGTGTTGTAGCCAAACGAAGTGAAGACGAAACTGATATCGTTGTCGATCGTCTTGGGTATTCCAACCACGGACTTGCGGAGCCCGCGACGGGTCACTTCCTGGTATATCGCTGAAGCCCCGCGCTGGGTGCCGTCACCGCCGACGCAAAAGAGAATATCGATACTCTCGCGTTCCAGCGTGTCCACGATGATCGACGGGTCCTGGTGCCCTCGTGAGCTGCCCAGAACGGTTCCCCCCAGGTAATGGATGTTCTCCATGAATCCGGTAGTGAGATCCACAAGCTTGAGCCCGGAGGCGGGGTTTAACCCCATGTAGCCGTTCCGGACACCCACGACGCGAGGCACGAGGTAGTTGTAGGCCAGCTCCGCGTAGACCGATCGGATCACGCTGTTGAGCCCCGGCGAGAGGCCCCCGCACGTCGCCACGGCGGCTGTCGTCGTTGCCGGATCGAAGAAGATCCTCTCGCGAGGACCGGACTCCTCGAAGGAGAGCTCGTCCATGCCATCCACGCCGGGGCCGCACTTGTGTTGATAGCGAATGCGGGATGTCTCCGGGATGAATCCGGGGTCACGCAACCGCGCCAGGGGTGAGTTGATCGTGCACGGTCCGAGCGTCTTGATCTTGAGTTCATCGGCGGTGAGCACGAGATGGGTCTCCATGGGCCAACGTCGGCTGACGGCAAACTGCGCCTTCGCGGATTATCGCACCGTCTTGCTCAAGAGCCATCAGAAAAAAAGGCCCGGCGTGCCATCCGTGGGTCGAGCGATGCGCTGCGGCTCAGTGCCGGAAATGGCGGCGGCCGGTGAGCATCATGGCAATGCCGTGCTCGTTGCAAGCAGCGATCGTCTCGTCGTCGCGCTTCGATCCGCCGGGCTGGATGATGGCGGTGATCCCCGCGGCCGCGGCGACGTCCGGCCCATCACGAAAAGGGAAGAAGGCGTCAGAAGCCAGCACGGCCCCGCGGGCTCGATCGCCGGCCTTATCCACGGCGATTCGCACCGAGTCAAGGCGGCTCATCTGCCCCGCGCCCACGCCCAGTAGCTGTTCCGCGCGGGCGACGACGATCGCATTCGACTTGACCATGCTGCAGACCCGCCAGGCGAACACGAGGTCGCGCGTCTCGCTCTCGGTCGGGGCTCTTTGCGTGGCTAGCTGGCCTGAGGCCGGGTCAGGCTCGAGCTGGTCCCAGCTCTGGGCCAGCAGCCCACCATCGATGCGCCTGAGATCCAGGCCGGAGGGGGGTGGATCGGCCGGACCGATCGGGTCCGCGAGGTCGATCAGCCGGACGCTGTTCTTCCAGCTTGGCCTGGTCCTCAGCCACTCCAGGGCGTCGGGCTCGAAGCCCGGGGCAAGAATTGCTTCCAGGAACCGGCCCGGCTGGCACATCCGCTGGGCCGTCGCCCGGTCGAGGGGCCGGTTGAGCCCGACGATTCCCCCGAACGCGCTGACCGGGTCACCCTCGTAGGCCCGTTCGAACGCGGTGGCGAGGTCCGCGGCGACGGCCGCTCCGGAGGGGTTGTTGTGTTTCAGGATGCACGCGGCAGTCTCGGCGAACAGCCGGATCAGCCGCAGAGCGCTGTCCAGGTCGAGCATGTTGTTATAGGAAAGCTCCTTGCCGTGGAGCACCGACGCCGTGCAGAGATTGGGGCCTCTGGCCCCGGGGTCAACGTAGAAGGCCGCGCGCTGGTGCGGATTCTCGCCGTAACGCAGCGTGCTCTCACGGAGGAACCGGGCAAACAGGACGGGGGGGAAGAGGCCCGCCTCGCGAACCTTGCACGTCTCCTGCTCGAGGTAGGCTCCGATCGCCGCGTCGTACCGCGCGGTCTGGTTGAAGGCCGCCAAAGCCAGCGCGCGACGAAAATCGCCCGTCGTGCCTCCGTGGGTCTCCAGCTCCTTGAGCAGGAGGTCATACTGCGACGGGGAAGTCACCACGGCGACATGTGCATGGTTCTTGGCCGCGGCGCGGATCAAGGACGGGCCGCCGATGTCAATGTTTTCGACGGCATCCTCGAAAGTCGCGGAGGGGTTCGCGACGGTCTCCTCAAACGGATAGAGGTTGACGACGACCAGGTCAATCGGGTCGATGCCAGCCGCGGCCAGGGTGTCCATGTCCGCGGGCAGATTCCGGCGGGCGAGGATGCCCCCGTGGATCTTGGGATGCAGGGTCTTGACCCGTCCTCCCAGGATTTCCGGCTGTCCTGTATAGTCGGCGACCTCGGTGACCCGCAGGCCCGCGGCGAGGAGGGCTGTCCGCGTGCCTCCGCTGGCCAGCAGGGCCACGTTTCGCTCGGCCAGGCCGCGGGCCAGCTCGATCAACCCGCGCTTGTCCGAGACGCTGAGCAGGGCTCGTTGAACAGGGACGATCTCTGAAGGTGGAGTACTGGCCATTGGTGCTATGTTTCCGGTGGAAGGTCGCCGACGGCTGCTGCGAGAGTCTGTCGCGGGGTGGAAACAAGAGCCCCCGGAGAGCTTGCTCCCGAAGTTGGAGCAAGGTGCCGGGGCGCCTGTTTGCTTGATTATGACGCGAGGGGCCACGCAAGACGAGAATGAACCAGCCGCGAGGGCGCTGGCTCACTAGGGAGGGAGCGGGTTGGCGCTCTTGTTCTTGGCCGTGGCGGCTTTGCGAGCGGCGGCCTTGGGAGTGGCGGCCTTGGGAGCGGCAGCCTTGGGAGCGGGCTTCTCCATTTCGTCGGCGGGCGGCGTAGCCTGCTCCTTGGCAGCGTCTTCCTTCTCCTTGGGCTCGGCGGGCGTCTCGGCCGCGGGCGCCGGAGGTGGCGTCGGCTTGATTCCCTCGGGTGGTATGTACCCGAAAGGCAAGGCCTGGGGATCGCGGAGCAGCCGCGGCTGAGTGGCGCCACTTTCGCGGAGGCACAGGACCATTCCCGAGTCGGTCCCAAAATAGAGCCTGTCATCGAACCGGTTGAGCATCGAAAGGCCGAACCCGCGGAGATTCAGCCCGGCCCGCTGCTTCGTGGCCGCAGGGTCGGCCAACACCT
This sequence comes from Isosphaeraceae bacterium, assembly GCA_049516015.1. GTDB lineage: Bacteria > Planctomycetota > Planctomycetia > Isosphaerales > Isosphaeraceae > Aquisphaera. The sequence goes on along the minus strand of JBEKTN010000160.1, from coordinate 2,497 downwards.
GACCAGATGCTCGATCGATCACGTAGAGATCATTGTTCCAGGATCTCAGGTAGAGCCTCGAGGCTCCTACCGCCGCGAACTGGGCTCCCTGGGTGAGGGTGCTCCAGCGGACGTTGCCTGTGGCCGGGTCGAGCTGGGTGAGATACCCGGCCTGGTTGATACAGTAGATCTCCTCACCGGCAACCAAGGGCGCCTGGTCGATCGGGCCGCCGGAAGAGAACGTCCAAAGAGAGTTCGAGGTCAGGAGATCGATCGCGTACACGTTATAGTCGGCCGAGGGGATGAGCAAGGTCCGGGTGCCATAGTTGCCCAGGCCCTCGCCGATGGCTCCTCCCGTGCGAACCCGGTAAAGGGATGTCCGCTCGTTGTTCATCACCACGTAAACCCGCCCGTCACTGCTGCCAAAGGCAACCACGTGCTCCGCCGGCAAAGGCAGCGTATGGACCGGACCGCCGGTCTGCCAGCCCCATGCTTGCACGGGCTGAGTGCGAATCTTCATCTCTCCCTTGGGTCCCTTTTCCCTGAGGCTATAGGCATCGACTCGGCCATCCATCGTGCCGGCCAGGACGCGATCTTCGTCGCAGACCGTCCCGCAGGTCGGGATGGTCCCCAGGGACTTCTTCCAGATGAGCCTTCCGGTCTTCCGGTCCAGGGCGATCAAGACGTCGGCACTGGTCCCGAACACGGCATAAGAATTCGAGGAGACCGGACGCGCAAGCGGAGTATACTGGCCCAGGCTTGACGCCCAGAGCAGCTTGCCGCTCTGGGCGTCGTAGGTGTGCAGCGCGCCGTGGTTGGTCTGTGCGAATAACAGATCCGTGCTCCGGCTGATCAGGAGCAGACGCTCGGTATCGTTGAGCGGAACCACCGCCAGCCATTGCCGCTCGAGTCCGACTCGGGCAAGTGAAGTGCGAGACGGGATCAAATCCCTGGCAAACGGAACCTGCGCTTGGACCGATGATCCGCCCAGGGCCAAGAGCGCGAGGGCCCAGACCGGAGCAAGACGGCAGGACATGGCCTGTTCCTTTCGGATACCCAGAAGTCGCCGCCAACTAGGATCGACACTCATCCCTGGCCGACAGTCGGCGCCGCATCAAGCTGGGCGAGCAGGGGACTTTATCGAGGTTGCACGATATCCAGAAAGTCCCCTTTATTATACGAGCCGAATTGCCCGTCTGCTCTCCCGCAGGGCACCGGTTTCGTGGCAGCCAGGCAGTTTTTTTCGTTGGATTGGCCCATCGATTCACTCTCTCACCCCGACAGTCCCGCGAAGCGTGATCGAACCGGGCGGGTACCGCGAGACCGCCATTGCGTATCATCGGGGCGAGTGATGAAGCGCGCAGCACGACGTCGATGCCGCACGCCGATCTGGGTATCAATGGCCTGAAAAGCCTGGGCCACGACTGGTAGAGATTAGTAGAGAATACTGGAGTTCCGGCAGCCAGCAATGCCCGCAAAACTTTCTGGCCCCAAGGAAGGTGGATGGCCGCTTTCGGACTCTGGCGCAGCCGGCCGGCGTCTTGCTGCAACATCGCGTCCCGCCCCCCGTTCTCGGTCCCCCGGTGCGTCCCCACTCGCCTCGGCACCTTCGCGGCGCCGGCCCGCTGCCGCGACTCGCCCCGGAAAGTGGAAAAAAGTGGAAAAAGGCGGACAGAAAAAGAGGCCGCACTGCGAGTCGGATTCGTCTGCCATTTCGTCGATTTTCGCAAGTAGCTCGGGATCGACTTCCCCATGTATCTCGGGATTCATTGCGATGAACTGGGCGGCCCACTGCAAGTCTTCTTTTGTGTCAAAGTCGCTGCTTTGGTCAGATCAGCCAAGGTCACCCGATGCGTGCGACTCTTCATCTGCCCGTCACCCGGAGAATCAAGGTCGTCCGAACGACGGAGTGGGGGAACCCCCGCCGCACGAAGCAGCTCGCTGCCTTCGGCTGCACCGGCCACCGGCCGCCGGCCACTCTGCCAAGCCGCTCGGCCATCGCGCGAGCTCGGCTTTCTGGTCGTCTCCCCCTTCGAACTTTGGCTTTGTTTCCGCCCCTCCGCCCCGGCCGTTTCTGACATAAGTTCTTGATATTCCAGGTTTTGCTTCGATTCCAAATTGGCTTTGTTTGGCGCTTTTTGGGGCGTCGTCACGTCGTCAGGGAGGCACTGCCCGACGCCATCGCCCTGTCCCGGTTGGCCTGCCGCGTGCGCACCTTCGTGGGACAAGATTCCATTCTTGTCGTTCGTCGAATCATCAATGACACGATTGGAATCGTGTCCCACGAACGGACCGGAGCTTCCCTCTGTCATCGGCTCGCTGCTCTGCCCTTCATCGCAGCCACTTGCCTCCACCTCGCACGGCTGATCCCCCATCGTCAGCTCGCCCCCCGCCACCTGGCATTCGTCATCTGCCATTTGGCATTTGCCATCCGCCTTTTCTGCTTTCCCATTCCCCGTTCCGAATTCCTCCTTCCGCATTTTTCGAAGGGTTTCGAGCGTTCGCAGCAGCTCTCGGT
>JBEKTN010000159.1:0-18490 GCA_049516015.1 Isosphaeraceae bacterium | reverse complement strand
GTTATGTGTGGGATCGTCGGAGCGCTCGACTTGACCGGGAACCGGGATTTCCCAGCCGAACGGCTACGGGCGATGGCGAGGGCGATCGCTCACCGTGGCCCGGACGACGAATATTTCCACCGAGAACCGGGGCTGGCCCTGGGCACACGGCGGCTGGCGATTGTCGACCTGGCGGGCGGGCGGCAGCCGCTGGCGAACGAGGACGAAACGGTTTGGGTTTCGTTCAACGGCGAGTTGTTCGATTATCCTGAGTTGCGCCAGCAATTGCTAGTCCGGGGGCACCACCTGGCCACCCGTTGCGACACGGAACTCTGGGTCCACCTGTACGAGGACCACGGCGAGGGGGTCTTCGAGCGGGCGCGGGGCCAGTTCGGCGTAGCACTCTGGGACCGGCGCAACCGGACCCTGCTGCTGGGCCGGGACCGGGTGGGGATTATTCCCTTGTACTACACCGAGAGCGACGGCTGGCTGCTTTGGGCCTCGGAGATCAAGGCACTGCTGGCCTCCGGAATGGTTGAACCGCGGCCCGAGCCACGGGGAGTCGATCATCTTTTTTGCTTCTTCTCGGCCAGCCAGGCGCGGACCTCGTTTCAGGGCATCCGCGTGATTCGCCCGGGGCATTACGTGCGGGTCAGGGATGGTCGGATCGAGCCGCGGCGATACTGGGACCTCGACTTTCCCGACGCCGGGCAGGAGCGGCGGCTGGTCGACGCGACACCGCTGGTCGACGAACTGGAGCACCTGCTCCAGCGGGCAGTCGAGCGGCGGCTGCGGGGCGATGTGCCGGTGGTTGGCTACATCAGCGGCGGGCTGGATTCCACGGTGGTGCTGGGGCTCAGCAGCCAGCGACGGGGCCAGCCGGTGCCGGCATTCACCATTGGACTGGACCGGGCCGGGCCCGACGAGCGTTCCAGCGCGACCGAGTCAGCCCGGGCGCTGGGCGCCCCGCTGACGATGGTAACCCTGGACCGTGCGCAACTGGCCTCGGCCTTCCCCGGCTTGATGCTGGCCTGTGAAGGGCCGGTGTACGACACGTCCAGCGGGGCCCTGATGCGGCTGGCCGAGGCTGTGCATGACCAGGGTTACAAGGTCGCGCTGACTGGCGAGGGGGCCGACGAGGCACTCGCCGGATACGTCTGGCACAAGACGCAGACGGGCCGCGAGTGGCTGGCGCGGCACGGCGGCACGCCTCTGCTGCGGCTGATCCGTGCCGGGGTGTTGGGCTCCCTCGGCGGCGGATCGGGCCACCGGCCTCCCTTGATGGCGACCCGCGGGACCCGGGTCGCCCAGCAGGACCTGTTCGACTTCGTCGGCCAGGCGCGGATGACTCTCTACAGCCGCGAGATGTGGGACCGCCTGGGAGATCACGACCCCTACGATGACCTGGACCTGGACAACCCGCGGATGACCCGGTGGAACCCGCTGAACCAGTCGCTCTACGTCGGCTACAAGGTGCTGCTGGCCGGTCACATGCTGATCTCCAAGGCGGATCGGATCATGATGCGGTCGTCGGTCGAAGGGCGGTATCCGTTCCTCGACGAGGAAGTCATCGATTTCTGCGCCGGGCTAGCGCCGGAGTACAAGGTCCGCGGGTTGACCGACAAGTGGTTGCTCCGCCAGGTCGCCACCCGGATGCTGCCGCCGCGGATCGCCAACCGGCCCAAGACGATGTTCCGCGCCAAGCTCTCCCAGAGCTTTCTGGGCCCCCATCGCCCGGCCTGGGTGGACCAGCTCCTGAGCCCCGAGTCGCTGCGGGCCGCCGGCTACTTCGACCCGCGGGCTGTCGCCCGCGAGCGGGCCGCGCAGGTCCGCTGGCCCCGGCTCACCCCCCGGCGGTTCATCTTCGACGTGGCGTTGACCAGCGTGGTAGCGACCCAACTCTGGCACCACCTGTTCTTCGGCGGTGGCCTCTGCGACCTGCCCGCATGGTCGGCTCCGGCACCCCCGTTGGCAAGCGCCCTCCCAGAACAACCCTCGGAGGACCTGGCGATTGCCCAGTGACCGCCCGCCCGGTGTCTCCTCTTCTCGTTGTGGTAAACATGTTGGGAATCTGCAGGATGCCATGACTTTCGTTGGATGCGACGGCGCTTTTGTCCATAAAAATACAATTAGCGCATAACATATAATATTAAACCAGTTTTCATCATATCTTTAACATAATTTACCAATCTGGTTTACAGTCTCACTTGGAACCGACAACCAAATTGAACAAGAGGCAACCATGAGGACAGCACTGGTGACAGGGGCTACCGGTTTTGTCGGCAGCCAGGTGGTTGACGAGTTGCTGGCCCGGGAAGAGGCGGTTCGCGGGTTCGTGCGCGACCCCGCGAAGGCGGCGAGGTTGCGTGAGCGGGGTATCGAAGTGATCGTGGGCGACATTCGCGACCCCGGGGCGGTGAGCCGGGCGGTCCAGGGTATCGACGTGGTGCACCACTGTGCTGCCGCGGTTGGAGCGCACTACACGGGCCGGGAGATCCGGGAGACGAACCTGGGGGGTGTCCGACGGCTCCTGGAGGAAGCGCGAGCGGCAAGCGTGGGCCGGGTGGTGCTGCTCAGTTCGGTCAACGTGCTGGGGACTGTCAACCTGGACCCGGCGACCGAGGATTTGCCTTGCCGGCGGTCGCACGATCCGGCCGCGGACGTGAAGATCGAGATGGAGCGGCTGGCACTGGAGGTGGCGCACGGACCCGGACCGGAGGTCGTGATCCTCCGCCCTGGCTTCATCTACGGCCCGGGGGACCCGGGCAACTTGCCGCGGATCATCAGGGCCCTGCGGCGTGGCAAGTTTGCTTTCATCGGCAGCCGGGACCATGTGATACCCATCGTGCATGTCGGCGACGTCGTGCAGGCGATGCTCCTGGCAGCCCAGGCCCCGAGTGCCAATGGCCGGGTCTACCAGATCACCGATGGGTCGCGGACCACGATCGGGCAGTTCATCGATCACCTGGCGGACCTCCTGGAATGTCCCCGGCCGCGGCGCATCTTGCCCGGCTTCCTCCCCAGGCTGGGCTGCGTGGTCTTCGACGGGTTGCAGCTGCTGGTTCCCCGTTGCCCCGCCCCGATCAACCGGAGCGGGGTGCGGTTCCTGGGGACGTCCCGCTGCGTGGACATCCGCCGCGCTCGCGAGGAGTTGGGATACGCCCCGCGCGTGGGATATCGCGAGGGGCTCGCCGAGACCCTGCGGGGGCTCGCCGTACCAGCGAAGGAAAAGACCGGTGATTGTTCCCTATCACGTTAAGGAAAAGACCGATGATTGTTCCCTATCACGTCGATGACCTGCGCGCCCGCGTCATGGAGACGGTTTACGAGCACTGGGAGGCGCCCCGGGCGGGCGAGAACCTCGGGCGGGTCTCCGGCGCGGAAGCGGATCGGCTGGCCCGCGCGGCCCTGGACGCCATGCTGACGCGGCCGTTCCGGGTGGGCGTGCGCCCCGGCCCGGAGATCTACGACCAGTTGCTCCGCCGGGTGCGGCGGTCGGTGGACCGTGGCCGGCCGATCCCGATCACGCTGGGCTACGGGCCGATGAAGAACCCGAACGCTGCTTCCGACAGCCGTGCCGACTGGGCCGAGTTCTTCGCTCTCAACCACCTGATCAAGTGGCACAACAAGGTGCAGAGGGTCTACCCGCCGGGGCTGGCCATCCGCATCGTCTTTGACGACTCCACGCTGATCATGGCCAACCGAGCCGACCCGGGCCGGATCGCCTCGTACATCGCCTCGATCCGCGCGCTGATCGGCGTGCTGGGGAGTGGCCGGGTGTTGCTGCCCCCGATGCGGCAATCTTCGTTCGCGTGGCTCTTCTACCTGGGGGTCTACCCCCTGGCGCGGTGGCGGGTCCGCCAATGGGAGCGCGACCCGGCGCACCGGGACGAGATGGAGCACATGGCCGAGGCCGCCCGCCGCAACGTGGCGCTGCTCCCGGGGTTCGACCCGCAGCAGCAGGAGCGGTTCGTCGCTCAGGCCGCGCATCGCTACCGAATCTACTGGGAGGCGCTCCAGCTCAGCCACCTGACGCGCGGCCGGCAGCGGCTGATCGCCATGTACCTGGACGGCTCGCAGCACCATATCCGTCAGCCGGTGGCCCTTCACCTGACCACCGTGGACAAGGGGCAGGTCACGCAGCCCTGGCAGGGGGAGGGAGCCCTGCGGGACAACGGCCACGGCCGGTTGGAGCCCTACGTGCTGACGAATGGCCGCCGCGAGCGGTCCGTCGTGCGGACGGTTGCTGGGCTAGACCTGGTCCCTCTGCCCGGGTTCGAGCGGATCGCGGTGACCTGGCCCAACGTGCCCTCCCCGACCGAGTTCGCCGATTCCCCCTCGGGGACGGTCTCCAACCCCGCGAGTTGGCTCGCCTCGGGGTCTCCATGAGGATCATCCTGAGCGAAGGATCTAGTCTTTCGGCCCGGCAGGCGATCTCGTCGCTGGGTCCGACCGGCGCCCGAATCGAGGTCTGCGACCCAGACCCGCTCTGCCTGGGCCGGTTCAGCCGGTTCGTCCGGGCCTGGCATCGCTGCCCCCGCTGGAACGTCGACCCGGTCGGCTACCTCCAGTTCCTGGCCGAGCGGCTCGCCGCCGAGCGGTACGACGTGCTGCTCGCAGTCCACGATCAGGCGTTCCTGCTGGCCCGGTTCCGCGACGACCTGAGCCACCGGGTCGGGCTGGCGCTACCGGAGTTCGCCGCGCTGGAGCGGCTCCAGAGCAAGGCTGAATTCGTCCGGGTGCTGGACGAGCTGGACCTGCCCCACCCGCCGACCGCGCTGGTCCGTACCCGCCGCGAGCTGGAAGCGGCCGGCAGGCCCCCTTGCTACATCAAGCTGGTGTACAGCACGGCGGGTTGCGGAGTCTGGCGGGTGAGCGACCGGGGCGAGATGCCGGCGGTGGCCGATCGGCTCGAAGCGGCCGGGCTACTCGACGGCCGCCTGGAGGTCTTGGTCCAGCAGCCCGCGCCGGGGGTGCTCCGGGTGATTCAGGCGGTCTACCAGCGCGGGCGGCTGGTCGGCGCGCACTGCTCTCAGGCCCGCGCCCAGGGAGTAGGCGGCAGCGCCTGGGCTCGCGAGAGCGTCCTGGACCCACTCGTGCTTGAGCACCTGGCCGCCATTGGCGCCCATCTGGACTGGCACGGCGGGCTCTGCATGGACTACCTCCACGACCCGGAGACCGGCCGGCTCTCCTACATCGACGCCAATCCCCGACCGGGTGAGACCCTCAACGCGACCCTCAGCGGGCTCAACCTCTCCCAGCGTCTGGTCCAGGTCTCGCTCGATCAGGATGTCCCGCCCCCCCCAACCCCCCGCCCCGGGGTGCGGACCCACACCGTGGTCATGGGCCTGATGGCCCTCGCTTACAACGGTGCCCCGCGCCGACGCCTTCTGGCCGAGCTGCGCCGGGCCTGGGCTCACCTCGCGCCCTACGATGCCAGCCAGGACGAAATCACTCGCCCCCGCGAGGACCCTCCGAGCTTGATCCCCGCCGTTTATCTGACCTTGCGCCTGCTTCTGAACCCCTCCGCCGCCCGACGCATCGTAGCCCGCACGGTGGACAACTACTCCTTGTCCGAGGCCGCCGTGCAGGTCATCCGCCAGATCCCCGCGGATGTCCTGGCCCCTCGAAGCATCGTGAACTGATAACGGTCGGTTGATGGGTCCTCGTGCGGCGTGGGAACCAAGCCGATCCGGCCCGGAGAGGGTATCGACCAGATCTGTGCAATCACCGTAAGGGGGGTAACGCCCAGAATGCTGTAGGATTATCCTTTCAACAGCTCTAAACACGGCTAGAACAGGCTCGATATCGGCGTTCCAACTCGGCCAGCAATTTGGGTCGTTTGGTCTTGGATCGGGCTTATCTCATGATTTTGCGCTGCTTCATCGCTTGACGTTGGCATTCGGGCACGCGTGCCGAACGATAAGGTAAGAGGTCATCAGCGGTGAACAGTCCGCGGTGGGCCCTGTGTGCGTCCAAGGCCAGTGCTGTGGTCGGTCCCTCTTGGACGATCCGAACACCGGCATGTTTGTGGCCGTGGATCCGACGCTCATGCCCCTTGAGTAAGCGAAACCAGCGCTCCAAATCGAGATTGTCGCGGACCTGATCCACCTCGTCCCCACCCGCGAACAAGATTATTGGTGTCAAGATTATTGGTGTCAGTTCTTTTTTCGGCGAAAAAAGAACTGCGACCAATAATCCTCCTGCGCGGCTGGCGACGCCTATGCGACGGCCCGCATGAGCCGAAATCCGGTCGTCGCCCTCGTGGTCGGCAAGGCCATCTCGGGAGGATTCCTGGCACATGGTTTGCAGGCCCATCGTCTGCTGGCGCTGGATGCTCCCGGAGTCATGGTCCATGCGATCCCTAAGGAATCGGCCGCGCACGTCACGCGGCGCTCGGTCCGGCGGCGATTGGCCGAGCAATGGGACGCGTCGTGATGCGTGGCAACCCGAGGCCCAACAACGTAACCTGGAGTCCTTGCGGAAGGCGTGGAGGTAAGCAAAGATTAATGTCGTGAGGTGATCTGCATGATCGTCCAGGCAGCGGGCGAAAGCACTGTACCCGCCAGATTCTTACTGGCACTCAGGTACAGAAATGGGAAGTACCAGCATGGCAAGCACGAGTGATCGGAGTTCAGAACCTTCGATAGAACCCAGGCCGGCCCCTCGCGCGGCGGAACGGGCTCTGGCGAAGGATGGTTCGGCTGCCGCACGAGCAGATCAGGCTGCTCATCCGGACCATGATGCCGCCCCGACCACCGGTTCTCCTCCCGGCGCGTCGCCACCGCACCCCTGGCGAAAACGATTGCTGTGGGCAGTGGCCGTGGTCGGGTTAGCGTTCGGGGGCTACCGGCTTGTTCCCGTCGTGGAAACGATGCTCAACACGGTTTCCACCGACGACGCCTATGTCAACGGCCACGTGACGTTCGTGGCTCCCCGAGTCGCCGGCCAGGTGAGCCGGGTCCTGGTTGATGACAACTACCGGGTGAAGAAAGGCGCCGTACTGGTCCAGCTCGACAAGGAACCCTACCAGGTTCAACTCGCGATCAAGCAAGCCGCCGTGGTGTCGGCGGAAGCAGACCTGGTGGCCGCCCAGGCCCACGTGCGCGGCCTCATAGCCCTGGTCGTCGCCACTCGGTTCCAACTCTTTCATGCCATGGAGGCGGTCAACACCGGGGTCGCCAATCTGCGAGCCGACGTGGCGACAATCAAGAGCAAGAAGGCGATGCTGGCGCTCGCGCGCGACAACCTGAGGCGGGGCGAGGAACTGCTACCGAGCGGCGGGATCAGCAAGGAAGACCTTGACGTGAGGCGGCAGACGGTCCAGGTCGCCGAGGCGGCCGTCGATCAAGCCCTCCAGACCGTCTACGCGGATCGGGCCGGCCTGGGGCTTCCCGCCCAGCTTCCCGAGGGCCGCGACCTGAGCGAGGCGCCGGCCGATCTCGCCGAGAACTTCTCCTCCGTGCGTCAGGCGCTGGGGCAATTACTCCAGAGCGCGGCCCAGGTCGGTTACGCGCCGCCCGCATGGGACCTTACTTATAAACAAGTCAAAGATGCGGCGCTCAAGCTTGATCCTGAGGACAGCAATCTCGATCACGTCTATGCCAAGCTGATCCCCCATGCGCCCCCCATCAAACAGGCGGAGGCCAAGCTTCTCGAGGCCCGCCGCGACCTGGACCAGGCCGAGCTGAACCTCCGCTACTGCGACATTGTCAGCGAGATCGATGGCGTGGTCACCCGCCGCAACGTGAACCCCGGTAACAACGTCCAGGTGGGGCAGAGCTTGATGGCCATCCGCTCGCTCGCGGAGATCTGGATCGACGCCAACTTCAAGGAGACTCAGCTCGGGGACCTGCGCATTGGCCAGCGCGTGCGCTGCGAGGTCGACATGTACGGCAGCCGTCGTGAGTTCGAGGGCCGCATCACCGGCTTCACCATGGGGACCGGTCAGGCCCTCGCCCTGCTCCCGCCGCAGAACGCCACCGGCAACTATGTGAAGATCGTGCAGAGACTGCCCGTCCGCATCGAGCTGACCGACTACGACCCGGACAAGGTCCCCTTGTTCGTCGGTTTGTCGGTCGTCCCTTATGTGTACTACAAGGAACCGCCCACGGGGCCGCACGCCGGAGAGGTCTTGCAACCGCTTCACCCACTTCCGCAAGGCCCCACGGACCCCAAACCCTGACCAGGCATCGGCGCGATCGGGAGACCCGCGCCAGGCGCTGGAGCACACCACATGAGTAGCGCGGCCCTTGCCCCGCCCGCGGTCAGCCGCCCGGCGGTCAACCCCTGGCTCGTCGCCGTCGCCGTGGTCATCCCCACTTTCATGGAAGTGGTGGACACCACGATCGCGAACGTCGCGCTGCGCTACATCGCCGGCGGCCTGTCGGCGGCGCAAACCGACAGCGAGTGGGTCATCACCAGCTACCTGGCCGCCAACGCCGTCATCTTGCCGATCAGCGGCTGGCTCTCGGCCCACCTCGGCCGCCGCAATTACTTCCTGCTGTCAATCCTCGTCTTCACCTTCGCCTCGGCGCTGTGCGGCATGGCCGCCAGCCTGGAGCAGATCATCCTGTTCCGGGTGCTCCAGGGCCTGGCCGGCGGCGGGCTCCAGCCGAGCAGCCAGGGTGTCTTGTTAGACAGCTTCCCGCCCGAGAAGCAGGGGGCGGCCATGACGATGTTCGGCATCGCGGCCCTGATCGGTCCCATCGTCGGCCCGACGCTGGGCGGCTGGCTCGTGGTCAGCTACGACTGGCGCTACATCTTCTTCATCAATGTCCCGGTGGGCCTGCTGGCGCTGGCCGCCGCCTACTTCCTGGTCGATGATCCGGATTACCTCAAGAAGGAGCGGGCCGAGCTGCGCCGCAAGCCGCTGAACTTCGACTACATCGGCCTGGGGCTGCTTTCGCTGGTCATGTCCTGTTGGGAGATTGTACTCAGCAAGGGGCAGGAGTGGGACTGGATGGGCGATCCGTTTTGGCGGGTGCAGACGCTGCTTATTCTGTTCCTGCTGGGGCTCGGCGTCCTTATCGTCCGGGAGATGCGGATTGACAACCCCGTCGTCAACTTCCGGGTGCTGGGCGAGCGCAACTTCGCCATGTCCTGCGTCATCATCTTCTGCGGCTTCGCCGTCCTGTACGCCGCCAGCATTTCGCTGCCGGGTCTGCTCCAGTCCTTGTTTGGCTACGACGCCCTCGCGGCGGGGCTGGTGTTGTCTCCCGCGGGCATCTCCTCGATCAGCATGATGGTGGTCGTCGGCTTCCTGCTGGGCCGGGGCACCGACGCCCGCTGGCTGATCGCGGCGGGCCTGTTTGTCGTGGCGGTCAGCAACTACTGGATGTCGCAGATGAACCTGTACGTCAGCCCGTGGCAGGTGATCTGGCCGCGGATGGTGCTGACCGCCGGCCTGGGATTGCTCTTCGCCCCGATCAACGTGGCCGCCTTCATTTACACCCCCAGGCACCTGCGCGGGGCGGCGGTGGGGCTGCTCGCCCTGCTCCGCAACGAGGGGGGCAGCGTCGGCACGTCGATGGCCCAGACCCTCCAGGAACGCCGCGACCAATTCCACACGTCGCGCGTCGGTGAATTTCTCGACCCCTTCAACCCCGCGGTGAATTCCTACCTGGAGCACGCCCGGGCCTTCTTCTTCCAGCAAACCGGGGATGCGGCCGGGGCGCAGCAGATGGCCTTGCAAACGCTAGCGGACCTCCGGCATCAGCAGGCGGCATCGATGGCTTATTTCGATGTCTTCTGGGTGGCGGCCGTCCTGGCCGCGGCGCTGGTGTTCCTGGTGCTGCTCATGAAGCGCTCGGTGGCCGAGAAGGGGGCTCACATGGGAGCGGAGTAGGCCGGACAGAAGCGGCGAATCAGGCTGTTCGGGGGCCTCAACGCTATTGTTGAGCACGGTGTCACCGTGATGGTGACCACCCACTTCCAGGACGAGGCCGAGTATTGCGACCGCGTCGTACTGGTCTACCACGGCCGGCTAATTGCCGAGGGTTCGCCGGATGACCTGAAAGACCGGGCGCGCTCACGCAACAGTAGAATAATGTGGTGTTCATCTTTCATTCCTTGCCGGCCAAAATCCTGTCCGTTCTGGCGGAATCGAGTCCGCCAGCGGCGTAGCATTGCCCTGGCTTCCCCCATGAGGCCAGACGCATTACGGTCCCGGTGGCACCTGCCAGTTTTCCAGGCTCAATGCGGGCACCCGGCTGAACTCTCCCGTATTGGCGCTGACCAGCGTGAGACGAGCGGACCGGGCATGACCCGCCAAAAGGACGTCGTGGGCCCCGATCATGCAGCCTTGAGATTCGAGTAAAGCGCGAATACGCGCGGCTTCTCTCGCGGCCTGTTCGTCGAAGCCGAGTTCACTAACCGTAGCCAATAACAGATTGACCTTGGCGAGCTCCTTCGCGGGAGCAGCACACTTTTCAATTCCGGTATACAATTCGTAGGTCGTGATGGTCGAGATCGCGCATTCTGTGGGAGCCACGGCAGCCATGCGCTGCAGCACCAGCGCGTCATGGCGCATCGCGGCGATGCAGGTATTCGTATCGAGCAAGTAGCGCATCGCGGAGGCAGCTCAATCCAGTCTTGGAGCCGGTGGCACTTGCCCCTGGGGGGGACGCGCGAACGCGGGATCGTCGATGTGGATTTGGTCGAAGAATCCGGGCGGCCAGGTTGCAGGCTTGACCGGTTCCAAGACGATGGCTTTACCCTGGCGTCGAATGGAGACGATGTCCCCTTCTAGCTGAAATCCTTCGGGCAGTTTCACCAACTGAGCGCCGTCGGCCCGTACGATCTCGGCAACTTTCATGGCATTTCCCATTCCGAAAAGGAACCATTGCCCACGAGCAATTCTACCAGAGGCGGCTTTCCTTTCTCAACTCACCTTCAACTCGACGTCTTCCGTGTGCCGGGCGCCCAGGGCCTGGGGCTGGCGCTCCTCATGCTGCTGGTGAGGCGCTCGGTGGCCGAGAAGGGGGCCCACATCGCCGCCGAGTAGGCCGGACAGAATGCGTGAATTCCTCCGACATCATCAGCGTCCAGACCCAGGAGCATAGACTCATGTCAGGCGCCCCGAACCCCACTGACGGAGAACTTGCTCTGGGTCCGAACCTTCGGAACCGTCGCGGAGTTTGTCGAGGCGCTGCGGGAGTTCCGGAGGCGGTAGAATGACAAGTGGCTCATCGAACGCCAAGGGCCCAGGACGCCGATCCAGGCGAGGACCGACTTCGCGGCAGCATCGAGATGGTCACCCTGCCCCCGCGTCCCGCGGGGGACACTCCCGTCGCGATCGAGGCCCGCGGCCTGACCCGGCGGTTCGGCTCGTTCACCGCCGTGGACCACGTCAGCTTCCGGATCGAGCGGGGCGAGATCTTCGGCTTCCTCGGCTCCAACGGATGCGGCAAGACGACCACGATGAAGATGCTGACCGGGCTCTTGCCGGCGACCGAAGGCGCGGCGTCACTCTTCGGCCGGCCGCTGGACGCCGCCGACCTCGCCACCCGCCGGCGGGTGGGGTACATGACACAGTCGTTCTCGCTCTACACCGAGCTGACCGTCCGCCAGAACCTGGAGCTGAACGCCCGCCTGTTCCACCTGCCGGCAGATGAGGTTACCCGGCGGGTGGGGGAGATGCTCGACCGGTTCGGGCTCCGCGAGGTGGCCGACGTGCGGCCCGACAGCCTGCCGCTGGGCGTCCGCCAGCGGCTGTCCCTGGCCGTCGCCCTGGTCCACGGCCCCGAGGTGCTGATCCTCGACGAGCCGACTTCGGGGGTCGATCCGGTGGCCCGGGACGTTTTCTGGGAAGCGCTGATCGAACTTTCGCGGCGAGACGGGGTGACCATTTTCATCTCGACCCACTTCATGAACGAGGCGCAGCGGTGCGATCGCATTTCGCTGATGCACGCCGGCAAGGTCCTGGCGGCGGGGCCGCCGGCTGAGCTGGTCCGGAGCCGCAACGCCCGGACCCTGGAAGAGGCCTTCATCGCATACCTGGAGGAGGCCGGCGGCGGCGGGAGCCTGCCCGACACCGCCGGGCAGCCCGCACCGGCGCAGGCCAGGGCGGCGGCGGACGGGGGTGGCGCGGGACCGCCCGCCCGGTTCAGCCTGCGGCGGCTCTGGGCCTACACCCGCAGGGAGGCGACCGAAATCCGCCGCGACCCGATCCGGCTGGCGTTCGCCCTCCTCGCCCCGCTCGTGCTGATGGTCACCTTCAGCTACGGCATCACGTTCGATGTGGAGAACCTGGCGTACGCGGCGCTGGACCACGACCGCTCGCCCGAGAGCCGCGAGTACCTGGACGAGTTCGCCCGGTCCCGGTATTTCCGGGAGCAGCCGCCGATCATTGACTACGCCGAGCTGGAGCGGCGCCTCCGGAGCAACGAGCTGAAGTTTGCGATCGAGGTCCCGCCCGGCTTCGGCCGCGACCTGCGGCGGGGGCGGCGGCCGGAGGTCGGCCTTTGGCTGGATGGGGCGATGCCGTTCCGGGCCGACACCAGCCGGGGTTACGTGGAGGGCGCCCACCAGGTGTACCTGAACGCCCTCACCCGGACCGACCCCGGGCGGTGGGGCCAGCGCCCGCCGGTCGACATGGCCGTCCGCTTCCGGTACAACCAGGCCTTCAAGAGCATCTACGCTATGGTCCCTGGGGTGATCATGCTCTTGCTCATGCTGATCCCGGCGATGATGACCGCGGTCGGGGTGGTGCGGGAGAAGGAGGTCGGGTCAATTGTCAACCTGTACGTCACGCCGGTGACCAAGCTCGAGTTCCTCCTCGGCAAGCAGCTTCCGTACGTCGGGTTGGCCCTTGTCAACTTCGCCACCATGGCCCTTCTCGGAGTCTTCGTGATGGGCGTCCCGGTCAAGGGGAGCCTCCCCGCCCTGCTGACCGGGGCAGCCTTGTACGCCGGGGCGGCGACCGGGTTCGGACTTCTGGTGTCGTCCTTCGTCCGGTCCCAGGTGGCGGCGATTTTCGCGACCGGCATCCTGTCCGTCCTCCCGGCCGTGCATTTCTCCGGGCTGCTCACGCCGGTCTCCTCCCTGTCGGGCGGCGGGCGGGCGATGGGAGCGCTGTTCCCGAGCACCTACTTCCAAAAGATCGCGGTCGGGAGCATCACCAAGGGGCTGGGCCTCCGCGACCTGCCCCCCTCCCTGCTTGCCTTGGCGGCGTTCGTCGTCGTCTACCTGGCGCTGGCCCGCGCCCTTCTCCGAAAGCAGGAGGCCTGAGCGTGTGGGACAGTGTCGCGAACGTGTACCGGCTCGGGGTGAAGGAGCTGTACGGCGTCCGCTACGACGCCGTCTTGCTCGTGCTGATCGCGTACGCCTTCACCATCGCGGTCTACCTGCCGGCGAAGAGCTCGCTCGTGGAACTGGTGGACGCCTCGGTCGCCGTGGTGGACGAGGACCGGTCGGAACTGTCGCGGCGGATCATCGCCGCCTTGCGCCGGCCGTTTGTTCTCACCCCGGGACGGCTGTCGGTCGAGGAGATCGACCCGGCGACGGACGCCGGGCAGTACACGTTCGTCCTCGATATCCCCCCGTACTTTCAGGCGGACGTGGTGCGGCGCCGAAGTACCACCGTTCAGGTGATCGTGGACGCCACCGCGATGAGCCAGGCCGGGTCCGGGGTCCGGTACATCCAGAACGTGGCCGTCCAGGAGCTGACCAACTTCGCCCTCGGGCAGGCGCCCGGCCCGGAGGTGAGCCTTGTCACCCGGGTCAAGTACAATCCGAACCTGTACGAGAGCCGGTTCTCGGCGGTGACCGAGTTGATCAGCAACATCACCATGCTGGCGCTCTTCCTGACCGGGGCGGCGGTCATCCGGGAGCTGGAGCACGGGACGATCGAGCACCTGCTGGTGATGCCTCTCCGCCCGGTCGAGATCATGCTCGCCAAGGTATGGGCGACCGCGCTGGTGGTGGCGACGGCGGCAACGATTTCCTTGCTGGTGGTCGTCCGGTGGGTGCTCGACGTGCCGATCGCCGGGTCGGTTCCGCTGTTCGTCTTCGGAGAGCTGATCTACCTGTTCGCGGTCACGTCGCTGGGCATCTTTCTGGCCACCCTGGCAAGGTCGATGTCGCAGTTCGCCCTGCTGGGGATGTCGGTGTACCTGGTGATGGCCCTGTTGTCCGGGGGCACGACCCCGCTCGACAGCATGCCGGAGTCGCTCCAGAAGGCGGTGCAGTTCGCACCGACGACCCACTTCGTCAGCTTCGCTCAGGCCATCCTGTTCCGCGGGGCGGGGCTCGATGTGGTGTGGCGGGACTTCGCCGCCGTGGCTGCGATTGGGGTGGTCCTGTTCACCCTGGCGCTGGCGCGGTTCCGCCGGACGGTCACGGAGGCTGGGTCCTGATCGAAGTGGACCGATTCACGGCTGCTGCTGGCCATGGACAGGTGAATCACCGCCCCAGAATTGAAGCTTCCTTAAACCCTGCACTCGGCTTCGGTCGATATTTCCGTCTGTGCGGATCGTGCTCGATTTGCCGTGGGCGATGTTCGCGTGCGGGAAGCCGTGAACGCACACACGACGGAAATGACGGATGTCTTGGCGACTTCCACACGGGCATGATGCTCACCGAATTTCTCGACCTCGCCATTGGCGATGGTCCGCGCTGGCCGGCCTGGTGGTCGCGGTCTTGCTCAATAGCGGATGCATCACGACCAGCCCGGGGCAGTGGATTCATAATGGTTTCAAGGTTGGGCCCAATTACGGCCGGCCGCCGGCACCCGTGGCTGCGGAATGGATCCAGGCGAATGATCCCAGCGTGCAGAACCACCACCTGCAAGACTGGTGGCAGGTCTTCGGGGATCCGACGCTCGACGCCCTGATTGTTACGGCTTACGAGCAGAACCCGACCCTGCGGATTGCGGGCACACGGGTCCTCGAGGCCCGGGCCGGCCAGGCGATCGCCGTGGGCAACATCTTCCCCCAGACGCAGCAAGCGACCGGGTCGTACAGCCGGGTCAACCTCAACTCCAACATGCCCCTCGTCGGCCCGCTTCTCAACTTGTTCCCACCTGGTGAACGCTCGCTCGCGTTCTCCAACTGGATGTACGGCTTCAACCTGAGCTGGGAGCTCGACCTGTGGGGCCGCATCCGCAGGAACATCGAGTCGACCAATGCCAGCCTGGATGCTTCGGTGGAGGACTATGACGCAGCCCTGGTGACCCTGCTGGCGGACGTCGCCACGAACTACGCGCAGTATCGGGTCGCCCAGCAGCGCATCAAGATCGCGCGGGACAACGTCCGGATTCAGGAGGGAGTCCTGGCCCTCGCCGAGGAGAAATTCCGGGTCGGCACGACGACCAGGCTCGACGTGGAGCAAGCAAGGACCGTCCTGGAGCAGACACGCTCGACCATCCCCGCCCTGCGGATCCATCTCGGGCAGGCCAACGACACGCTTTGTATCCTGGTGGGCTTCCCGCCTCGCGACCTGGAGCCGGAGCTGGGACCGGGGCCGGCTCTGGGCAGCGCCCCGATGCCGAACACGCCGGCCTGGGTCGCCACGGGCATCCCGGCCGACTTGCTGCGCCGCCGCCCCGACATCCGCAGCGCCGAGCGGAAGGTCGCGGCCCAGAGCGCTCAGATCGGAGTGGCCGAGGCAGCCCTGTACCCCACCATCGCCATCAACGGCCTCATCGGTTGGGATGCCGCGGACCTGACCAAGCTGTTCGAGACCAAGAGCTTCATCGGAGCCGTCTTTCCCAGCTTCAGTTGGAACATCTTGAATTACGGCCGGATCCGCAACAACGTGCGCCTGCAGGTGGCCAAGACGCAGGAGCTGATTGCGACCTACCAGAACACGGTCCTGGCGGCCGGCCGGGAAGTCCAGACTCCGCTCCGGGGCTTCTTGAGATCTCGGGAACAGGCCGAGGACCTTGACCGTAGCGTCAAGGCGGCCACGGCGGCCACCCAGCTTGGGTTGCAGCAGTACCGCACCGGCACCATCGATTTCAACAGAGTTTTTAATCTGGAAACCACGCAGGTCCAGCAGCAAGACCAACTGGCGATCGCCGCGGGCAACATCGCTCTCAACTTGGTCAACGTTTATCGAGCCCTTGGAGGAGGGTGGGAGATACGTTACCAGAAAGGACAGTTGCAACGGACTACCGATAGCGAGCACGGAGATGCTCGAGGCGCGCCCTTGGAGGCGCCAGCCGCTCTCGGCCCGGAATCGTTACCAGAACCGTTACCGGCGCCTCGGCCGGTTCCTTGACCCCGGGCCGGCAAGTTACCCCGGCGTCGTGAGCCTTGGGGAGTCCTGCGAGCGATGACAACCAAATCGGATAGGAGCAAGCATGGCATGAGAAGTCAGGTAACGACGTCGCTAATCGTGCTCACCCTGATCCTGTGTGGTCAGGTACTTGGTGGTGAGGGTGGGAGTCCCGAGGCACCCCCGCAGCGGTTCCCGCATCGGTTGCAACCGGCAGGCGGCTGGAACCCGTACGGCGGCGGCCTGCTGCACTGGTGGTACCCTCATTGTTTTCCCTGCCAAGGTGCCCCGGACGACTACTGCCGCAAGCCGCTTCCCAGGGTGTGCTGGCCGCCCTACCCGCCCTACTACATCTGGGGGCCGCCGGAGATCGGTTATCCCCGGAACAATGGTTTCCGAGATTGCAACCAGCCGCACTGAGGTTAAAGCAGCGACTCGTGCACAAACACTGGACCGTTACGGGCGAACCGAGAGATTAGGGACTTGCGTGGAACGCGTCGTGATGCCTGGCAGTCCGGCCCCGACCCATGACCTGATCCGGCTGCGTGAGCCAATCGCGCTGACGGTGGACGCGCCGGTGCCGTCGTGGGTCGAGCCGGTGCTGAGACGGGCCCCCTGGGTGGTCGTCCGCCGCGGCCGTCCGTGACGGCATGATGCCTGTCGGCGTTCGCGGCATGACGCGACAGCAACGGTTTGCCGCCTTTCTGGCGGTCGCCGAGATTACCGACCGGCTGTCACCCGAGGATCTGGCTGCTTCGCCTCACTTCATCGAGCGGGAACGCAAGGACGCGGTGCCAGCTCTGGCCGCGCTGGCCCGTGTCGTGACCGTCCTGGCCTGCCGAGGTCAGCGCTGGGGGCCTGGCGGCAGTATCGGCTTTGAGATCGCGACCGGCGCGGCGGCGGCGACCCCGTCGAGCGATCTCGATCTGATCCTCCACCAGGACCGGAGGCTCGGGCCGGACGAGGCGGTCGATCTGCGAGCCGCCCTGGCCGAAGCGGCGGCGCCCGCGCGGGTCGACGTGCTGCTCGAGAAAGTAGGTGGCCCCTGGTATGTGGTTTCGTTGAGAGAATTTCTTCTTTCACTGCGCCATCCGGACTACTCTGCGGCCATTGGGACTTTCCCAGTCCCTTTCCCAGGAGGTGTTCGCATGGCTACCAGGTTTAAGTCAAGAACTCGTCGATCGCGTCGCTATCTCACCATCGTCAAGCCTTCCGGATCGCTCCACCCGCGGGTTCAGAAGGTCGGCCCCGAGCCGTTGATTGTGCCAAGGCTCGTTCCAAGTGGATGCTCGCCGATTTCTACGGACGCATCCTCATCCCACCCACCGTGGTCGAACACAACAAGCAGGGCTTTGACTCGGCGTTCGCCGAGATCCGCCGCGCGATGGAATCCCACAGCCTTGGAGATATGCTCGTGGCCATCGAGCGGACGGGCATCTACCATCTGCCAGTTAAACGGGCGTTTTCATCACAGTGCTTTGATACAAGGATCGTCCACCCACTGACAACCAAGCAATACCGCTTGCCGGCCGATCCGGGAAACAAGACCGACGACACCGACCTCTTCGCCATCCATCGCGCGACCACCAACGGCTTCGGCCTCATCGAGTTGCCCCTCGATGAGATTCATGGGCCACTCCGCTTGCTGGCGCGATACAGGCGGAGCCTGGTACGGAAGAACGCCTCATTACGCAATCAAATTATTGCGCTACTTGATGTTATTTTGCCGGGGTATACCGGTATCTTCAACGACGTCTTCAACAACCAGGCGGCACTCTCCATCGCCCGCAGTGTGCAGTCGGCCTCGAAGGTTCGCGCGCTGGGCAGCGAAGGACTGGCCCAGATCCTCAAGGAGTTGAAGGTGCGCTATCAACGCCGCACCCTGAAGAAGATCCTGGACTGGGCCAATGGGATCGACAGCACCACAGAGTATTCTGAGATGTACCACACTATACTTGTACATCTGGATGATGAGCGGTGCGGCCGACTCCAGCAGATCGCCAAGCTGGAGCAGGAAATGGCCAGTTTCTTGGTGCGCACCGCATACGTGGTGCTCTTGAGCATTCCTGGCATCAGCATCGTGACGGCCGCCGAATTCGCCGGCGAGATGGGACCGATCACTAACTACGCAAATGATCAAGCTATCACAGGTCGCGCCGGGATCTATCCCTCCCGCTACCAGAGCGACAAGGTCGACCGCTGCGACGGCCCTCTGGTACGCCGCGCCAACCGCAAGCTGCGCGGCGTGATCATGATGATCGCCGATAATCTGCTGAGCTGTAACCGGTTCTTC
>JBEKTN010000158.1:0-17518 GCA_049516015.1 Isosphaeraceae bacterium | reverse complement strand
AGATTCTCGGGAATCGGCACACCAAAGCGGGCCGGCGCCGATCCTTGAACTCATTACAACCCCGACCTCGTGTTTCTGTCAAGCGAACCGGTGTACAACGTTCTCGAACGATCGCATTCCGGCCGGCGCCACTTCTTTCTTAGCTCATCAATTCATCTTAGATGAACCTCCGGTCTGCCGCGTGAATTCGGGTCAGGGTGAGGTTGCAAATCGTCCGTTCGTGGTGGATCGAACATCCAGCAAGCAAACCGTGGGCCGATTTCCGGTCAGCCGCCAGCCCCCGGCTGGGGTTGACCAAGATCCGCGGCCACCTCGGCGGATCGAGCCCCGGGCATCGACTCGGGGCCATCTGCTGCTCCGAGATGGCCCGCGCCAAGGGATCTCGCCGGGGCAGCGACGGGAAGTGAGCGTTCGGCCAGTTCGATCAGCGCGGCGAGCGTCCAGAGCCCGACGGGCAATGTGACATAGTGAGCATAGCTATCCGCGGCGGGGAGCACCCAGCCGGCCGGCGGCAGCAAGAGCACCAGGGGATAAATCAACCCCGCCAGCAGACAGGCCGCGGCTCCGGCCATGGCGAGGGCGACAATCAAGTGACCGGCCTGATCTTCGAGGAGCCGCTTGAACCCCCACAGGGCGTCGCCGATCGAGCCCCGGCTCCACGCCACGACGCCGACTGAGCCCAGAACCACCAGGGAGGCACCTTGAAGGTCAACCAGACCCCAGCCGAGTTGCCAGCGAATATATCGGCCCAGCGACGTGGCCCCAACCGAGGTCGGCAGGTGCTGCAATGCCAGGAAGACCAGCGTCGCTACATAGCGCGCCGGCAAGGCCAGGGCACAGCCCAGCGCAGCGGCCGGCATCAGTTCGAGCGCCTGGCCCGGGTGGAACCGGTCTTCGCCGATCTGGTCAAATCCTGCGTTACGAAGCTCGGTCAAGACCCACGCCAGCAAGAAACCATCGCACACCAACATCATGAGCGGAACAACAAGCGCCTCGACGACCAGGCACCCTCCCAGTGGCAAGTCAACGCTGCCGGAGGCGCGTGCAACCAGCCTGTACAGGATATACAACGAGCCGCACCCCCAGATCACGGTTGACCAGCCGGAACCACCCCCCCCGCGGGTGGTAAATCGAGCCGGCAAGGTTCTCTCCCCCGGCCGCCCCACGGCCGGACCGGCCGGCGGCAGCATGCCCGAAGACGCCCGAAAGACCAGATACACCGCGCAGATCAAGAGCGGCAAGTTGTCTGCCAAGCCCGCCAGATCGCGCAGCGGCGTCAACCCGGCGAGAACTCCCTGTTCAAGGACCAGCTCGAACCTCGCGCGCGACCGGGTCAGGAGCATGAGGTCCGCCTTCCCCCTGTCCGTCTTCTCCGCCAGAAAGCCGAGCGTCTGGCTGCCGGTCCAGGCAAGTACCGTGAAAGTGATGAGCGCCGAGACGAGCCGCCCTGCGCGCCAGACTCTCCGGGTGGCCTGGCGCACCAGGGCGGCGTGCCCAGGAATGTCAAATAGCTGCTTCAACGCCGGCAGCGGACCTTGGAACACCAGCGCCACCGCAAAGAGCACGGCAAGACCGGCCAGAAAAGCCCAGAGACCGTCCATGCTGGGTATTACCTGGGGTGAGGAGAGCGTCAATCCCGAACACCAGCGTCGAAACGCCAGGGACGCCATCGCGGCGGGATTCCCGACCCCGGTAGCCGATCCCGATCCCGCTGCCGCTGATGCTCCGCTCCCCGACCCGGCCGCCTGCGCCCAGAGTAAAGGCATCGTCAACCAGCCCATTCGACACCTTTTTTCGTTTTCTCAGGGACCAAGAGCCTGCCGTGCCACACAGCGCGGACTCGACGGGATGCCAGGAGCTTGATACCGTTCCATGCTTCGTCCGGTCAACCTATGACGATTGTACTCGACCCACCCATCCAGGGCCAGGCGAGGAGATACGGCCGGGAAAATCGCCACAAGGCACGCGGCGCACCCCCGGGTCGACCCCATCAATCAGGCAAGCAGGAAGCTCCATCCAGTCAGGCAAGCAGGAAATTCCATCCAGGAACGCACTGTCTACGTTTCCTTAAACAAACCTTCGGCAGACAGGTCCGTCGAAAAAAATGTTGACCTGGTTTTCTTGGAATTCCGAGAAAAAAAAGCGATAACAGGAAATTCATTTCCGTGTTTTTGAGCGATAGTACATACTGGTTTTCTCCAATGACCCGATACCGGGCCAAGGCTCAGGATTGGAGGACAGAACCCTTCCTAAGAAAACTGGGGAGCCGGCTGGGTCCGCTGGCCCCGCAGGCTGGCCAGGCTACCTTCGCGTCGTTGTTTCTATTGACACGCGACCGCTGGCCGGGAACGTCTTCTTAGGAATCGATGACAGGGTGGCCCGGCCTTCCGACCCGTTCATCGGAGTGGATCCAGGAAATCCCGTAAACCAGGCAACTACACAGGTGCGAATTTACATGTTCTCGCCCCAAGAAAACCCCAATGAATTATCTTTACTGATGGAATTGCGCCTCGCCTTCGGCCCGGGAACGCGACTCTGGGCCCACAGGTCTCGGGAAGACCTTTGTTATGATTGGCTTCATTTCAAGGAGCGAAGAGCCAATGCGAGCTTCAGGGAATTTGCCCTCGGGCTCTACATTCAAGAGAAAGAGCAGGCGATTCACTGCGCGAGCTGGCGTGCGATTCGAAGGCGCGTTGTCGCGATCTTGAAGGCGTATCGGGTCGAGAAACGACATCGCATTGTGCCGGCCGTCGCCGGCCCGCCCCGGTTGAAGGGTGGCCCGAGGCCGCCGCACGATCGAGGCTGGCAAACGCTTTCGCTGGGTGAACTGCCGGTAGCTCAGGCGCTATTTCCGGATGCAAATAGTCCTCCGTTGAGAGAGAACGAGGTGGCTCGCTGAAGCTGGCGAGAGCGAATCACCTTGCCAACGGACAGGACGCTACAGATTTGTCCGAGGACTTCACCTCGGCACGAGCGACCACCGGCGAACGCGGGGCCGCAACGCCCGATCGGATCGCGGAGCGCCCCAGCCAGGCTTGCGGCCCTGGAAATCTTTTTCGGACCGGCATTGCCGAATGTACGGATGCTGCGATGGTTGCGGCAACGATCGCCGACTGCTCCCAGGTCCCTTTTCGACCGCTTCGCCAGGTGAGTTCTGTCCCCTCGGACGGACCAGAAATCGGTCAGGAAACCCAGGATCCCGTTTAGGCTCCACGTCGGTGTCTGGCTTGCCGCAATTCTGCTATGCTGAAGATGAGTGGAACGAGCCTCGGCTGGGGGGTTTCATTGAGATGATGCCAGGCACACAGGCGTCAAGACATCCAGCAGTGACGTCGAGAAGGGCGATCGAGCCATGCTCGAGTCCTCTCCGCGCTGTCGTGATCGGGGGCTCGGGCCAGCTCGGCTGTTGGCTGCTCTGGACGCTGGCCCAGCGCGGCCACGCCGCAAGTGGAACATATGCAAGCGTGCAATTTCCCGGTCTGGTCCAGCTCGATGCCGGCGAGTTGCAGCCCGCGGCCGACTGGATCACGGAGCAGGCGGCGGACGTCGTCTTCTACCCGGCCGGTTTCACCTGGGTGGACGGGTGCGAGCGAGACAGGTCGCGGGCCCATGCGGCCAACCTCGACCAGCCGCTCAATCTGGCCCGAGCGGCCGCCAAAGTCGGAGCTCGATTCGTTTACTTCTCCACGGATTATGTGTTTGACGGCGAGGCCGGCCCCTACACCGAAGAGTCTGCCACCAACCCGCTCTCAGTGTACGGACAGGCCAAGCGCGACGCGGAACTTGCGCTCGAGCGTGAGCTCGGCGCCAAACAGCTCACCATCCGCACCTCCTGGGTCATCGGACCCGAGCGGCAAGGCAAGAACTTTGCTTACCAACTGCTCCGGAACCTGGCCGAAAAGAAGCCAACAGTCTGTCCGTCCGACCAGGTTTCCAATCCCAGCTATGGGCCGGACGTGGCCCGTGCCGCGGTTCTCCTGGCCGAAGAAGGGGCCAGCGGCCTGATTCACGTGGTCGGTCCCGACGTCATCGACCGCGTCCAGTTCGCACGGGCCATCGCCGGCGCGTTCGGGCACGACGCCGGCTTGATCGTGGGCAAATCGACTGCCGAGCTAGGACAGGGGGCGCCCCGGCCCTTGAACGGCGGCCTCAAAACGCCCCGTCTCGATGCCGCACGCCCGGGAATCATGCGGCCTCTGGCGGCGGCTCTCGAGAATTTTCGCGATACGCTCCTGGACCCGGAATTCGGCTCGTGGATCCAACCGGTGGCAGGATTCCCGGTGAACGGACCACGGCACGAGGACACGCGCCCGTCGGCCGGAGGGTAGCTGTCTTGGACGCGATCGATCCCAGAGTCCCCGATGCTGGTGTAGCGGCTCCGCAGACGGACGCGATCGACATGGAACCCAAGACCACGTCCGCGGGGCCGATCTTGCGCCGCGCTTCGAGCCTCGTCGGCCTGCGCACTCTGGCCTTCGTGCTCGTCATCGCGGCCACGAGCCTCTACCTGCTCGAGCGGCTCGAACCCGTCCTTCGGCCCTTGCTGATCGCGATCCTCCTCTCTTACCTCTTCCTGCCGGCGTACACCCGGCTGCGGCGGTATATGCGGCCGATCTTCTCGTTCTTGATCATCGCCGTCGGCATCAGCCTGGGTCTTCAGGGACTGGCCAGAATGGTTTACCGGGACGTGGTCCTGATCAACCACAACTTGCCGCGTTACCTGATGCGCGAAGCGGAGCTGGAGGGCCACGTGCGCCAGCTCTCGAAGTCGCTGCTGCCCTGGCTTCAACGTCCAAGATCCATGGAATCCGCCGGGGAGTCGGAAGATTCACTGACCATCGAGCTTTCCCAGCGAATCGTCCGCGGCGCCGCCGCTGCGTTCATGACGGTTTTCTTCGAATCGATCGTGGTGGCGTTCTACATGATCTTTCTACTTCAATCGGCCTCGCGCCTGCCGAACCGGATCCGATCCAGCTTCTCGTCGGAGCGTGCCCGGGGGATTCTCGAGATCACCCAATCGATCAACCGGGCCATCTCTGAATACCTGGTGGTGAAGGTGAAGGCGAGCCTGCTGGTCGGCATCCCGGTGGGGCTGGCCTGCTGGGCTTTCGGGATCACGGGCGCGGTCACCTGGGGCATGATCACCTTCTTCGGGAACTTCCTTCCCTATCTCGGGGCCCTGGTGGCGATCGTTCCTCCACTCGTCCTGGCGTTCCTCGAGTCCCCCACGTTCGGGCCGCCGATTCTCTTGGCCCTGATTCTGCTGTCGATCCACGGTGTCACGGCCAACCTGATCGAGCCGACGATGACCGGCAAGGCGCTGGGGCTCAGCCCCTTGATCGTGCTGATCGGGCTGGCATTCTGGAGCCTGCTCTGGGGGTTCGTGGGCATGGTCCTTGCCGTGCCCATGACGGTGATCTTCAAAATCGTGCTCGAACAGACCCCGGCAACCCGCCCGCTGGCACTCTTGATCTCCGAGGATGAGTGAGATCCCGGGGCCCTGTCAGCCGGCTTTCCCGTGAGCCAACTGGCCGTCCTCGAGGGCGAAAAGCAGATCTTCATGGTCGCAGCCTGACCTGGGGCAATGGTTTTTCCTGCCAGCCTTGACGCTTGCCAGGGCTTGCTCTACAACGACTTGCGGTTAGCAGACAAGTTCGCAAACGGGCTCACGATTATCGGAGTTCGACCCCCATCATGTCCGGAACGAAACGAGTCGTCATCATCGGTGCGGGACCCGGCGGCCTGGCCAGTGCGATGCTACTGGCCGGGGCGGGTTACGACGTGACCGTGCTGGAGCGTCAGTCGCGGGTCGGCGGCCGGACCACGACGATCGGCTCGAATGGCTTCCGTTTTGACCTGGGGCCGACCTTTTTCCTCTATCCCCGGGTTCTCGAATCGATCTTCGCGGCCGTGGGCCGAAATCTGCACACCGAGGTGCCGATGATTCGGCTCGATCCGCAGTATCATCTCGTCTTCGGCAGCGGTGGCGATCTCAAGGCGATGCCCGACATCGCCCGCATGGAACAAGCCATCGCAGCGCTCTCACCTGGCGATGCCAGCCAGCTTCAGAGGTTCATGGCCGATAATCGCATCAAGATGAACGAGTTCCGCAGGGTCCTCGAGTCACCCTTCCTGGGATGGCGCGATCTGCTCTCGCCCCAGCTACTGAAGGTCCTTCCCCTGCTCCGTCCCTGGCTGTCGCTGGACGGCGAGCTGAGTCGGTACTTCGAGGATCCGCGGATCCGGCTGGCGATGACGTTCCAGTCGAAATACCTGGGGATGTCGCCCTTCAACTGCCCGAGCCTTTTCTCCATCCTTTCGTTTCTTGAATATGAATATGGGGTCTTCCATCCGCTGGGCGGCTGCGGGGCGGTCTCCACGGTGATGGCGCGGGCCGCCCTTGACCTGGGTGCCACGATCTCTCTCGATGACGACGTCCAGGAGATTCTCTTCAAGGGCCGCCGCGCCGTGGGCGTGCGCTCGCGATCCGGCGTTCACCAGGCCGATGCGCTGGTGATCAACGCCGACTTTGCTCGTGCCATGACCCGGCTGGTGCCCGACCATCTCCGCCGCCGCTGGAGCGACCGGAACATCGACCGCAAGAAGTTCTCCTGCTCGACCTTCATGCTCTACCTGGGAATCGAGGGTCGGTACGACGAGCTGGCCCACCATACGATCTACCTCGCGAGCGACTACCTGGAGAACCTTCAGGACATCGAGTCCCGCCACACCCTTTCCCGGGATCCGTCGTTCTACGTGCAAAATGCCTGCGTCACCGATCCGTCGCTGGCGCCCTTCGGCAAGAGCACGCTTTACGTCTTGCTGCCCGTGACGAACCAGCATCCCAACGTGGACTGGTCCAGGGAAGCGCCAAGGTTCCGCGCACGGGCGTTGGCACAACTCGCCAAGGTGGGCTTGAACGCCGTGGAGTCGCGGATCGTGCATGAGCAAATGATCACGCCGGCCGACTGGGATCAGCGTTATCAGATTCATCGTGGCGCGACGTTTAATCTGGCCCACAACCTTTCCCAGATGCTTCACCTGCGGCCGCGCAATCGATTCGAGGACCTGGAATCGGTCTACCTTGTGGGGGGTGGAACGCACCCCGGCAGCGGCTTGCCCGTGATCTACGAATCAGCCCGGATCAGCTCGCGGCTGCTGGGCGAAGACCTGGGAATGCCCGTTCAGGTTGACGCGGCAGACACATCCCACCGGGTAGACAGACCTCGGCTTCAAAAAACAGCCCGAGGAAAGCAACTGATCGAAGTCTTGTGACGGCGAGCCAGGTGGTGTCGCGGAGGATGGATTCCAGAAAGGTTATTCCAGATTCCAGAGCAACCCGGATCTGCCACGATTTGCGAGTGGAAACTAAACTGCAACACCTGGAGTTTTCAATCTCTCGAATCAGGAATCTCTCAGCCGGGTCAGCGAGATCGACAAGGAAAGAGGCACGATGGGAAAAACCAGGTCAGGTCGGATCGGTGTGATCGGCGGCGGTCTCGGTGGTCTGGCCTCGGCGTGCACGCTGTCGGCCCGAGGCTATGACGTTGTCCTCTTCGAGAAGAACCCGTGGCTCGGTGGGAAAGCAGCCGTTCTCTCGGAGGGCGGGTTCCGCTTCGACATGGGGCCAACCATCCTGCTCATGCCGTCGGTTCTGGAGCGAATCTTCGCCGCGGCGGGGCGCGACCTGAAGGATGAGCTCGACCTGGTTCCGCTCGACCCGCAATGGCGATCCTTCTTCGTGGACGGCTCGGTTCTTGACCTGCACGCAAACTCGGAGCGAATGACCGCTGCGCTCGATTCGTTGGCTCCAGGCGGAAAAACCAGTCTCGGTTATCGTCGCTTCCTCGACCTGTCGGCGCGGCTCGACGACATCTCGCAACGTTACTTCTTCTGGCGGTCGATCGGCTCCGTTCGCGACATGTTCGATCCGACGACGGCGGCGAGCTTGTCGACACTGGGCGACGTCCTTCGCATGCGCCCTTGGAGCACGGTCGGGGCGACCATCCGAACTTTCGTGAAAGACCGCCGCGTCTCCCAGATGCTCGACCACTTCACGCAGTACGTCGGCTCGGCTCCCGACCTTGCTCCGGCCGTGCTCTGCAGCATCGCGCACATGCAGACCGGTGAAGGCGTCTGGTATCCGCGCGGCGGTACCCGCGCGGTGGCCGAGGCTCTGATCAGGCTGGCCGCAGAACTTGGCGTCGAATTGCACGGCGGAAACGGCGTGCAAACCATCCAGACCGGGAGCGACGGAGCGGTCTGGGGAGTCACGCTTGACAACGGTCAGAACGTGCCGCTCGCGGCCGTTGTCTCCAATTGTGATTCCGTCCGGACGCATCGCGAACTGCTGGCCGGCACGCCCGCGGCAAACCGGTTCGAGAACCGCCGCGGCTATGAGGCGGCTTGCTCGGGTGTCGTCCTTTATCTGGGCCTTGACCGCCGTTATGACCAGCTTTTGCATCATAATTTCGTCTTCTCGCGTGATCCCGCAGAAGAGTTCGACGTCATCTACCGCAAGGGAGAACCAGCCCCGGACCCCACGTGCTATGTCTGTGCCCCGGCCGACACGGAGCCCAATGTCGCACCTCCCGGCGGCGAGGCGCTCTACGTGCTGGTCCACACTCCTTATCTCCGGCCGCATCATGACTGGAAAACGCTCTATCCCCGCTACCGTCAGACCATCCTCGAGAAGCTCAAGACGACCGCCGGGCTCAATGACATCGAGATGCGAATCAAGGTCGAGCGCTGGCTTACCCCCCAGGACATACACAACCGCTATCGCGTGCTCGACGGCGCCATCTACGGCCTTGCCAGTCACGGCCGGCTGAATGGTGCCTTCAAGCCAGCCAACCGCAGCCCGGACCTCGAGCGGCTCTATCTGGCCGGCGGTGCCGCGCATCCCGGACCGGGAATGCCCATGGTCATGATGTCGGGCTGGATCGCCGCCGACTGCCTCGACAAGGACGGTGTCGTGGAACCGGTCCGCGGACCGCTGGCACACGCCAGGCCGGCCCCAAATCCCGCCGGCATGCTATAATTTCATCCATGGCGGCAACCCGGGGCAAAGGTCGCTTTGCTGGCAACGGGATGTGGCATGAAATCTTTCACAATCGATTGCCCGAAACCCCAGACGCAGAGCGAACTCCAGGTTCGTGCGGAATCGGTCTCTTTCCCTCGCCGATCCGCCTGGCTCTTCGCCCTCTTCCGCAGGTACACCCGCCGCTATCTGAGGCATCACTTCCATGCGGTCCGGGTCTCGCGAGCGGGGCCTGTGCCCGGTCTGCTGTCAGGCCCGCTCGTCGTGGTCGCGAATCACCCCTCGTGGTGGGACCCGCTCGTGGGCCTGGTACTCACCGAGTTCATGCACGAAAGGCGTATCCATTACAGCCCGATCGATGTCAAAGGTTTGACGCAGTATCCGTTCCTGGAACGGCTGGGGTTTTTCGGTGTCGAGGTCGGGACCACGCGCGGCAGCCTCGCCTTCTTGCGTCAGAGCCAGGCCATCTTGTCTCGCCCCGAGTCGGTCCTCTGGATCACACCTCAGGGCGAGTTCGTCGATCCGCGAGAACGACCCGTCTGTCTCAAACAAGGTATCGGCCACCTGGCTTATCGGCAGTCCGCTGCGACGATCGTGCCCATGGCACTCGAGTATCCTTTCTGGAACGACCGCTGCCCCGAAGCCCTGGCAAGGTTCGGTGAGCCGATCACGATCACCGCCAGGCGGAGCGAAACGCCCGAGGTCTGGACCACCCGGATCGAACAGGCCCTGGAGAAGACCCAAGATCAACTGGCCGAGGAAGCCCGTCGCCGAGATCCTGCCGCATTCCTCACAGTTGTCGGCGGGACGTCTGGCGTGGGTGGTATCTACGACACGTGGCGGCGTCTTCGCTCAGCGATTCGTGGCGAATCATTCCATCCCGAGCATCGGATCGCCAAAGGATCTCCTCCTGACCTCGACCGGTTTCCGCAAGGTGGGTGAAACCCACGAACCGATCGCAGAAGCACGTCAGGTTGCACCCACTTCACAACCTGGATCAAAGTCGAACATGCTTTTGTGCTTGATAATTACCTCCGTGCTCTTCGCCTTCGTGCCGGCCTTGCTGTTTCGAGCCAACAAGCGGGCTTACGCTCCACCCCCCCGCCCCCCGGCCGGACAGGAATTTCCGCCAGTCTCCGTGCTTATCCCCGCGCGGAATGAAGAAAACGCGATCGGCGATGCCGTGCGTGCCGCACTTCAGAACCAGGGAATCGAGCTCGAGGTGGTTGTCCTGGACGACCACTCGGAGGACCGGACAGCCGCGATCGTCGAGCAGTTGATCGCGACCGACGAGCGGGTCCGCCTGGTCCCGACACCCGAGTTGCCTGCCGGCTGGTGCGGCAAGCAGCACGCTTGTTGGGTCCTCGCCCGAGAGGCGCGTCATCCCCTCCTTCTGTTCATCGACGCCGACGTCCGGCTTTTCCCCAACGCCCTGGCCCGCATGACCGCGTTCGTCTCGGCCTCGGGCGCCGACTTGGCCAGCGGAATTCCCCATCAAGAGACCGTTAGCCTGCTGGAAAGACTGCTCATTCCCTTGATCCATTTCATCTTGCTCGGGTTTCTGCCGATTCGCCGGATGCGGCGGAGCCGGCAGCCCTCGTTCGCCGCGGGCTGCGGCCAGCTCTTCATCGCCAGGGCGCAAGCCTATCATCGCTGCGGCGGCCACTCCGTGATCCCCGATACGCTCCACGATGGTCTCAAACTCCCCCGCGCTTTCCGCCTTGCGGGCCTGAAGACCGATCTCTTCGACGCAACCGATGTGGCCACCTGCCGGATGTACCGCACCGCCGGCGAGGTTTGGTTCGGCCTGGCCAAAAACGCCGGTGAAGCGCTTGCCGCACCGGCCATGATCGGCCCCATGACGGCCGTCCTGCTCGGCGGTCAAGCTTTGCCTGTGATCCTGCTCTTGCTGGGGTTCTGCTCCTGGCCTGAGCCGTGGCCGAAGTGGCAAATCACTCTGGCTTTGGTTGCGACCATCGCGGCCTATTACCCCCGCCTGGCCGCGGTATGGCGCTATCGCCAGTCTCTCCTGGGAGCTATCCTCCACCCGCTGGGAATTCTTATTCTGCTGGCTATCCAGTGGTTTGCCTTTCTCTGCAACGCCTTGGGCCGCCCCGCCATTTGGAAGGGGCGATCGTATCCCACTCCCGGAGCGCAAACGAAAGTGCTCGCCCCGCGCGAGCTCGAGCCGACGACGTGACGCCGATCCGTGCGGAATGAAACCCACCAGAATGGCTGTGCCGCCTTGGGCAGAGAGAAACGGAAGAAGCAATGAACGGACTCACAATCGTGACCGGCGGAGCAGGTTTCATCGGCAGCCACCTCGTGCAGCAGCTGGTCGAATCTGGCCAGCAAGTGCGCGTGGTGGAACGGCCAGGCGCCCTTGTGGGCCACTTGCCGTCGTCGGTCGAGGTGGTCTTCGCGGACATTCGCGATCGTAGGACAGTCGCGGCGGCGATGGAGGGGGGCCGATGGGTGTACCACCTGGCGGCTAATCCGAATCTCTGGGTCAGAGACCGCAAGGAATTCGAGTCGGTCAACCATCACGGGACGGTCCATGTCCTGGAATCCGCCCTCGAGGCCGGAGCCGAGCGCATCCTGCACACCAGTACCGAGAGCATCCTGACCCGATCGAACGCAAGGGGCATCATTGACGAGAATGTCGTGATTTCCGAAAGTGATGCCGTCGGCCCGTACTGTCTGTCGAAGCTGAGGGCCGAGGGCGCTGCGATGAAGCTGGCGCGGGCGGGATGGCCGGTCGTGGTGGCCAACCCGACGATGCCAGTCGGACCGGGGGACCGGGGGCTTTCGCCCCCTACCCGCCTGATCCGGGACTTCTGCCGCGGCAAGCTGCCGGCCCTGATGGACTGTACGCTCAACATGATCGACGTGCGCGACGTGGCGACCGGACTGGTTCGCGTGCTCGAGCGGGGCCGGCCCGGTCACCGCTATCTCTTGGGCGGCGAAAACCTCACACTGGCCAGTTTCCTGGGCATACTCTCGGAGTTCTGCGGGGTGCCCGTGCCGAGGTGGCGCGTACCCTACGTGGCGGGCCTGGCCGTGGCATATATGAGCGAGTTCTGGGCTGACCACATGAGTGGACATACTCCGAAAGCCACGGTGACCGGTGTCCGCCTGGCGCGTCGGATCATGCACTTCGATGCCTCGCGCAGTCAGGCCGAGTTGGAGTTCTCGCCACGTCCTATCCGCGAGGCGGTTGCTGATGCGGTGCACTGGCTCCATCAGGCGGGACAAATTACCGTGCCGGCACGTGGTTGATTCGTGCCAGGATGGGCTGGCCGCAAGAGGACCGCATGCACGCAGATCGGCGAAGCCAGAGACGCTGCCTCGGACACTGGCGGACTGACGCTCGATTTGACGATCAAGGAAAGAAGGCTGGCTGATCGCGATCGACTCGCCGGGGATGAAAACGACAAAGATCGTGTTCTCCGGCTCCGGTCCGAGAATATTCTGGAATAATTGTATTCTCGGTTCTCGGTTTTCCGTTTGCTATTATTATGACGTCATGGTACCGAGGCGTAAGTTACAAGATAATCTGCATGCAAGACACCAATAATGGTTGCAGCAGCTCATGAGTTCATGAAAGAAACCGGGGATGAGCTTTTGCCGCTTGAGGGGAGTTTGCGGACACGATTCCGGAAAACACCATCTCCTTTGCAGGTTCTCCATATTATATTTCTAATGGGTAGCCCGCACGAGACTTCGGTCGTTAGCAAGAAATGTTGATTCGTATATGCGGAGCTTTTGTGGTGAGGGCGGGCTGATGTCCTGTCAAAGGGAACCGAAAATTTAGTGTTTGAATCATCGGAGCGTTCTTGACTATACTATAATGGATTTTCAACCTGGCAGCGCATCTAAACCGAGAGGCTGCCATTGGTTTCGTTCACGGGACTTGTCTCCATGACCGCGCGACTGGTGGCCCTCGATGAAGGTCCGGACATCGTGCTAGACCGCGCCATGGTCGTCGTGGGCCGCCATCCGGCCTGTGATGCCCGGCTCGATTCGCTCCGAGTCTCCCGGCATCACTGCTGTATGATGCAGGAAAGCGGCGAAGTCGTGGTGCGCGACCTGGGAAGCACCAACGGTATCCGGATCAATGGCCAACGCGTCGAAATGGGCAGATTAAAGCCAGGAGACGAGCTTTCTATAGCTCATATGCGCTATCGTCTCGACAATGGGCAAGGTCACGACCAGACCCTGGCCGATCCCGCCGGGTTGCTTCCCCCGGCGCCAGGCTCCATGCCAGGGCATTCTCCGCGATCTCATCATATGGATCTGAAGAACGAGCCATATTCCCCGGAGAAACCTCCGCTGAATCCGTTCCCCGCTGATGAGAACGCTCTGGCTGCCGCGGTGCGCAAGATTCTGCCATCGGCGGTTGCTGAAAAGTGCCAGATCCAGGTCATCGTACAGATGACCGGGGAAAAGCAAGCCAACGGCGAATCACCCATTTCGGCCTCGGAGATTGGGGCCTCGGAGAATGTCGCGGAATGACGTATCAGTTGATTCCCGCCGACAAGGGAAGCAGTCCTCCCATCCCAGTTAACCGTCCCGTCTTGCTCATTGGTCGCCATCCCGAGTGTGATTTCCGGATCGATCTTCCCAAGATCTCCCGTCGCCACTGCTGTGTGGCACTGGCGTATGATAGAATCTTAGTCCGTGACCTGGGCAGCCACAATGGGGTGAGAGTCAATGGTCGCGTCGTCGAGGAAGCAATGCTGCAAGCCGGCGACGAGGTGGCCATCGGCCCGCTGATCTACCGGCTGGTCGCCGAGTCCGCAATTCCGTCGCCGCCCGCTGCCGGCGCGACCCGTCCGGCGGCGACAAGCCCGAAAGCTGCTGACCCTGCGCAGGCGGGAACGCAGCCGCGACCCCCCGGCTTGTCCAATCGATCGGACGACATTGACTTGGTTCCCCTTGATGACCTCTGACTCACTCTGGCACGCGGAGTGCTGGGTGTGTTAGTTGAGACCGGGCGTGGACCGAGGTTGCTAAAATCTCGACACCCCAACCGGGGACTTCGGGCTTGCGAGCACTTAATCTCCGGTGTGCCGATCCCTGTGATTATTCATGAGCGGGGCAGGGAATTTCCCGAGGTTGGCCGTAACGAGACGGGATTGCCACGGCGAGCTAGTCTTGGGATGAGAGCGCCTTTCGTGTTCGCCGCGTTCATGATCACTCCCAAGGGAGCAAGACGATGCACCGCAGATCGAGATTGGCTTTCGGCATAGTCCTGTCGCTGGCTGCCCTCTCTGGCCAGGCCCAAGCCCAGTGGGGTTATGGTGGTTATCCTTATGGTTACGGTGGGTATGGTTGGGGTGGCTGGGGCGGTACGGCCCAGGGAGACATTGCCCGGGGCCTGGGTTATTTCAATATGGGTGCCGGAAGACGCAACCTTTGGGACGCGATTGCCCGTTCGATCAACACCGATACCGCGATCCGCTGGAACGAGTACGTCTACCTTTCTCAGCAGGAAGCCACTCGCGAATACTTCGCCCGCCGCAACGCGGCGCATGCCAAGGACAGGAACGCCTACGACGCCCTTATGAAGCGAATCCAGGAAAATCCGACCGCCCATGACATCGAAAACGGCAACGCCCTCAACGCCGCGCTTGACCAGCTCTCGGATCCACGGATCCATTCTTCGGCGCTCCGCACGGCGGATACGCCGGTCTCCGCCAAGTCGATCCGTGAAATCCCCTTCCGCAACGCCTCGGAAGCGGTGACTTTCAGCCTCTCGCAGCTCAAGGCGTCCTCGCAATGGCCCGCCGTCCTGCTCGAGCCCCGGTTCGCCAGCGAACGGGCAGAATTCGAGGCCTTGGTGGACGAGATCCGCAAGGAGAACACCGAGAACGGCCAGATCTCGCCAGGAACTCTCAGCAAGCTGCGTGGGCTTATTTCTCGCCTCAAGGACAAGCTGGCCGCCATGCCGCTGGAGGACACGGCCGAAAACCAAGAGGCACTCAAGTTCGTCAAAACCGTGACGGCCCTGACCCGGCTGCTCGAGAAGCCGGAGATCGATGAGGTCTTGAACGAGCTCAAGAAAATCGAAAAAACCACGGTCGGCAATCTCCTGGCCTTCATGCACACCTTCAACCTGCGGTTCGCTCCCGCGACCACGCTCCGCCAGCGGATGGTTTATAACGAGCTGTACCCAATCCTTGCTCAGACGCGCGATCGAATCATCAGCGAGGCAAAACTCGATAACAGCGTGACCGACATGGCCGGCAAGGCAAAGCTGAACGACTTTTTCTCGGCCATGGATCTCGACCACATCGAGGGCAAGAAGAAGGTGCCCACGCCTCCCCCGCCGCGCCAGCCATGAACGTCGACCGATGGAGCTGTTTTCGGTCGACCTGTCATGATCAAGGTAGCCGGCTCGAGATGCGCCCTACTCGACCGGACGATTTCCCGCGCCTGTGGCTTCCAGCGATCTTTGGACCAGGTCGGGAAGATACTTCACGGGGATGGTGCCATGGGCCAGCACGGCTTCATGATAGCGGGCCAGATCGAAACGGTCGCCCAGCGCGCGCTGAATGGACTGGCGGAGGCGGTAGAAGGCCATCCGGCCGACGAAGTAGGTGGAAAGCTGGCACGATGTTTGCTTTGCCCGGATGATCTTGCCGACGGCCTCTCCCTCGGTCTGGAAGGCCCGTTTCATCAGCAAGTCGAGTGCCTCGGCGTCGGTCATCGCGCCGGCGTGCATCTCGTGATCGAGAATGGCGTTGACCACGGCCCGGAGATAGAACTTGAGCTGATGCAGCCGCAAGCCCAGGTCGCCCTGGCCAAAGCCCTGGTCGAGCATCGTCTGCTCGGTGTAGACGGCCCAGCCCTCGGCGAAGGTTCCCGACGCGAGGATCTTGCGGATCGGCGAGGGGCAGCGGTTGCTGTATTCAAGCTGGACGTAGTGGCCCGGGTAGGCCTCGTGGATGGTCAGGATCTTGAGCATCGATCGGTTGTATTCCCGCAGCAGGCTCTCGGCACGCTCCCTGGACCAGTTGGCCGGTGGGGGGCTTATGGAGTACTCGCTCGAGCCGCGGGCGTCGAGCGGTGGCGCAGGGTTGAGGTAGGCCACCGAATTGCCGCGCAGGAACTCGGGCATCTCGATGATCCGGCACTGGTCGGGCTCGGGAAGAGGGATGATCTTGCGCGCCGTGATGAACTCCTTGATCGCAACCGCCGTGGCCCGAACATCGCCCACGAGAGTGTCGGTCGCGCCATGGTCGGCGGCGAGGGCATCGAGGACCCGGCGAATCATCTCGCGACGGCCCCGGACGTCGTCGACAGGAATCGTCACACCGGGAAAGAGTGTGCCCCACAACTGACGGGCGATCACACTCATCTCGATCTCGACTTTGTCGGCTTCGCGCTGGGCCTCCGCGAGCACCTCCTCGGCCGAGATCCCCGCATCAAGCTCGAGATCAAGCTTCTTGACGAAGCGGTCGCGGCCGATCCGCCATGAGTCCGTGGACCGGGGAAGAACCTCGTTCCTGAGGAACGCAAGGTAGTCTCTCAGTGCCGCCGCGATGGCGCCGGCCTTCGCGCCCAGCTCTCCCTTGCCAGGCTCCAGGCCGGCGAGCTGGAAGAGGCCGCTGGAATAAAAGCCAATGGCCCCCTCGGTTTGCATGATGGCCGTCTCGACCTTGACGCGTGGAGGACTGGCGATGGTTTGCCGGGCAAGCGCGATGACTTCGGGGATCTTGTCCATCCGGGCCGAGGCGTTCTTCAGATTGACCGGCCGTGGCAGCGAGGACTGGGTCAGCAGCAGGTAGATGCTCTCCGAAATGTAGTCGCCATAGACGCGGGGGTCGTCCTCGAATGGCCGGAAGTTCTCCGCAAGCCAGACTTCCCGTGCCAGATGGCTGCGAAAGATGTCGTGATCGATCTTGCCGTCCCGTGAGAGCCTGTCCCTGTCGATTTGCTCTGGCAACCTCTTCAGGATCCGGCGTTTGAAGTCCAGCGTGGCGTTCCGAGCCGCTGGCGACAGGTCGTCGAGCTGATCATCGAGCGCGTGCTCGCCCAGCCGGGTGGCCGTGAGCGGCTCGCGCCGGAAGAGCTCTTTGAGATATTCCCGGAAGACGGCATTCAGTTTGGCATCCTCGTCGTCCGGAAGGAGTTCTGCCGCGCCGTGAACTGCAAAACACGCCATGAGCATGACCGCCAGCACCACGCCGACTCGGAGAAACAGCATTGATCGATCACTCCCCAGGAAGAGGAACCGCAGCGACTGCATGCATGCCGGCGGCTTGCCGCGCGGTCACTGATTCTAATCGCTGGACAGGCGGGACCCAATCCTCCGCGGACAACTTCCTTGGATCTTCGCAAACGGCTGTTGGCCTGTTTTCGCAGGGATTGAACCGATACTCCCAACTTCTCTCGGCACCAGTCCCAGACGTCCCTAACCCGACATCGCTCAAGCGCCTCGCCGATCGTTTCAATTGTCCGCTTCGAGACAAT
>JBEKTN010000157.1:0-17575 GCA_049516015.1 Isosphaeraceae bacterium | reverse complement strand
GTTCAACCCCGTTTTTAATCGCCAGACGCCTTAAGGGCGTAAAACATTAAAAACCCAGGCTGATGAGGGACTGGGCCCACAGCCGAAGGCTGGGGACTCCAGCCGACGAAGCTGGCTATGTCTTTCTGCGTCAGCCCCCAGCCAGCAAGCTCGCGAACCTGTCCAGGATCGATGTTCGGGACCATGCTCTCGGCCTCGTCACGCAGCAGCTTGGCGGTCGCGTAAGAGAGCAGCCGCCGGGTGGGTGGCTTGGACCACGAACGCCATCACTGATCGCGTGCCATCTCCTCCGCGATCGATCTAGCGATCTAGAATCAGGCTCCACTCGTCATCGCGTCGCCGACCGCCGTGGTCGCGACGACAGGAGGCTCCCACGGCGGCAGATCGCAGAGTCCGCCGCCGCAGTAGATGTGGTGCCAGAGCTGGGTCGAGGCCACGCAGGTGAGCGCGACGTCGAAGATGAAGCGGGCCGGGGTGAGGCGGGGGAGAACGGTCTGGAGCCACCGCTGCTTGAGCACCGAAGCCACATCGAAATAGCCGGTTGCGCGGAGCGCTTCGGGGCTGAGGAGCTGATCGACCCACGCAGGACGCTGCGGGCCGAGGAAGGTCTGCGCCAGGCTGGCGCGAAACATCGTCTTGGGGCGTTTGGCGATCTGCTTGGGCAGGATCTTCTGGGCCACCTGGCGGAGGATCCATTTCTCGGTCATGCCGTGGAGCTTGTATTCCGGAGCAATGGCCGCGCAAAAGGCGATCACGTCGTCGTCGAGATAAGGATAGCGGGTCTCCACCGATGCGTTCATGGCGATGCGGTCCCCCTTGGAGATCATCAGCAGGCCGGCCAGCATGACCTTGTAGCCGACGTAAAGCGACTGGTTGAGCGGGTGCCAGCGGCTCATCCGGTCGGTCGTGATGTCAAGATCCGAATATGGGCTGTGATCGCCGAGCTGCTGCCACATCGCCTCGGAGTAGAGAATCGGCTTGGACTGCGAGATCATCTCGTACAGATCTTGCTGCGCCGGGCGAACGCCGCCGATGGCTTGCTCGGGGGGGATGACCATGCGGCGCCCGGCAACCGAGCGCGCAACCAGGTTTCGCAGCAGACGCGGAGCGGACCGGCCCACGGTGCGATAAACTCCGTTCCGGATCTTCTGCGTCTTGTACCACACGTAGCCCGCCAGGGCCTCGTCGGCCCCCTCACCGGTGAGGGCGACCTTGTAGCCCTGCTGATGCACGGCCTGTGCCAGACGCAGGAGCGCCGCGCACGAGGTATCCAGGACGGGCCCCTCGGCGGCGCGGACCAGTTCGGGAAAGGTCGCACCGATCTTCGACTTGTCCATGATGACCGTGGTCAGGCGCGATCCCATGACCGAGGCGGCCTCGGTCGAATGGGCCCGCTCGTCGGGCCCGGCGCCCTCGAAACCGATGGTGAACGCCGGAATCGGCTCGCCTCGGTGGCGGCCGCAGAGGCCGAGTACGACCGTGGAGTCGAGCCCGCCGCTGATGTAGGTCACGACCGGCACATCGCTGCGCAGCCGCCGCTCGACGGACTGCTGCAAGAGGGCTTGCAGCTCATCGACCAGGGGCGCGGGGTCCGCGAGCCGGCGCTCCTGACCGGCGTCCGGAAAGTCGAGATCCCAGTACTTGTGCTTGGTGACCCGCCCGTCCCGGACCTTCAAGAAATGCCCCGGCGGCAATGAATGGATACCCTCGAAGAAGGTACGAGTCGTCCCCGCGCAGAAGAATGTGAACAGGTGATCGATGCCGCGAACGTCCGGCTTCGCCTGGACCATTGCCGAGGCCAGCAGGGCTTTGATCTCCGAGCCCCAGAGCAGCCAGCCGTCAACCTCTGTGTAATGGAGCGGGCAGATGCCCACACGGTCCCGACCCAGGATCAGGGTCCGGCTGGTGCGGTCCCAGAGCGAGACGGCAAACTGTCCACGCGCCCGGGCGAACATCCCCTCACGTAAGTCCTCGTAAAGGTGGACCCACGCCTCGGTGTCGCAGCGGGTCGCCAGCCGATGCCCGCGCGCCAGGAGATCCTGCCGCAGTTCGGGATATTCGAACAGCTCGCCATTGAAGGCGACCCAGATCGATCCATCCTCATTGGCGAGCGGTTGACGGCCCCCTGCCAGATCGATGATCGACAGGCGCCGGGCCCCCAGGGCAACTCCTGGCTCGATGTGGACCTGCTCGTCATCGGGGCCCCGATGAGCGATGGCCGCCGTCATGGCCAGGAGTCGCCGCGTGGAGAATTCCCGGCTGCCTCTCAGGTCCACAGCACCTGCAATACCGCACATGACGTGACCTCGTCAAACCTGCCGGGGAGACGAGAGACCGCGTATCGCCGAAGTGCTCCCGCCCCGCCTCTAGTAGAGCAGGCTAACGGCTCAAGGTCGATTACGCCGGCAAGGAAGTAGGTCAGGCTTTCCAGCCTGACAAGGCTCAGAGTCAGGCTGGAAAGCCTGACCTACGAAACCGCGCTTGGTTGGCTCAGCGGAACCGGGACGCGGCCGGGAACGAGCACGGTCACTCGGTCGCCTGGATCTCGGTCAGGGCGACGGACAAGGAAGGATTGGATGGAATGAGTTTACGGCGGCGGGCAGCCTGCCGGTAGACCACACCACCGAAAACACCGATCACGAACGTTCCGAGCCGCAGCAGGAACCCGCGGACGCCGAGTGGGACATAGAACTCCACGATTTCAAACCTCGCTTCGAATGGAGGGTGATGGGTGCGACCAAAACCGAGAGTTCGCGGTCCGCGCGGACGGGGGTACCGTGGCGGCCGTCGCAGATGCTGCTCTGGCCGGCGAACCTGTCCGAGATCGTCGTTCGGAGAACCGGAATGGTGGTCTGGGTCTCGCCACACTGATTGGCGAAGATCACCGGGATTCCGAGATCGAGTGCAACCTTTTCAGGAATGGCGGTAGAGAGAGGACCGATATGTCCGAGCAGCCAGTGGCGTCGACCGGTATCGCGATTGGCAAAGTCGGGCCAAGCCGCCGCGACCACCGCCAGGTCGATCCGCCCGCGGTAATCGTCCCAGAC
The DNA here is from genome assembly GCA_049516015.1 of Isosphaeraceae bacterium. Lineage (GTDB taxonomy): Bacteria > Planctomycetota > Planctomycetia > Isosphaerales > Isosphaeraceae > Aquisphaera. The sequence continues at coordinate 14,528 of JBEKTN010000157.1, read as the reverse complement.
CCGGCGGTAAATCATGTCGGCGCAGATCCCACAGCCGACGCGCCCGAAAGGCGTGGGAACCACCAGAGGCGCGCGTCCGGGATGGAACCGAAATCGTTCCCAGAAAACCAGGTTGCGCTTGCGATAGATCTGCATCTCACCATCGGGCGTGCAGATTGCCAGGGAATCGAAGAGGTGCCTTCCCGCGCGCTCGACGAAGCCCGCGGCGATCGCCATTTTCCAACGCCTGCTTCGTTGCCGCAGGTAGGACAGTGTCGGGCCTTCAGCCGTTTCACTGCATGGCCCGAAGTCCGGGCAGAGGCTATAGCCGGTGTTGAACAGTTCGGGCAGGACCACCAGCTCCGACCCAGCGTCGCGCGCGCTCCGGATCAATTCATCGGCGCGCTGGAGGTTGGTCGGAAGGTCGAGAATAGCGCAAGGCATCTGAATCGCGGCCGCCTGGATCTTCATGCAAGTTCACCTCCGCGTCCGTGAGGATGGCGAACCGAGGTCACCATTGGGCCCCGACCGCGATGGGTCCGATTCTCGGGCCGGTTCCATCCGGCCGGGTTCGGACTGCAAGACTCCTTCACCCTGGGGAATTGGACCGCAGATCCAGTTCTTCTTCATCGACTCATCGGCAGGGTCTGCTTCACATCATCGGCTTTTTTCCCCGGGCGGAACTCGGGCCTCGACTGTGAGCCTCATCCAGGCAGTGTGTCGATACGCCACGGAGAGTCCGACCCATCCCAGTCTCAGTCGATGAAGCCCAACCAACCCAGGAAGCCGCCCCGGCGCGGTTTGGGCAGGACTTGAGCCTCACTGCGGAGTTGCTCGGCGCGGTCGCGAAGATCACCGGCCCGCGGCATCGACGCCGGTGTGAGCTGATACTTGAACTCGCGCTCGTCGCGGAGGTTGAAGGGTACGAGGTTCTCCGTGAAGAACTCGAAGAAGAGGTTATCCCACCACGGTGCCTTGACTGGCTGGATCAGCGTCTTGGTCGCGTAACCATCGAGAATGAAGGTGATTTCTCGGTCGCCGTAGTAGTAGAAGGAACGCGAAACCGGCGTCTGGCCGACCTCTTCACCGTTGACAATGGCGAGCGCCCCGGGCGGTTCGGTGCGCAAGGTGTAGCGGCGTTCCACGCAACCCGTGCATAGCGCAGCCCCGACGATGGCCAGGCAGGCCGCCAGCCGACGATCCAACACGAGAGACTTGACCATCCTTGGCTCTCCCAGCTCACTGACTCGAAGCACTGGATCAGCGAGCGGCGGGATTGTAACGTCGAGTGCCAGAATGGACAAGTCGGCTTGGCGCGACGTTGGCTGGCTGCCATCATGAATCTCCCTTGCGTTCAAGAATTCGTTCGCTCGAACTGAGACATCCGAGCTTGCGGCTACGCCAGCCATGATCATCCACGTACTCCGCCAACCCCTGGCAGGTATTTCGTCACCCTGGCTCGTCCTCTTGCTCCTGGAAGAGCAAGGCGAACTGGCAGTGGAGGTTCGCGACACCGCCCTGGGAGGTTTGCTGAGCCGGCTGATCGTCCAAAAGGAGCTCACTGGCTCAGTGGGCGAATTGACTGTCGTTCATGGACCGGCCGGATTCGCCGCGGGTTCGGTGCTGATTGTGGGCCTCGGCCCGACCAGTAAGTTCGATGCGGGCACGGCCTACGCAGCCGGTTTTGCACTGGCCAAGCGCCTTGCGGGGAAGCCCCGTGAGAGCGTTGCGCTGGCACTTCCCGAGGCCGTCGATCGCTCCGTCGTCGGTTGGATCTCGGCTCTGGTCGCGGGGGTGGTCGCCGGCACCCGCGGACCTGGATTGCGCAAAACCGAGCCCAACCGGCATCCCTTCGAGACCCTGAACGTCATCGTCGGCCCCGGTACGACCGAGGACCTCGCCCACCAGATCGAAGAGCAGGTGCGCCGGGGCGAGATCGTGGGCCAAGCGATCAACCTCGCCCGCGACCTCACCAACACTCCCCCATCTGAGAAATGCCCGAGCCGGCTGGCCGAGCAGATCCGTACCGTGGCCTCGGACGCGGGGATTGCCGTCCAGATCTGGGATGAGACCCGGATCCGCCAGGAGCGGTTCGGCGGCCTGCTCGGCGTGGCCGCGGGTTCTGAAAACCCTCCGTCCTTCGTGATCCTCGATTATCACCGTGGCGGGGAGACGCCCTCGTTCGCACTTGTTGGAAAGGGAGTCACCTTCGATTCCGGGGGTCTGAGCCTCAAGCCCAGCGCCTCCATGGAAGACATGAAAAGCGACATGACCGGGGCCGCTGTCGTGGTAGCGACCATGCAGGCGGTTGCACGGCTCGGCATGCCTGTCAATCTCACAGGCTACCTCGCGCTGACCGAGAACATGACCGGCGGCAAGGCCATGAAACTGGGCGATGTTCTGACCATGCGAAATGGCAAGACCGTGGAGGTTCTGAACACCGACGCCGAAGGCCGACTGATCCTGGCTGACGCCCTCAGCTTCGCCGCCGAGAGCCGCCCCGCGCGAATTCTGGACCTGGCCACTCTGACGGGAGCTTGCATGGTTGCGTTGGGGCCGAAGGTCGCCGGACTCTTCTCCAACGACGAGGATTTCAGCCGGAGCTTGCTTTCCGCCTGCCGGTCGACCGGCGAACGAGCCTGGCGGCTGCCGCTTGATGACGACTACAAGGAGCTGCTCAAGAGTAATGTGGCCGATCTGAAAAATGTGGGAGGAAAGTGGGGTGGGGCCATCACGGCCGCGAAGTTCCTCGAACAATTCGTCGATGGCAAATCCTGGATCCACCTCGACATCGCTGGCCCAAGCTGGAGCGAATCTGATAACGCGAGTCGAGACGTGGGCGGAACTGGCTGCTTTGTGAGAACCTTGGTGACGCTTCTGGAAAGCCTGACTATCTGAGTGATTCAGCCAGTTGCTTCGAGCCGCCGGCCTGCTCTTTCCTGGGTTCGAACTCACACCGGATCCGGCAACTGTTCACATCCAGCTCCTCCAGGATATCCAACACTTCCTGCATCTCGTTCAGGGGAAAGACATCCTGGGCCCAGAGGACGATGTCCAGATTCTCTTTGAGAACTTTCAAGCGGCCGAGGATCGGGTTGATCAGCGGCGAAGTGCGAAACCTCCTCTGGAGCAATCCGAAGTCTTCTTTCTGAAGCTCGATCCAGCACGTCTTCCCTTGAAGATGCTCGATCCATCGCTGGCGGAGGAACCCGTTCCAGTGCTGGAGAACCCACAGCTTGATCGCCTGGTCCCCCAGATCCCGCCCTTCCTTCTCGCTCTGAATCCACTTGAAACGTTGGGCTTCTTCCTGACCATAACGCTGCAAGCTCATCTGAGCTTCGGGGAATGTCTCAATAAATTGTCCTGACATACTGGAAAGCATCGAGACCTCCCGGCACGAAAGCGGCACTCGTCCTTGACAAGTCGAGGATGGCGCTCAGTTTCTCGATCCGCGTGACTCCATGGCAATTCAAGAAGCATGCCGTTAATTTTTCTTACTCGATTTCAACCCGGGGTGATGATTCTGTAGAAGATTTTTTTACGATTAATTCATTCGCCCAGCCTAGCTCACGAACTGAGATCTTGCAAGCACTTTCTACCCAGTGTGCGATTGTCAACACAAGAAGGCGCGTAGACGGTACACTTTGCATCGTCATTCGCCGTTTCCACGGATTTCTCTAACTCCAATATAGAATCATTGCCAGCTCCGGGTGAACTCCGACACCCTCGCCTTTCCTTGAAATAGGTGTCTTCAGGTGGTCAGATTTCTCACACATCATCGAACTGCAATTTCAATCCAACTCATCGTTCGAAGATGAGGCGATCTCACTGGTCTTGAACCAGGCCATCGAGCGACCGATCAAAATCGCGATCCCGGCAAAGCCGGCGGCAAATGGACCCAGGACCTCGTCGCCCACAGTCCGCCACCGGACACGGCCATCCAGCGCCGTGCAGATAAGGTGCACGCTTCGCCGGCTGATCCGTAGTGGTTCGCCATGCTCGTCGATGCTGAAAACGTCATTGGAACTGCCGCTCGCGGTCCCATCAAACCGCGTCTTCCCGGAACCGTCAAGGGCCAGTACACGGCCATCCGCCGAGGCGACGATTGCGAACCGGCTCAACTTGACCATGGACCATCCTTCCCAAGGGATCTGGCGGTTCCAGACCACCTTGCCACGCAAATCGTGTCCACTGAGTTGTTGCAGCCTGCGAGATAGAGCGAGCCACGCGATTCCAGGAGGCGACCCTTCGGGGGCTTCGATGAGCAGCGGGGGATCGCTCGGATCGAACCGGGAACCGACCGTCGGCTCACCGACGGGGTCGAAGACCATGAGCTGGCCCTCGTTCGTAGTCGCCGCGGCAAAACCCTCCGAACCGATCGCCAGGTCCTCGACGGGGCTGCGTAGTTCGCGTTTCCAGACCCAACGGGCCGAGGGTGTAACCCGTCCAATCCGGTCCCGCTCCTGCACGAGAATCAGGCCGAACGAGTCCGGCCGGATGGCCAGATGGGTAAGCTCGACAAGGCTCAAATCCAGCTTCCGCTGCATGTTGCGACGCAAATCGTAGAGGACGATCTGGCGGTCGGTTGCCGCCGCGAGCCAGCCCGGCGCGGTGCGCAAGATCCGTCCGACGCCTCCCATCTGGGGTCCCTGACCAAGTTTTTGCCCAGCAACCGAGTAGAGTTCGAGGCGATGCGGGCTGGTGAATAAAGCCACGCATGCGGGATCCTCGGTGACTGCCAGCACCGCTGTCTCGGCTTGCTCATCAGACTGGACGGCGGGAACCATCCAGTCGGGGCGCCGCACCGAGCCGGTCACGGTTCGCTGGGCCGCGCCCGCGCTGCGGACGCTCGCCACCCGCTCCGCCCCGGCGATCTCCGCTAGCCCCGTCCCTGGACCGGGACCGAACAGGTCAAGGCGGACAATCTCGCCCGTGGAATGCCCGTAGATGACATAGCGCCCCAACGGGTCGATCTCAAGCGCGATCGCGGGCCGGGTAAGTTGTGTCCGCCAGCGGACATTGCCCGCCGAGCTCATGATCGCCAGCTCACCCTCCAGCGTCGCCGCCACGATGGTCCGGCCAGGAAAGTCGGGAACCGCATGGGACACAGTTCCCCCCAGGTGGTACGAGCCTTCGTTGCGTCCCTTGAGATCAAACCGCTGGATCCCGTGCGTGAAGCAACTGGCCAGGATCATCGCTCCATCGCCGTTGACGGCCAGCCGCCCGACGTTCGACATCAAGCGGTCCTGCCAGACGATCTCAGGATCCAGCCGGCCCGCAGACCGCGAGGCCAGCACTTCGACCCCGACCAGCATGCCGAAAGCCGCGGCTCCCACCAGGAAAGGACGGTCCGCCAGAAAGCAAAGGTGGGCCACCGGCTGGATGGTCTCCAGCCGCCCGGCAGCCCGGCCGAAGCGGTTGAGAAAGCTCACGGCACCCAGCCGGCTGCCGATCGCGACATAGCGACCGTGAGGATCAATCGTCAGGAACGACGACTCGCTGGGAGCGGGCCGCTCGACGCCGACATCGAAATCGGCATTGAGCAGCAGCAGTCCGGCATCATCCCCTTCCCCGAGCAGCCCGATCAACGATCCTTCATCACTGATCGCCCCTGCCATGATTTTTTGGGGAACCCGGGAAAACGACAGCGACTCCCCTTGTGCGTTCAGCAGGTAGAGCTGGTTCCCCTCATCCCAGGCGAGGATCCGACCGGCCTCCCGCGCGAAGGCCAGACCCTTGAGCGGAGCCTCGGTCACGATGGTCCAGGCCGTCACCGGCTCCAAAGCCCCCCAGGGCGTTGCCCTGGGCTCGCATGTGATTGCCCCTTCGGGGCGGGATTCAATGCAACGTGATTTCAAAACTCGCGCTCCGGATTAGCCCCCCAGGGCTCGCATGTGATTGCCCCTTCGGGGCGGGATTCAATGCAACGTGATTTCAAAACTCGCGCTCCGGATTAGCACTATGAATCGCGGCCACGCTGTGCGCAAGTCGTATGTGAACCGCTCTAGACCTGGCGGTAACCAAGATGTCTCCGCCAGTAAGCCGCGAAGGGGATCGCCAGCACGGCGGCGATGATTATGCTCATCAAGCCTTGAGATCCGCCCTCGGTAAAGCCGTAGCTGTGCAGCCCCACACCGAGCACGAAGTTGACGCCGTACCAGGCCATCACCACCGACAGGAAGCAGACGACCGACGCCACGGCCAGTCCGAACGTGTTCACCCAGCCTGCAAATCGGCCGTGGAGCGGGACGAGGTAGACCAGAAGGGTGATCAAGGCCCAGACCTCTTTCGGATCCCAACCCCAGAACCGGCCCCACGAATAGTCGGCCCAGACGCCGCCCAGGATCGTGCCGGCCGCGATCAGCAGCACGCCCACCTGCATGGCGCGATAGATGAAGTTCGCCAGGGGCTTGATCGTTAGAGCCGTTTCCTGCATGGCGCGACCGCGTGCATCAAGCTTGGCGGGTGTGGCGACCGCCCGGGCGCGAATCGCGGCCGGGGCGTCTCGCTGTTCGTGAGCGGCGGACGAGGCCGCTCTGAAGTCGGGCGCGCCGGCCTCGGCCGAGAACTCGTCCTCAGGCGCAAGAGTATCCTCCCCCTCGACAGTTTCGCGGAACCTGAGCCGGTTCACCAGTTCACCCGCCAGGGCCAGAATGGCGCCCAGCGAGATGATTCCTCCGATCCCTCCCATGATCGCGAAAATGTAGAAGAGCAGGTCGCCGGTTACCCACTGCGTGCCGAACGCACCATAGGAGGCGGCGACACCAAGACCACCCGTCGCCAGCAAAGGGATCCCGGGAACCAGGGGGAGGGCCAGCTCGGCGAGGCGCGGGGAGCGGCGGTAGGTCGCCGTCAGGTAACAGGCCATTGCGATCAGCCCCAGCGCCCAGGCCACGCCGAAGGCGGCGTAACTCGAAACCTCGGTCAGCACATGGATCGTCAGCCAGAAATTACTCCGCAAGACAGGCTGCAAGCCCTTGATACTCGGGTCCAGCAGGGGAACGTTGACCGCCGTGATCGTGCCCAGAAGCGCCACCGCCGACCCGGCCAGGGCTGAGTACGTCCTGCGGAAGATCAGTTCAAAGATGAACGAGAGGACCGCGGCGACCAGGGCCACCCAGATGACGGTCTCGTACATGTTGGTCACCGGCGCCCACCCCGAGATCTGGATTCTGAGAGCGAAACCGTAGATTTCCAGCGCGATACCGGTGGCGAGAGCCACCATACCAATCGGGTAGAATCCCTGGCCGAGAAGGCCGGTGAAGGATTTTCGTCCCGCCGTGAAACCGAGGCTCACCGCCAGGAGGACAAGCGCAGTACCGTAGGCGATTGGCGCCTGCCAGAACGGGTTCATCGCATTGAAGTGCGTCTCCCGCTCGATCATCGCAAGGGTGGGATACTTGGTGGAGTTCACGCCCTCGCCGAGCTTACGCGAGCTGGAGAGCAGCGCATCGGCCGCGGCCTGGGGAATCTTCCCTGGGTAATGGTCCTCGGCCTGCTCGAGCTCGCGATAGGCCGCCAGGAACGCGCTCAACTCGGCTTCAGGATAGCCGGCCTCGACCAGGTTTTCGGGCTTGGCCTTGAGCAGGACCTTCAAGGGCTCCCAGGCCGAGCTGTCGCGCAGCCACGTCGAGAACTTCTCATCCAACTGCGCATTCTCGCCTGGATCGACGCGCTGGTCGCGTGGGATGTCGTTCCAGTAAGTATAGAGTGCCTTGAGCGTGTCGATCTCGATCGGAGCCAGATCGCGCAGGCTCCTGCTGTCGGGTACCTTCTTGATCACCTTGGTCACATAGCGCAATGCCTTGAAGCTGAACGGACGGGGCATGACAAGGACGATCCCGGCGGAACGCAACTCGTCGCCGCTGTAAGCCTTGTAGGTCATCAGCCGCCGGCCCGCATCGATGGCCCGGCGCTCGGTTTCCGTGAGCCGCTCAGCCGACCTGGGATTCGCGTCGAACTTCTGCTTCTGCTCATCCAGGCTGGCCACCCATTCCATGAAGGCAGTGGTCTGCCCCTTGTGACTGATCTTGGCATCCTCCAGCTCTCGGGGAGTCAACCATTTGTGCGCCTCTCCGAGCCTGGCAGCGAGTTCGGCGACGGTCTTGAGATCGGCATCGGGAAGTTTGCTGCTATTCAGACAGGCCGCGATCGCCGCGGAGGTGAGCTCGGTGCGCTCGGCCAGTCCCGAGAGCGCGGTTCGATCTTCGGCCGAGGTGGACTCCCTGGCGGCGACGTCCTTCAGCCGCGACCGGGTCGAGTCAGTGAGGATCGCCTGCCGCAAGGGTAAGTAGTCCACCAGGACAAACGATTGATCGTCCCAGAATTCGGGCCGGACCATCCAGTCGAGGAACGCGGCGACCGGGCCCCAGGTCTCGACAACTGTATTGGACGCGTCATGGAGCTTGATCGTCTCGCGGCCGAAGACGTGCTTGACCTCCTCGCGGGCCACCGTGTCGAGCGGCTTGACTCGGCCCGCGTGCATCACCGCCAGCTTGCCTACCTGGTCATAGGCAGGGCCTTCGCCCAGCACCTTGACCTTGCTCTCCTCGCCGCGGACGGGAAGCCCGGCCTGAAAGGAACCGGCAAGGACCAAACCTAGACCGACAATAAGCCTGCGGAATCGTTTCATATCGAATCTCCAGGGCTCGCTCAGCTTTGCCTCGGATCTGCATCACAAGTGTACGATGATAATTTACCTGCAATTGTTCACGAAACTGGCGCGAAACCGGCTTCGGTCCGGAACAATCCATCAGAGTAGCTCATTCTCGGGTACCGCCTCGAGGTTCTTCACCGGGGCACCCTCTGACGTGTTCTTACCGGCTGCTCGTTCGCGTTCCTTCTTGCCGCCGTCGCTGAAGACGCCGGCCCTCATGTAGAACTGCGCGAAGATACCCAGCACGAGGATGATGCATCCGGCGTACTTGATCGGGCGGCCAGGGTCGACTCCCACCTGGAAGACCGACTGGAATTGCCCTGTGCGCTGGCCAGTGTGGGGGTCCTGGAGCGCCGAGTAGCGCATCTGGTAGAACGTGAAACCGCGGTGGGTCATCGGATCGTTCATCGAGATCGTGTAGGGCCTATCCTTGATGCCCTCGGCCGGATCGATGAGGCGCACATTGCTCGCGAACTTGGTGGCCTGCTCGGTTCCCGGCTCGAAGCCGACCTCGAACTTGTCGAGCTTGAGATCGAACCCGAGCGGCCTGCGGTCCACGTCATAGGCGATCTCGAACAGTCGGTCGCCGAACGGAACCGGCTTGAAAGAGGGACCATCCGGCGACTCGCCGCGCTGGATCCAGATCTCCCGCGTGATATCCCCGACGGTCATCTCGATCAAGCTCGCGGGTATGGCCTCTTCCATCTGGTTCTTGGGCAGGAAGACCGGCTCGAAGATCTGCTTCTCGACTCCGGCGGCCAGGTAGTCCTCAACGCGGAAGCTGATGGTCATGGGCATGTTGGCCCCGCCGCCGAAGGCATCGATCGTCTTGCCGGGAGTGACCGGGCCCGACGCGCGGACTTCGGTCTTGCCGTCCTTGCCCCGGCCGAAGACCCGGTAATAGAGCGCGCGATCCGGCCCGGCCAGGACCTCGATCTGGCCGAATCGCCCGTTGGTCTTGGGATCGATCACGGGGGGAATCATCAGGTGAATGGAGACAAGGGGCGCGGCAGGCTTGGCCGAGGGGTCCCGCGGGTTGGGCATGACGTTGGGAACCATCGGCAGCCCGGCCATGGCGAAGTGCTCGACTTCGGGATCGTTCCCCTTGCGCACCTGGAACATTCCGACGGGAAGGACCGCCTCCCCGAGGACCCGAAACAGACCTCCCTCGCTGGTGGGAAAATCGGCGAGCTTCTCAACCTTCACGGTCAGATCACTTTCGGGCAGCTTGACCGTTTTGCCCACCTGTCCCTCGAGCGGCAAGTCATAGACCCCGATCCGCCCCGTTTTCTCCTGGTAACGGAACCGAGCCAGGCCGCGCGGTCCGGCGTTTGCCGGGGGCTTGAGAAAGTCTTCCACCAGTTCGGGGCGATCGACGTAGGAGAACGCAAGGAGCGCTGGATCAACGCTGCGGGCGACCCGGTAAAACCGTCGATCGAGCTTGAACCACTGCTCATCCTCGGACGCGAGGGCCTCCCGAGCCTGAGGCATCCCGGGCGCCTTGACCTGAAGCTGAATCCGGGCCATCGGATCACCGCCGGGGTCTGCTTGGTGCAGGACGGAGGGTGCAGAGGCGGGGATGTGCTTCTTCACAACCAGCGTGAAGGGGTCGCCCGACTGGCTGAGTATCTCACCGCTGCGCGATGGCACCGGCATCCTGCCGCCGCAAAGCGTGCTGAGCGCCAGGTCGAACAGGTTGTGGAGGTGTGCCTGTCCGTCACCCCAGGGGAACGGCCCGGGCTTGAAGTGCAGCTCGTAAGAACGCCCGGGTTCCTGCGTATGAGGGTCGAGCTCACGAACGCGAATCACCGGGTCATTCCTGCGCACCATCTCGGATCGCGTCTCGCCCTCGAGCATGGCGACCTGACCCTCATCGGCGGTCCGCATGCTCCAGTACGATCCGAAGATCAGGACCAGCAGTCCGGCGTGGGTGATCACGAAGCCCGCCTGCCGCTTCTTCCAGGGAAACCGGATCAAAGCCGCGCACAGAATGTTAATCGCCAGGAAAGCGAGCAGCACGGCAAACCAGGTGCTTTTGTAAACATAGTCCTGGGCCGCGGTGGTACCATAGCTGGACTCGAACCAGGTGGCAAAGGCAAGTGACGCCGCCAGAGTGCTCAAGCTGAACACGGCTAGCTTCAGTGAGGCCAGGACCCGATACACAGCATCGATGCCATGCAAGAGCCGATCCAGGAACGAGGTTGGCGGTGCCGCGGCCTTGGGAGATCTCCCGGCAGCGGCAGCGGGGACGGTAGCCTTCTTGGTGGCAGTCGCCATGATCTTACACCTACCCAGGGGGGAATCGTTCCGAGCACGGACCGGGAGGGCTGGGGTCGGTCCATTTCGGTTCAGCGAGGCAACAAAGTTATTCTATCCGTGGCAGCAATCGGGAACCAGACGCGCTGGCCCGAATCGTCGCCCAAACGTCTTGAAACAGTTGCAGCTTGTGGAATTCTGCCGACGCCGGAAGCGAGCCAATCTCGCGACGCTTCTCCGGGCGGGGAACTGCGCCCTGGCTCGATCTAGTGCCGGAAGATTTCGTGGCAGCCGATGCAGGTGGTGTCCAGTTGTCGAGCCGCACCCAGCAGGGCAGCCCGATCGCCGGTCCCGGCCGTCCGGCCAATTTCTCTGGAATCTGGCCAAGGGCGGCATGGAGTACCCGACGAATGTCCCTGCGCTCCATTTCCTCGTGGGGATCGTGGTTGGGATGATACTGATCGGGCAGAAAGCCGCCGTATTCCGCAGCCCGGGCTCCTCCCAGGGCAGTAATCGGTCGTTCCCGGCTTTGCCGCTGCCACGCATTGGCACGCGCATGCAAGACCAGGCGGCGGGCCACGGCACACAACCAGCTTTCCACTTACTCGTTCCAGGAGACGGCTGCCGCCTTGTGGGCCAGCACGAAAAAGGTTGCCTGGAAAACGTCCTCGACGTCGTGCTCGTTCGGCAGACCCCGGCGACAGACCTTGAGCACTTGCGGCCCATGCCGCTTCACGAGTTCCCCGAATGCGGCCTCGTCCCGCTGGCTCGCAAAGCGATCGAGAAGGCCCGCATCGCTGATGGGCTCGGTAATCAACTCCCGCATCCTTTCAGAGAATCCTCGTCTCTGACTCATTATGCAGGGAAGGGACGCGGCCGAATGCATCTTTTTCCTGGAAAGCCGAAATTGTGGGGCCGGGCAAGCTGACGCTCAAGTCGGCCGCCAGTGGGAATGGCAGCGCGGCTCCCACCATGGGGCTCAGGAAGCAGCTCAGTTCAGTTGCAGCACCTGGTTCATTCGCCGGACGACGTCCTTCATGGCGGCCAGGTCGCGGTAATCGACCTCGGCGGTGATCCAGCCCTCGTAGCCGACGTCGATCAGCGCCTGGTGCACCGCCGCCCAATCGATTTCGCCCTCGCCAAGCTTGTAGTCAAACCGCTTGGGCTTGGCGTATTCCTTGATGTGGATTTTCAGGATGCGCTTGCCCAGCTCGTGGATCCATTCCTCGGGATAACCGTACTCGACGACATTGCCGACATCGAAATAGGCACCGACCGTGGGACTGCCGAATTCATCAATGTAGCGGGCGAACTCGACGGGGCTCAGGAGGAACCTGTTCCAGACTTCCTCGATGGCAATCTTGACTCCGGCCTGCTCGGCAAGGGGGATCAGCTTGCGAATGTGCTTCTGGGACCGCGCATACGCGTCGCGGTAGGAGACCTTCTGGTTCACCACGGCCGGAACGACCAGGACGGTGGTGCCACCGTAGGCCTTGCAATCAAGAAACGCCTGCCGGATCGCGGCCATTCCACGCTCGACGACCTGGGGATCGGGGTCGGACAGGGGCTCTTGCCAGTGTTTGCTGCCGCTGACCCCGTGGATCACCAGGCCGGTCTTGTCGCGCGCGGCCAGAACCTCCTGGAGATCGAGCTGGCTGGGACTGATCAGCTCGACGCCTGCGAAACCGGCCTCCTTGAGCAGTTGCAAGGCGGGCAGGACGGGCCCCTTGGTGACGTTGCCAAGCATGAATGCCTTTTGCCACCGCCCGGGACCCGACTCCAAAGTTGCTCGGGCCGCGGTGCCCTGGGAAACGGCAGCGCCTGCAAGAGCAACGGCGCTCGCCTTGAAAAACGTTCTTCGGTCGATGCTCTTCATCTTCGCGACCCCGGGAGAATGAGGAGGAATAAGGCGCAGATTTCGGCTCACTGCAGCGACTCCGCCAGCTTGGCCTCGAGTAGTTCACCGACCAGCGCCGGGTTGGCCTTGCCGCCGGTCTGCTTCATGACCTGGCCGCGGAGAAAGCCCTTGACGGCCTCGGGCTTCTTCTTGCCGCGCTTCAGCTCATCGATGGCCTGAGGATTGGCGGCGATTGCGGCGTCCACCGCGGCGGCGATTTGATCGCGGTTGGACACCATCCGGTAACCGCCGATCTCGATGATGATCTCGGCCGGGTCGCCCGTCTCGATCATCCGGCCCAGGATCTCACGCCCCTGGTTGGTGTTCAGCTCGCCCCGATCGACCCGGTTGATCAGGTCGGCCAGACCCGCGGGTGCAACCGGAAAATCGGCCACGGACATCTTCTTCTCCTTGATGGTCCGTAGCACGTCCTGCTGGATCCAGTTGCTGGCCAGCTTGTACTGGCCGGTGGCGCGGGCCACGGCGTCGTAGTAATCGGCAACGTCCTGTCCCTGCTCGACCAGGACGTTGGCGTCGTAGGGAGACAGGCCGTACTCCGATTCAAACCGGTCGCGACGGGCCGCCGGAAGCTCACCGATCGACTCGCGGATCCGGGCCAGCCAGGCAAGATCGGCGACGACGGGAACCAGGTCGGGCTCCGGGAAGTACCGGTAATCGGCCGCGGTCTCCTTCTCGCGCTGGGGCTTGGTAACCTCTTCCACGTCGCTCCAGCCGCGGGTGGTCTTGGCAGCGTCCTTGATGGTCAGGCCATCGTCCCGCCACTTCTTGTATTGCCGCTCGATCTCATAGATCAGTGCCTTCTCGACGGCGCGGAAGCTGTTGAGGTTCTTGATTTCCACGATCGGCGTGGCGATCGTCTTGCCGTCCTTGGGGATGTGCAGGTTGACGTTGGCGTCGCAGCGCAACGAACCTTCTTGCATCTCGCAATCGGAGACTCCCAGGTACCGCAAGGTGAGTCGCAGCTCCTCGAGACAGCCGCGCGCGTCGGCCGGGCTGCGGATATCGGGCTCGGTGACGATTTCCAGAAGCGGGATGCCGGCCCGGTTCAGGTCCACTTCCGAGAGCCCGCCGGCCGCGTGCATGAGCTTGCCGGTGTCTTCCTCGAGATGGACCCGCGTCAAGCCGCACCGGCCGCCACCGCCGCCGTCCTTCCGCTCGGGGATCGAGATCCACCCCCCATGCGAGAATGGCAGGTCATACTGGCTGATCTGGTAGTTCTTTGGCAAATCGGGGTAGTAGTAGTTCTTGCGGTCCCACTTGGTGAACGGGGCGATCTCGGCATGCAGCGCGACGGCCGTCTTGAGCGCCAGCTCGAACGCCTTGCGGTTCATGACCGGCAGCGTGCCGGGCAGGCCCAGCGACACCGGATCCGTCTGGGTATTCGGCGGCAGCCCGAACTCGGTGCCGCACCACGAGAACATCTTGCTCTCGGTCTGGAGCTGAACGTGAATCTCGAGGCCGATGATGATGTCGTAAGGGTGATCCATGAGGTAACCTCAGACCGAAGTTTTCAGATAGCAGACGCGCTTTCAACTCGCGACCGGGGTGAGGAAGTTACGGTCCAAGTACTCGTCGAAGGCAGGACCAATGCCATAAAAACCACCCTTGTCGACTCTGAATTTGCTTCTGACAAGGAGATTGAAGTATCGAAGAATCGCTGGATCTTCCTTGAAGTGCTCGATCAGAAATTGCCAGACCGCGTGATAGTAAGCATCCTCT
>JBEKTN010000156.1:0-17672 GCA_049516015.1 Isosphaeraceae bacterium | reverse complement strand
CGCGACCGCTGAACGGTGACCTCGCCGAAAATCGTCTTGAAGGTGTAGGGACGTGTCCCCCGCCGCTGGATGCCAGCGCCGCCTTTGCCGTGACGCTGCTGTAGAACCAGTTCTTGATCGGCTTTCTCGATCAGGACTTGGAAGAGCCGGCGCTGGACTTCGAGACCGGCCTGATGAACATACGCCTCGATCTGGTCGGGGGTTTCAGATTCCTCGACGTGGGGCTGCCTGCATTCCCTTCGTCTCCGGTCTCTTTGTCTGCCTGTTCCTGCTGGCGACCATTCCGGCACCGGTGCCGGCCGGTACGATCACCGTCGATGACATCGACCAGCCGATCTCCATCTCTTCCACGGGCTTCAGCACCACCTTGATCTCCTACACATCGGTGCTTCAGCAGGCGACGTTCCAGGGAAACTACTTCAGTCAGGACGATCCCCCGCAGCCGGGGCCGGGCCAGTCGGTGACCTACGACGTGGTCTTCCAGGAACCGTCCGCAAACGGGTCGGGCCTGATCGACAGCGCGTCCACCGAAGTCACGATCACGGGCCTGAGCAATCCCACGTCCACGCAGAACATATCGGTCAGCGTGTTTTTCGAGGGCATCGTGACCGTGCCGATTACTCCGGGCCCCGGGGTCTTCTTCATCACCGCGCCGGGCGGCTACTTTGACGTCGCCGCCTATCTTCGCGGTCAGCAAGGAACCGATGTTCCCACAGACCTATCCGTGGTGATCGCCGCCGCCTCGGTTCCCGATCCCTCGTCGCTGACGCTGTGCGGTGTCGCCGCGCTGATCAATCTGGGAGTCGCCCTGCGGCGTCGAAGCGGCGTCCGATCCGCGGGCAAACTGCTCTCCGATCGATCACGATTGCTCAAGAAGTGAACCGGCCGGAGCCGCAGGGAACTGGCGACGACGGGGCGACCCAGCCCAGATGATGATCTCCAAGAGGATCAAGCGTGTCAGAGTGCCACGCCGATGGGCCTTACGTGCCCCCACCCCGCAAGCGCAATCGGCTATACAAGATCTAACGAGCCGGGCTCACGGGTTCCCGGCCATGGTGACGTAGCGCGTGCAGGGCTCGAGTCAAAGCAACGCGATCTTTGGCTTGATCCCGGCGCGCTATTTGCTCGTGCATGTCGTGCTTGAAAACCTTGCAGTGTCTGGTTGACCATGCTCCGGCGGCGATGGCCCGAGCCATGTTCTGAATTATCGACCACGCAAGAAGTATAAATTCACACACGCATTTTCACCGGATTCTGGTTGGGGTCCCGGGTCCTCGTCGGCACATCAAGGCTGGCGGGATCGAAGACCGGGTCTTGATCAGGATTCACGGGCGAGCTTCTCATCATGTTGTTCTCGACACAGAACTGCCGGCAAGATTCTCAGCTCAAGACCGCCGTCCTGCAGCTTCCCGGAGAGGAGATCAAGCTCCCGATCATCTCGGGAACCGAGGACGAGCAGGCCATCGACATCACCTCGCTGCGCGACGAGACCGGTTACATCACGGTTGATCCCGGTTACGGCAATACAGGGGCTTGCGAGAGTAAGATCACGTTCATCGACGGTGAGAGCGGGGTCCTGCGCTATCGTGGTTATCCCATCGAGGAGCTTGCCGAGCACAGCACTTTCGTGGAGACGGCCTGGCTGCTCATCTACGGCGAACTGCCAACCGGGGCCCAGCTTGCCCGGTTCCGCGAGCTCTTGACCGAGCAGCAATTGCTGCACGAAGGGATGCGCAACCATTTCGAGGGGTTTCCGCCACACGGGCATCCCATGGCAATGCTCTCGGCCATGATCAACGCGTGCGGCTGCTATCACCCGGAGCTGCTCGACACCGATCTCGACCAGGATCGGTTCCTGACAGCCGTGGCCATTCTCATGAGCAAGGTCCGCACCATTGCGGCATTCAGCTACAAGATGACGCTTGGCCAGCGGGTTGAGTATCCCGACCCGGCACTGAGCTACTGCCGCAACTTCTTGCACATGATGTTCTCGAAGCCTCACTCACGATACGAGCCCACGCTCCAGGTGGTGAAGGCGCTGAGCCGTTTCCTGATCTTGCACGCGGACCACGAGCAGAACTGCTCGACATCGACCGTCCGCATGGTCGGGTCGTCGGGGGCCAATGTGTTCGCGTCGGTGGCTTCCGGGGTTTGTGCTCTCTGGGGACCATCGCATGGCGGCGCCAACATGGCCGTGATCAAGATGCTCGAGACGATTCACAAGGGTGGCGAGAATCCGAAGTCGATCGTCGAGAAGGTGAAGGCCAAGAAGTTCCGGCTGATGGGGTTTGGCCACCGGGTCTACAAGAACTTCGATCCTCGGGCCAAGATCCTGGAGAAAACGGCCGAAGGCTTGCTGTCCACGCTGGGCGTGGCCGACCCGCTCCTGGAGATCGCCGAGGAGCTGGCCTCGATCGCGCTGACGGATGAGTATTTCCTGGAGCGCAAGCTCTATCCCAATATCGATTTCTACTCGGGAATCATCCTCCGCGCGATCGGCATCCCACTCAACATGTACACGGTGATGTTTTCGATCGGGCGGATCCCCGGATGGATCGCCCACTGGTACGAGCTATACCGCGACCCCGACCGGCGAATCGGCCGGCCCCGACAGGTTTACACAGGGCCAACCCGGCGCAAGTATGTGCCGGTTGAGAATCGTAGTTGATCGATGCACAGGTCCCGCTTCTGGAATGTTTGACCGAGTGAAGCCGCCAGGAGCGATTCCTGGATCGGCTCCTGGCTTTCAAGACGGTCTTCAGGCGATACCTCTCCGCGGCTGCAGACTGCGTCCTCCAGAAATTCTCCCCCACGGAACCATCCCCACGGCGCGTTCCCCTTGTCGAGGAATCGGGAGACGATGCATGGACTTGCTCGACGGGGACGAGGTTTCCCCACTTCGATGCGTGGACCGCTCTTGTTCTCCGCATCGTGATATCCGGGCGCTTCACGCCATCGCCGAGGTCCTGGCCGCCGGTTCCGGCCAGGAGGAGATGCTGCTCAGGATTCTCCAGACGCTCGAGACCGAGCTGGGCATGACTCGAGGAACGGTCATGCTCGTGTCGCCGGATGGTTCCGAGCTGCGGCTTGCCGCGGCGACCGGCGTCGACGAGGACGAGCGAGGCAAGCTCCGGTACCGTGTGGGTGAGGGCATCACCGGTGAGGTCCTGCGAACCGGGACATCGATCATTGTCCCCCAGATCTCGGCGGAGCCACGGTTCCAGGACCGGATTCATGCACGGGATCAGAGCGAGAAGACTCGGCTGAGCTTCATCTGCGTACCCGTGATCGTGGGCAGTCAGGTCGTCGGCTCGCTGGCCGCGGACCTCGCCTGCCGTGATCTCGCCGAGCTCGAGGACCAGGAGCAGCTCCTGGCCATCGTGGCCGGCATGATCGCCCACGATGTCAAGGCGCGGCGCATGGCCCAGCTTCAGCGCGAAGCTCTCGAGAGCGAGAACCTCAAGCTCCGTGACGCCCTCGAGGAAAACATCCGGCCCGCCAACATGGTTGGCAACTCGACAGCGGCCCGCGAGGTCTACCGGCGGATCAACCAGGTTGCCGGCGCGAACACCACCTGCCTGATTCGCGGTGAATCGGGGACCGGTAAGGAGCTCGTCGCCACCGCGATCCATTTTCACAGTTCCCGCCGGGATGGACCGTTCATCAAGGTGAACTGCGCCACACTATCCGACACACTGGTCGAAAGCGAGCTCTTCGGCCACGAGCGAGGGGCGTTCAGCGGAGCAGTGAACTCACGAATTGGCCGGTTCGAGGAGGCGAATGGAGGAACGCTGTTTCTTGATGAGATCGGCGACTTCTCTCCCACGGTCCAGGTGAAGCTGTTGCGCGTCTTGCAGGAGCGGCAGTTCGAGCGAGTAGGCAGCAATAATACCCAGACCATCGATGTCCGGATCATCACGGCCACCAATCGCGATCTGGAGACGGCAGTCAAGAACGGCAGCTTCCGACAGGATCTGTACTACCGGATCAACGTGTTCACCATCTGGCTTCCCCCGCTGCGCGAGCGCCGCGACGACATCTTGCTGCTGGCCAATTACTTCGTCCAGAAGTACGCCAAGCAGATGAACAAGCCGATTCATCGGATCAGCACGCCGGCCATCAACATGATGATCGCCTACCACTGGCCCGGAAACGTGCGTGAGCTGGAAAACTGCATCGAGCACGCCGTGTTGCTCAGCGATGATGGCGTGATCGCCGGACATCATCTACCGCCGACCTTGCAGATGCCCGACAGCTCGGACCGCACCGCGTCCGGCAGCTTCAAGCTGCTCACGACCAGCTTCGAGCGAGACCTGATCACCGACGCCCTCAAGCGGACGGAGGGAAACATCAACGCCGCGGCGCGCGACCTCGGCATCTCTCCCCGCATGGTCCGTTACAAGGTCCAGAATCTGGACATCGATTACCAGAGCCTGTTCAAGCGGGGCCGGGGCGGCACGGAGCAGTAAACACCCCGGCCCATCGCCGCGCAAAGCGGTAAACATCACGTCAAACTTAATGAGCGCCCATTCGTCAGGGTTGACTTGCCGCGCCTGCCGATCGCGTCGCTTTCCCCGCCCGGGCGACGACTGACGCAACATTTTTGTCACAACAGCCCCGATGGCGTGACAGAATTGTATTGCCGCTCTGTAAGCCCTCGCTCCGTCTATCTTTGCGTCTGTTCCTCCACGACAGCTCCCGGCGGCGACGGGTGTTTCAGGGAAGAGACTGCTCTCTCGAAGGGACCGAGCTTTAGACCTTCTCTGTGAGATTTTCGCGAAGATTATTTCCGGCCGCCGTCGTGTGCCGGAGCCACGAAATCGGCAAAATCCCTGGAAAAAACGGCAATTTCAACGACATGCCGTGATCGATCGGCACGGGGCCGGTGTCGAGGCACAGGGCGCGTTGCCGGCTTTGGCATTCAACTTGCTTCTATGCTCAGGCAATTGGTCCCTGATAATTCGGGATTCAAGCAGCGACAGTTGAACCTTCTGGAATGGGACTCTCCCACTCATCCTTTCTGGTTCATCAAATCCGGACGCGTGAGCTTATGGTTCCCCAAGCTCCGCTCTCACCTTGTACTCGTGGGGAACAGCTCGACGCGTGTCGAGACGGAACAGATTGACCACGTGGATCACTCGGGTGATGCACAGGCCAACTTCGCGAGAGGAGCAATCGATGCGTAAGGTGGCGGTTTACGGCAAGGGCGGCATTGGCAAGTCGACAACGACTCAGAACACGGTCGCGGCGCTGGCGGAGATGGGCCGCAAGGTCATGGTGGTCGGCTGCGACCCCAAGGCCGACTCGACGCGGCTCTTGATGGGCGGACTGGGCCAGAAAACGGTCCTGGACACACTTCGAGAAGAGGGTGAGGATGTCGATCTCGACGACGTTCTTCGCCCCGGCTGGGGCGCGACGATGTGCACCGAGTCGGGCGGCCCCGAGCCGGGAGTCGGCTGCGCCGGCCGGGGTATCATCACCTCGATCAACCTGCTCGAGCAGCTCGGCGCCTACGACGAGGAGAAGAACCTGGATTACGTCTTCTACGACGTGCTGGGCGACGTCGTCTGCGGCGGATTCGCGATGCCCATGCGCGAGGGCAAGGCCCAGGAAATTTACATCGTCTGTTCCGGCGAGATGATGGCGATGTATGCGGCCAACAACATCTGCAAGGGAATCGTGAAGTTCGCCGAGGCCGGCGGCGTCCGCCTCGGGGGCCTGATCTGCAACAGCCGCAAAGTCGACAACGAACGCGAGATGATCGAGGAGTTCGCCCGCCGGCTGGGAACGAAGATGATCCACTTCCTCCCCCGCGACAACGACGTCCAGCGTGCCGAGATCAAGCGCAAAACGGTCATCGAGTGGAACCCCTATGCTCCCCAGGCCGACGAGTACCGCGCGCTGGCCCGCAAGATCGACGCCAATTCGCTGTTCGTGATTCCCAAGCCCATAGACATGGATGAGCTCGAGACGCTCTTGGTCGAGTACGGCCTTCTGGGCGAGGAAGTGGCGGAGGAAGTGGAGGAAGTGGAGGAAGTGGCGGCGTGAACCCCGCTGGACCGGCCCGCCGACGAAAGCGGAAAACCCCCAAACCCAGGCCACCCCAGGAGCCCGAGCCGTGAATGAGCTTGTCCCCACCGCCGCGGAGGCGAAGCAGGAACTGCTGGAGATCTATCCGAAAAAAGTGCGCCGCAAGCGTGAGACCCAGATCCTCGCCAATGATCCCGAGGCGCCGCCAGTAATCGGCGCCAATTCCCGGACCATTCCAGGCATCATCACCCAGCGCGGCTGCGCTTATGCCGGCTGCAAGGGCGTGGTGCTCGGGCCCACGCGCGACATCCTCCAGATCACCCACGGGCCAATCGGCTGCGGCTATTATAGCTGGTTGACGCGGCGCAACCAGACCGTGCCCGATGAGCTGGGCCCCGAAAACTACATGACGTATTCGTTGTCCACCGACATGCAGGAACAGGAGATCATCTTCGGCGGCGAGAAGAAGCTCAAGCAGGCCATCCTTGAGGCCTACGAGATCTTCAAGCCCCGGGCGATCGCGATCTGCTCCACCTGTCCGGTCGGACTGATCGGCGACGACGTCCATGCCGTGGCCCGCGAGATGAAGGAGACGCTGGGCATCAATGTCTTCGGCTTCAGTTGCGAGGGCTACAAGGGCGTCAGCCAGTCGGCCGGACACCACATCGCCAACAACCAGTTCTTCAAGCACGTCGTCGGCCAGTCCGAGCGGACGGTCGAGGGCAAATTCAAGATCAACATGCTGGGCGAGTACAACATCGGCGGCGACTCGTTCGTCATCGAAGATCTTTTCCAACGTTGCGGGTTCACCCTGGTAGCGACCTTCAGCGGCAACGCCTGCTACGAGGACATGGCCAGCAGCCAGCAAGCCGACCTCGACCTGGTGCAGTGCTATCGCTCGATCAACTACATGGCCCAGATGATGGAGACGAAGTATGGCATCCCCTGGATGAAGGTCAACTTCATCGGCGCCAAGTCCACGGCCAAGGCCCTGCGGAAGATGGCGAACTATTTCGGCGACGCCGGGCTGATCGACCGGACCGAGGCGGTGATCGCCGAGGAACTGGCCAAGCTCACTCCAGTCCAGGCCGAGGTTCGAGGGCGCTGCGAGGGGAAGCTGGCGATGCTCTTCGTCGGCGGCTCGCGCGCTCACCACTACCAGGACCTGTTCACTGACATGGGCATGCGGGTGATCTCGGCCGGGTATGAGTTCGCCCACCGCGACGATTACGAGGGGCGCAACGTCATCCCGACCATCAAGGTCGACGCCGACAGCCGCAACATCGAGGAGATCGAAGTCCTGCGCGACCCTGCGGCTTTCCGACTGCGCAAAACCGAGGAAGAAAAGGCACGGCTGGCCGAGGCGGGCGTGCTGCTGGGCGATTACGAGGGCATGATGCCCCAGATGGACAAGAACGCTCTCGTCATCGATGATATCAATCACTACGAGTCGGAGAAGATGATCGAGCTCTACAAGCCCGACGTCTTCTGTGCGGGCATCAAGGAAAAATATGTCATCCAGAAGATGGGCGTGCCCTGCAAGCAGCTCCACAACTACGACATCGGCGGCCCCTACGCAGGATTCGAGGGAGCGGCCAACTTCTACCGCGAGATCGACCGCCTGGTCAACACCCGGATCTGGAAGATGATCACCCCGCCCTGGCTGGAGAAGAAGAACGGCGAGTCCGGCCCGCCCCTCGCCGCGCGCGGGCCACACCATCTAGCGCATCTCTCCCGCCTGGCACCCGAGGACGATTAAACCCTCATCGTGAGCGGGGGCCTCTCTCCTTTCCTCCTCCGCTACCGTCGGACGATCTCGATCGATTTCAAAGAGCTTTCCGAGGAGAGGTTCCCATGCTGATGAAGCATACCCCCGAGGCGGTTGCAGAACGCACCGCCCTGTCGATCAACCCGGCCAAGACGTGCATGCCGATCGGGGCAATGTACGCGGCACTGGGCGTTCATGCCTGCTTGCCTCACAGCCACGGGTCCCAGGGCTGTTGTGCCTATCACCGCAGCATGCTGACGCGACATGTCCGGGAGCCGGTCATGGCCGCCACCAGCTCGTTCACCGAGGGGTCCAGCGTTTTCGGCGGCCAGGCGAATCTGCTGGCCGCCATCGAGAACATCTTCACGATCTACAACCCGCAGGTGATCGGAGTCCACACCACGTGCCTCTCCGAGACCATCGGCGATGATCTGAACCAGATCATCATCAAGGCGCAGGACGACGGCAAGATCCCCGAGGGGAAGTATGTCTTCCACGCCAACACTCCCAGCTATGTCGGGTCGCACGTCACCGGGTTCGCCCGGATGACCAAGGCCATGGTCGACTACTACGCGGAACACGACGGCACCCGCAACGAAACGATCAACCTGATCCCGGGCTGGGTCGAGCCGTCCGACATCCGCGAGCTCAAGCGCCTGGTCGCTGAGATGATGCTCGAGTGCATCACCTTCCCCGACCAGTCCGACGTGTTCGACACGCCTCAGACGGGCAAGATGAACATGTATCCCAAGGGAGGAGTGACAGTTCCCCTGATCAAGGCCGCTGGCAACAGCGAGGCGACCATCGGCCTGGGCCCCACTGCCTCTGGCCTGGCCACCGAGGCGCTGGAGGCCAAATGTAAGGTTCCCGGCCAGTTGCTCGAGCTGCCTATCGGTCTGCGGGCGACCGACCGCTTCATCGCCGCGCTCCGTCACTTCAACGGCCGGTACGTTCCTGACTCGATCATCGATGAGCGGGGCCGGGTCCTCGACATCATCACCGACATGCACCAGTACTTTCATGGCAAGCGCGTCGCCCTCTTCGGCGACCCCGACCAGCTCGTCGCGATGACCGAGTTTCTGGTCGACCTCGACATGGTTCCCATCTACATCATTACCGGCACGCCGGGCAAGAACTTCGACGAGCGAATCTCCGCGGTGCTTGGCGATCTGGCCGACCAGGTCATCTTCAAGCAAGGCTTCGGCGCCGACCAGTTTTACCTGCACCAGCTCATCAAGAATGACCGGCCCGACCTTCTGATCGGCACCACCCACGGCAAGTATATCGCCCGCGACGAGGATCTTCCGTTCCTCCGATTCGGATTCCCGATCATCGACCGTTGCGGCCATACCTACTTCCCCACCGTCGGCTACCGTGGCGCCATGCGGTTGCTGGAGAAGATGCTCGACCTGTTCCTTGACCGCAAGGACCGCGACGCGCCCGAGGAGAAATTCGAGCTGGTGCTCTGAACGTTCCCCGAGGTGGCAGTCGCCATCCCGCGCCGGATTCTCCGACGTGTTGCAAAGACCGGCTCCGCCGCCACCTTGCTCGAACCAAGGCCGAGGTACAGGACCATGACCGAGATTCTCGACACCCGCAAAGCTCAGATCCACCGCGCCGGCGAGGAGCCGTTTGCCATGACGTGCGAGAAGCACAGCGTGGCCGGCTCGGTCAGCCAGCGTGCGTGCGTCTTCTGCGGCTCGCGCGTGGTCCTCTACCCGATCGCCGACGCCGTCCACCTGGTCCACGGGCCAATCGGTTGCGCGGCTTACACCTGGGACATCCGGGGATCGCTGTCGTCGGGACCTCAGCTCCACCGCCTGAGCTTCTCCACCGACCTTCGCGAGAAGGATGTCATCTTCGGCGGCGAGCCCAAGCTGGGCCGGGCCCTGCGCGAGCTGATTGACCATTACAAACCCAAGGCGGCCTTCGTCTACAGCACCTGCATCGTCGGTCTGATCGGCGACGACGTGGATGCGGTTTGCCGCAAGGTTGCCTCCGAGACCGGGATTCCGGTTCTCCCCGTGCAGTCGGAGGGCTTCAAAGGAACGAAGAAGGACGGTTACAAGGCGGCCTGCCAGGCACTCTTCCAGCTCGTCGGCACGGGGAGCACGGAGCAGATCTCGCCGCTCAGCATCAACATCCTGGGAGAGTTCAATCTTGCCGGCGAAGCCTGGATGATCCGTCGCTATTACGAGCAGATGGGTGTCGAGGTCGTGGCGACCATCACCGGGGATGGACGCGTCGACGACATTCGCCGCTGCCACGGCGCCGCGCTGAACGTGGTGCAGTGCTCGGGATCGATGGTCCATCTCGCGAAGATGATGGAGGAAAAGTATGGCATTCCGTTCATCCGTGTGTCGTACTTCGGAATCGAGGACACGTCCCGGGCCCTCTACGACGTGGCCGAGTTCTTCAAGGAGCGCGAACCGAGCATGATCGGCCGGACGCGTGAACTGGTTCGCGAGGAGGTCGCGCGCATCCTGCCCCGGCTCCGGGAGTACAAGGCCGAGCTCACAGGCAAGCGTGCCGCGATCTACACCGGGGGAGCGTTCAAGGCCTTTTCGCTGATCCGGGCGCTGCGGACCATCGGCATGGAGACCGTGGTCGTGGGCTCACAGACGGGTAGCCCCGACGATTACGACGAGCTTCGAGAGATCAGCGACCCGGGGACGATCCTGGTCGATGACACCAACCCGGTCGAGCTGGCGGCGTTCATGAAGGAGAAGCAGGTCGACCTGTTCATTGGCGGGGTCAAGGAACGGCCGCTGGCTTACAAGCTGGGCGTCGCGTTCTGCGATCATAACCACGAACGGAAACAGCCGCTGGCCGGCTTCGAGGGCATGGTCAACTTCGCGGCCGAGGTCCATGCCTCCGCGACCAGCCCCGTCTGGCAGTTCGCCCCCCGGCGGGCAGCCCGACCCATCGTTCCCGAGCCACCGTTGACCCTGATCGAGCCACCGTTGACCCTGGACGTCCTATCGAATGAAGCTTGCCAGGCGGGCACGGTCGCGTGCCAGGGAGGACCCTCATGCAGCCACTGCCATTAGTGGACGATCCGCCTCGTGGCTTTGCGGCCACCCGGAATGCCTGCAACGTGTGCACGCCGCTGGGCGCCTGCCTTGTCTTTCGGGGCATCGAGCGGGCCATCCCCTTGCTCCACGGCTCGCAGGGTTGCTCGACGTACATCAGGCGCTACCTGATCGGCCACTTTCGCGAGCCGGTGGATATCGCGTCCTCCAATTTCAGCGAATCGGCGGCCGTGCACGGCGGCCGGCAGATTCTCCACCAAGGGCTGGAGAACGTGATCCGCCAGTATGCTCCCGAGCTGATCGGGATCGCCTCGACTTGCCTCTCGGAAACGATCGGCGATGACATCAACCTCTACGTCAAGGAGTTTCGCCGCGATCGGCCGGACCGCGTGCTGCCCCAGCTCGTTCACGTCTCGACTCCCAGCTATCGTGACACCCACGCCGAGGGATTTCATGCCGCTGTCAGGGCAGTGGTCGAGACGCTGGCTCAGAGCGGCCCCCCGGAGCGGCTGGTGAACCTCTTGCCGGGGATGGTCTCTCCCGCCGACCTGCGCTATCTCAAAGAGGTCGCCGCCGACTTCGACCTGCCGGCCGTGGTGCTGCCCGATTATTCAGACTCGCTCGACGGTGGCACCTGGGCCGACTACGAGCGCCTGCCTTCCGGCGGGACGACCATCGCAGCGATTCGCAAGATGGGCCGGGCAGCCGCCACGATCGAGTTCGGCTCAACCCAAGACACGTCCAAGACAGCCGGTTGCGCTTTGCGGGATCGCCATGCCGTTCCCCGCCATGGACTCGGCCTGCCCATGGGAATCCGCCAGACCGATGCGTTTTTCGACATGCTTTCGGCCTGCTCGGGTCGCCCCGTGCCGGCGAAGCACGCGGCCGAACGCGGCCGGCTCGTCGATGCCTACATCGACGCTCACAAGTACCTGGCGCACACCCGGGCCTTGATCTACGGCGAAGAAGATCTCGTTGTCGGTCTGGCCGCCTTTCTGAGCGAGCTCGGGATCAAGCCCGCGCTCTGCGGCTCGGGAGGACGGAGCGGGCGGCTGGGCCCCGCGGTCAAGCAGTTCGCGCCCGAGGCTGTCGTGCTCAGCGGAGTCGATTTCCTGGAACTCGAGGACGCGGCCGGGGAACTCGCCTGCGACATCATGATTGGCAGCAGCAAGGGTTATCCCATGGCCCGCAAGCTGGGCAAGCCGCTGGTACGGGTCGGCTTCCCGATCCACGATCGCATCGGGGCCAACCGCATTCTTCATCTGGGGTATCGAGGCTCGCACGACTTGCTGGACAGAATTACCAACACGCGGATCGCTGCAATCCAGGACGGCGACCCCAACGGATACATGAACATGTGAGGTTAGCATGGCTCTGGACCGATCCAAACATCCCTGTTTTGATCCCAAGGCGCGCCACGAGTTCGGGCGGGTCCATCTTCCGGTGGCTCCGAAGTGCAACATCCAGTGCAACTACTGCGATCGCCAGTACGATTGTTGCAACGAGAGCCGTCCCGGCGTTACCAGCACCGTGCTGACTCCAAAGCAGGCCCTCGAGTACTACAAGCAGGTACGCCAGCGCGTTCCCGGCCTGGCCGTCGTGGGAATCGCCGGCCCGGGAGATCCGTTCGCCAACGCCCCGGAGACGATGGAAACGCTCACGCTGATTCGCCAGGAAGATCCGGATGTCTTGCTCTGCGTGGCCACGAACGGGCTGATGGTCGGTCCGCATCTCGACGGCCTGGCCGAGCTCAAGGTCAGCCACGTAACCGTGACGATCAATGCCGTCGACCCGTTCATCGGCCAGCAGGTGTATGCCTGGATGCGCGACGGCACGCGGGTCGTCCGCGGCCTGGAAGCCGCCAGGCTGTTGCTGGGCCGGCAGCTCGAGGCCGTGCGCGGCCTCAAGGAACGGGGTATCACGGTCAAGATCAACACGATCCTGATTCCCGGCGTCAATGAAGACCACGTGCCCGAGATCGCCCGAATCACAGCGGGCCTGGGGGCTGACGTGCTCAACTGCATTCCCCTTTATCCCGTGGCCGGAACGCTGTTTGGAGAACTCGAGCAGCCGTCGGGAAGCGTGGTGGCCAAGGCGCGGCACGAGGCGCTGAATTACCTTCCCCAGATGAGCCACTGTACCCGCTGCCGGGCCGATGCCGTGGGCAAGCTCGGCGAAGCCATGACCCAGGAGATTTTCGACTGCCTGCAAGCGGCCCGCTCGCCGCAAGCCGAGAGCCGTCCCTACGTGGCCGTCGCCAGCGCCGAGGGAATGCTGGTGAACTTGCATCTTGGCGAGGCCGACGAACTGTTGATCTTCGATGCACACGGCCAGCAAGTTGCCACCCGGCCCGCACCTCCCGCGGGACGTGGCGCGCAGCGATGGCAGGAAATGGCAGCGCGGCTGAACGATTGTCGGGCCGTGCTCACCAGCGGCGCGGGGGAGACCCCGAGTCGGCTCCTGACCGATCTGGGCGTGCCGGTCCGGCTCACCGAGGGCCTGGTGGCCGATGCCGTCGCCGAGGTTTACCAGGGACGTCCCGCGACGCCGCCGCGGCGGGCCTTCCGATGCGGCGATGCCTGTGCCGGACAGGGCACGGGCTGCGGCTAAGCGCCGCGATCCATGTTTTTTGACCGAACGTGCAAG
Source organism: Isosphaeraceae bacterium (assembly GCA_049516015.1). Classification (GTDB taxonomy): domain Bacteria; phylum Planctomycetota; class Planctomycetia; order Isosphaerales; family Isosphaeraceae; genus Aquisphaera. The sequence continues at coordinate 4,196 of JBEKTN010000156.1, read as the reverse complement.
ACTCGATGGGAGTTCCAGTCATGTTGAAACCGGACAAGGTCATTCTCGTTTGTTGCAGCTATCGAGTTGGCAGCGACGCCAAGGGCAAGTGCCAGAAGAAAGGCGGGCCGGGCCTCCTGCCCCTGATCGAGGAAGGGCTCCAGGATCGCGGGATTGAGAACGTTCTCATCTCCTCGACGGGCTGCCTGAACGCCTGCGACGACGGCCCCGTCATGGCGGTGTTTCCCGAGGGCTACTGGTACGGCGGCGTGGACGAGGGCCGGCTCGAGGAAATCCTCGACTCCCTGGAATCCGGCCAGCCGCTCGAGGATTATCTGCTCACCCCGGTCGAGGCTCATTGAGGAGGAATTTTCATGGCGGTGATTGTGGATCAAAAAAAGTGCGGAGGATGCGGTAGCTGCATTGACGTCTGTCCCACCCAGGCTCTGGAGAAGCCGAAGCCGAAGGTCAAGATCGAGATCATCGCCGACCGCTGCCTGGAGTGTGGAGAGTGCATCTCGGAGTGCCCCAACGATGCGTTGCGATTTCCCTTTTGAGGTGTCGAGCGAGCTGGAGCGTGGTGAACACGCTCCAGTCTGGATCATCGACACCACGCTGCGTGACGGTGAGCAGGCCGCGGGCGTGGCCTTCAGCCATCGACAGAAGCTGGAGATCGCCGCGGCGCTGGCCCGGGCCGGCGTACCCGAGCTCGAGGTCGGCACCCCGGCCATGGGCGAGGAGGAACGACAGGTCATTCGCGACCTGTCCGGACTCAACCTCCCCTGCCGCTTGACGGCCTGGGCCAGGGCTTGCCGGCACGACATCGAGGCCGCATCCCGGGCGGAAGTTCCCGCGATCCACCTCAGTTTCCCCGCCTCTTCCATCCACCAGCGAGTCATCGACAGGCCGGCAAGCGCGATCATCGAGCAGATTGGCGAGCTGGTCGCCGCGGCTCGCCAATGGTTCGATTTCGTCTCCGTGGGCGCCCAGGACGCATCGCGGGCAGATCCTGATTTCCTGGAAGACCTGGCCTTGGCCGCTAGGCAGGCCGGCGCCAGCAGGTTGCGCCTGGCCGATACGGTCGGGGTCTGGAACCCGATGGAGATCGGCGCCGTCTTCGCCCGGCTCAAGGCGCGTGTCACCGGACTGGCGCTCGGTTTCCATGGTCACAATGATCTCGGCATGGCGACGGCCAACTCCGTGGCCGCGGTGGCGGCGGGGGCCAGCAGCGTGGATGTCACCGTTGGCGGCCTGGGCGAACGGGCGGGCAATGCCGCGCTCGAACAGGTCGTGATGGCCATTCATCTGTCCCTGAAGCGCCCGACCGGCATCGACACGACGGCCCTCTGGGACCTGTGCCGCACAGTTTCCGAAGCCTCGGGACGGGCTATCCCGGCTCATCAGCCGATCAGCGGCAGCGCGATCCACAGTCACGAGTCGGGAATACATGTGCATGCAATGCTACGAGATCGGAGTGCTTACGAGGCCTTCCAGCCCGCCCAGGTCGGTGCCTGCGAGAGCCGGTTCGTGCTGGGCAAGCACACCGGAACGGCGGCGCTGCGGCACATCCTGGCCGATCAGGGCATCAGCCTTCCCGGCGAGCTGACGGCTATGTTGCTGGGGCGGCTGCGCCGCGAGGCGAGCCTTCGCCCCGGCGGCATCTCCGCGCACGATCTGGTAGCCTGGTGCCAGGAGCTGGAGCAGCCGCAGCCCGCATGATGGTTCCGCAGCAGGAAAAATGAGGTGTCCCTGATGAATTCCACCCAGCCTGGCACTCTTTCGACCTCCGGCAGCTTGCTCCCCGGCCCCGGCCTGGATCTCGCCGCGATCCGCCGCGAGTTCCCGATTCTCGCCCGGCAGGTTCATGACAAACCGCTGGTCTACCTCGACAACGCGGCGACGACCCAGAAGCCGCGGGCCGTTCTGGACGCGATGGCCGGTTTCTACGAGCGGTCCTGCGCGAACGTGCACCGGGGCGTGCATACAATGAGCGATCGGGCCACAACCCTGTACGAGCAGGCCCGACTGTCGGCCGCCAGCTTCATCGGAGCAGGTTCACCAAGGGAGGTGGTCTTCGTCCGCGGCGCGACCGAGGCGATCAATCTGGCGGCCCACTGCTTCGGACGGCAGAACGTGGGACCAGGCGATGAGGTGATCGTCACCTGGATGGAACATCATGCCAACATCGTCCCCTGGCAGATCCTCTGTGCCCAGACCGGTGCATCGCTGCGGGTCGTGCCGATCTCCGATGCAGGCGAACTGCGGCTCGAAGCCTACGAAAAGCTGCTTTCCCGCCGCACCAAGCTGGTGGCGCTCGGGCATGTCTCGAACGCCCTGGGCACCGTGAATCCCGTCAAGCTCGTGATCGATATGGCTCACCAGCACGGTGCCGCCGTTGTCGTCGACGGCGCCCAGGCCGTGGCCCATGTCGATGTCAACGTTCAAGACCTCGATTGCGATTTCTACGCGTTCTCCGGCCACAAGGTTTTCGGGCCCATGGGCATCGGAATCCTTTACGGCAAGCTCCGCCATCTCGAGGCGATGCCTCCCTGGCAGGCCGGAGGCGACATGATCGAGACAGTCACGTTCGAGAAGACCTCCTATGCTCCGGCACCTTTGAAGTTCGAGGCTGGAACGCCCAACGTCGGAGGCGCCATCGGCCTGGCCGCGGCCCTGGAATGGCTCAAGAGAATGGACCGGCCGGCGCTCGCCCGCCACGAGTCACAGCTCGTTGATCGCTGCGCCCGATCGCTCTCGGCCATTCCTGGCGTGCGTGTCGTCGGTGAGCCGGCGCATCGCGTGGGCGCGGTCTCGTTCGTGCTCGAGGATCCTCGCGTCCCGGCCCTCGACGTGGGCACGCGGCTCGATCTTGAAGGCATCGCGGTTCGTACCGGCCATCATTGCTGTCAGCCCCTGATGCAGCGTATGGGAGTTCTCGGGACCGTGAGGGCCTCTTTCTCCGTTTACAACACGATCGAGGAAGTCGACGCCCTGGCGGCCTGCGTGAGCAGCATCGCAGGTCAGAAAGGCCGCCCGCGATCGCAGGCCGCAACCGCCCCCTGGCCGGACTTGCGGCCGCTCAATTATCCCGCGGCATCGGCTGCCTCCGTCGAGGCTGCCGCGGAGGAATTCGCGGCGGAGTTTGAAGATCTACACGACTGGGCCGAGCGTTATGCTTACCTGATCGATCTGGGCAGGAATCTGCCGGCGATGCCCTCCGACCTGAAGACCGAGGCCAACCGCGTGCGGGGCTGCCAGAGCACCGTATTCCTGTCGTCGCGGGCCCGCCCTGGCTCGACCGACGTGGTCGAGTTCCTGGCTGACAGCGACAGCGAGATCGTGCGCGGCCTGATCGCGCTTCTACAAGCCCTCTTCTCCGGCCAGCCGGCGGCCCAGATCCTGGACTTTGATCTGGCCGGCCTGCTTGCAAGACTTGGTCTGGCAACCAACCTGACGATGAGCCGGCGCAATGGCCTGTCCGAGATGGTGAAGCGGTTGCGCAGCTTCGCCGCCGGACTCGCCGCCCGCCAGCCCATGGCGCCGAGCGAGGAGCTCAAAGTGGCCGTGTGATCCGCCACCTTTCACTTGCCCTCGAACAAGAGCCAAACCCCAGATCGATCGCCGTCGAGAATGCAAACGGTGCCGGGGAAGTCGTCTTCTACAAGCCTGAAGCGCAAGCGAAGGGCATTCAATAATACGTATCATTCAATGACCTTCGCTTGCGCTTCAGGCTTGTGAGCCGGACGGGAAGTCAGAAGCGCCGATCCCGCGCTGTGTTACTAAATAGGGTCGATGACCAGCGACGTGACCAGCAGCACCTCGAGGGTTCGCGGCCCGTGGACACCCTCGACCCGGTTCAGCTCGATGTCCGAGGTGGCTGAGGGGCCGGAAATGAACGTGATCGGGCGGGCGGTATCACCCGCGGCGCTGTGCAGACCGGCCACGGCCTCCGGCACCAGCCCGACCACTTGGTCGTCGCGGATGACGCACAGGTGATAGTCAGGCAGCAGGCTGTGCAGAAAGCGTGTGCAGAAAGCGGGACAGGTCCGATATTGTTAAACTGGGCGGTCCCGCCGACGTCCGAGCGATCTTCACCCGGGCGAGGCATTTTGATTTCGGCCCACCCTTCGCGGGCGACCCGTGGGACGATAGGCCGACTCTAGGCCCAAACGTTTCGCGATTTCCTTCTGCCATTCCGGCTGGCCAAAGGGGCGGCC
>JBEKTN010000155.1:0-17864 GCA_049516015.1 Isosphaeraceae bacterium | reverse complement strand
TTTTCGCATCCGCGTATCATGCCGGATTTCTCACCTCGAGGAGAAGGAGAAAACCCTGGAAATCAAGGGGTTTCGAGGCCATCACAGGCAATTTTCCACCCACTCAGTTGGGAGAAGAGCCACAAAAGAGTGCGACGAACTACAGAAATTCTCACGCCAACTTGGAATGAGCTGGCGCATCTTCTGTGTTGACGACTTCTTCTCGACACACTTTACGTGCCTGAAGCCTGGAGAGCGTTTTCTAGCCAAAGATTCTGATTTTTACGACATTGGAGAAGACTGTGAGGAAGTAAGAGATTACATGCGTTACTGCTCAACTCGGAAGGCCCTGATCGGGGGTCAATCATGATCAATCGCACAACGAGGTGGGGTAACCAGTTAGATACTCCAGCCAGTCGGGCGATCTGGTGGTCGATGCCTGCGGCGGCGGGTTCACGACCGCCTTTGTTTGTCGTAATCTCGGACGCCGCTGCATCTCCTGCGACATCGACGAGTCGGCGATGATCCGGGGCCAGGATCGACTCGACGGGAAGGAGCCGGGATTGGTCGGTTAATAACGCATGCTCTCCAATTTTTGTACCCGCCGCTTCGTTATGAACCGGTCACCTTGGTCTGGATGCCAACCACAAGCGGCGAGTGTGAGCAATGGACGAGGCACTCATAAGGAATGGCGCAGCGGTTGATAACGCACAACGTTGCCAGGTGGCGCACCAGAGAGCGGGGCACTATTGATAATCACCATCCTGGATTGTTGATAATAGGCTTCACTCTCCACTGGGGATTGTTAATAGCAGACTCCACTCCGAATGGAGAGGTCCCCAATGGGTTTCAACCCGAAAGCTGTCCGATCCGCTCTTCCGGTTCTCGCCAGGACATCCGAACATTCGGGTCTGGACCGTGCCCATGCCGAAACTGGTGGCACGCCCGACACCAGTACCTCATCAGATCAAGGTGGTCCAGTTCCTCACCGAGATAGCGATACGCCTCGGTCGTGTGGTGGCAGTCGAACGGTGCTTCCTCTGAACCACACCGCTCGCACCGGACCATACCATCCCGCCCCGTCGCCCTTCGCCGCACCGACCTACGCACCCGCAGCCAGTACTCGCTGTCGAGGTGCTTCTCATAATTCTCTAGCCATCCCACGAATCCGCCTTTCGGGTCGAAAGCGACGACTCTCAAGGTATTTATTCGGCTGATTGAAAAATATTGAATGATTTGGTATAAATATCGTCCGTCGTCACTATGTAAGTCAGGAGGATGCTATGACGAACAATGAGATGATGGTCCAGGAAGGACTGGTCACGATCGAGGCGGCGATGGAGTTCCTGGACATCTCCAGGGCATCGCTTTATCGCCTGATCAACGACGGCACACTGCCCACGGTAAAGCTGATTGGTGCCAGGCGGATTCCCCGCCGAGCTTTGATCGACCTGGCAGCAAGCCGGGTGTGTCGGGGAACTGTTCCGATCGTAAACGACGATGCCGTTCAGAATGCCTGAGATGAGCGGTGATTAGAAAATCCTCGACCGAGGTTAGAAGAAGAACGCCGCCACAGGGTTATGTGGCGGCGTTCCGTGAGTCTTACAAACAAGGATGTTATAATATGGTAGCAAGTAATGGGCAACTTGTCAAAGAAAAAACCCAGAAGATCCCGCCAAAACCGACCGTTCTTGAGGTCATCCCGGAGAATATCCCGCCAGAACTGAAGGCGATCCCCAATTGGGTGTGCTGGTTCTACGAGCTGCGTCAAAGCAACCAGGGGGAATGGAAGTGGACGAAGCCACCTCTCCAGGTCAATAGCCACTATGCTCGGTCGGATCAGCCCCGGACCTGGACCACGTTTGAGAGGGTCTGGGAGCATTACGTCTCGCCGTTCGGAACCGAGCCCAATGGCATTGGGTTCCGACCCACGGGAGACATCATCGGATCGGACCTGGACCACTGCCGTGACCCCGTGAGCGGGGAGATCGACGAGTGGGCATGGGAGATCATCCGCCTTATCAACAGCTACACCGAAATCAGCCCGAGCGGGACGGGCATCCGCATCTTCTGCTATGGGAAATTACCCCCTGGAAGGCGGAAGAACGGCAACGTCGAGATGTACGACCAGTCCAGCCCGAAGTATCTGACGATCACAGGACATCACCTCCCCGGCACACCTCGAACGCTGGAACGGCGACAGACGGGAGTCGAGAGGGCTCACGCTGAGTACCTGGGCTGCGAGAGGGAACCCAAGACGCCTGAGAAGCGGCAACCGTTGACGCCCATAGTGCGCCCGGTTACCCGTCCCATGTCAGGTATCATCACCGTGGACGACATCGTGGAGAAGGCATCCCACGCCACCAACGGCGAGAAGTTTCGACGCCTATACCGGGGCGAGGTCCAGGGTGCGGGCTATCTCTCACAGTCGGAGGCGGAACTGGCGTTCGTTTCGATGGTCGCCTTCTGGACCGGACCCGACCCAGAGATGATTGATGCCGTTTACCGTGCCAGCAGGCTCCACCGAGACAAGTGGGACTCGATGCGGGGAGGACGGACCTACGGGGAGATCACGATCGAGAAGGCGATGCAGCACGAGAAGTACTGCGACTGGGGCGACCATGTGTCCGACGACGAGGTTCACCAGATCTGCAAGCCGTTTGATCCCGACGTGTTTGATGACTGCCCGGACGAGCGACCTGACCACTACGACGATCCTGTTGACCCGAACTTGCTGCTCGACGAGGACATCGTTCCCCTTCGCACACAGCCCACTGTGAAACGACGGCGTGGTCTGACACTGGAACAGGTCTTCGTCCTTCCGCCCCCTGTCTGGCAGATCGACCAGCACTTCGCTGTCGGGTCGCTGGTCACGCTCTTCGGACCCTCGGGCGTGGGCAAGAGCTTTGTCGCCCTCGACTATGCCCTCTGCATCGCCACTGGGAGACCCCACCTCGGGCGGTTCGAGTCCTTGAGGGGTCCGGTCCTCTACATCGCCGGTGAAGGCGTAAGCGGGCTGAGGAACCGGGTCAAAGCATGGTTGGCTCACCATGAGGTTGTGACGCCGCCCAGAAACTTCGTCTTCATACCAGCGACGTTCAACTTGCTGGACGAGGCTGAGATCGACGAGGTGATCCAGATTGCACGGGATGACCTTGGTCAGAACCCATCCCTGGTCGTGATCGACACGCTCGCCCGCAACTTCGGCGGTGGCAACGAGAACGCCACCCAGGACATGAATCTGTTCATCACGAACCTCGACCGCCTCAAGGCTGAGTTCGGTTGCACGGTGCTCGTCGTCCACCACACCGGTAAGGACGCCGCCAAGAAGGAGCGGGGCAACACCGCCCTGCGTGGTGCATCGGACACGATGATCCTTCTGGACGAGACCGACAACAGCGACGGCATCGCCGGGGGAGCCGCCGTGTTCTGCGAGAAACAGAAGGATGCCTCCGAGTTCGACCGCTACGTCCTGCTCAAGCACAGGGTTGAACTGGAAGATGGTCAGGAAAGCATCGTGTTCACCCCGAAGGATAAGACGGCGACGGAGTATCAGTTCTTGAAGCCGGTGCTCAAGGAACTGCTCCACGACCTTTACGCCAAGCACGGCAACCAACCCTTCTCGTTCTCTCAGGGACACGACGATTCCGGGCTCGCAAAGTCCACGTACATGGATCGCCTCCAGACCCTCGTGAGGCGTTCGCTCGTGACCAAGACCACGGACGACCAGTACCAGATCACGGACCAGGCGATCAGGATTGTGATGCTTGTGTAGGGCAAAAAGTAGGACGGATTCGAGTCCGTCCTGAACGTCCCACGACGGAAACCATCTACGTCACGAGGACGGACTGGACGGAATCAGGACGGATTGCTCTAGTCACCGTATGTCCAATGCCAGCAAAGCCTTGCGACGACAGGATGGACAGGACGGAAACAGGTCGGAGTCAACAAATCGACGTAAGTCCTAATTTGGACGGAGGAGGTCGGGCTATATAGATAGCCGACCTCCTCCGTCCAACGACCAACTCCTGATCTTCCGACCCAATCTCCAATCGAATCATGCGTGTCCAACTCTGCCCCGATCGAAGGAGGGCGGGCGGGTGCGGCTCGTCGGGTTGCACTGGGTCGGCACGGGAGGTTTGGTCTAGACGGCCCGTCAACGGTGTTGCCCGAGGAGGAGGGACCGAGTTGGCTGGGATGGAGTGGCAATGATGACAGAGCCAGAGGCTCCGCCACGGTCGAAGACAATCCCCGAAGGGCGTGCCCCCGCAGCTTCCCCGGAGACTCGTCGCCGAGGTCAGCGGCCTCACCAACTGGGTGATCGAAGGGCTCGCCCGGCTCAGGGGTAACGGCAGCTTCACGATCCCGACGAAGATGGCGGCGACCCTGAACCAATATCGGCGGGAGAACAGCAAGACCTTGGGCTTCCTCCAAGACAGAGTTGTTCTCCAACGATCCCTCGACACCGGCAACCTGCCGAAGGTCGAGGTCGCCAGCGGGGATGTGGGTCACGTCTTGTGCGACGACCTGAAGAAATCGTATGTGCGTTGGTGCGAAGACAGTTTCGTCGTGGACAGTGGCGAGGGGCACTTCTTCAAGAACTTGAATCAGGTGTTGCCCAAGCTGGTCAGGAAGCAGCGGGCTGACTTACAGGGAACGATGAAGTGGGCGTACGTCGGGTTGCGCCTGAAGGATCTCGGAGAGTGATCTCTTGAGGGCGGCCTTCTAGCTTCCTGTGATCAGCGAAGTTGGTGGGGTTAGGGGGTCTGGGCAAGACCGTTGTCGCCGTTAGTGACGATGTGGGAACGATGGTAATATTATTAATTAATAAGATCGCATGTCTAGCAACGGTGTACCCACCCCTCAAACTTCGCAGATTGTGGGGGAAGAATGAGCCAACTCACACGCATCACACGCATATCTATATTCTAATCGCATGAGGAGAAAGTTAATAAGACAGGTAAATTATAAGGGATACAATATAAAGTGCGTGTGATGCGTGTGAGTTGCCCCTTTCTCCTCCCTGACCACAACGACGAGGGGGCTGTCACCGAGGACAACGACGGGGAGGGAGGTCGGCTGGAGACTGGAGTCAAAGCACTGCAACTCAATTGAACCTTTTGGTCAGAAAGTTAATGTACTGTGGAGTGCAAGGTCTACAAGACTTTTGAGTCGAAAACGAGTTGAAGTGTAGAGCGGTATTAGCAGTTCTCTGACCGAAACTTCGGGCAACGAGTGATTCGGCTGAAAGTTGAACATTAATGAGGTGAGTTATTGAACGCATGAGCGTAATGTGTTAGCATTAGTTCGTTGCATGAAGCCGATGGGTCGCCCAGACCCAGGCGGTGGCGTGAATCCCAAGGACGGTCGGATGCGGCAAGGCAGACCAGCCGTAATGCTGGTCGGGTCACGGTACGCCTCCGACTGAGAATACAAGAAGTGGCGACGTGGAGCCAATTCTCCACGGACCATTCAAGACCGACTCAAGTCGCCTCAAGAAAGCGAAACGACTCCATAAGGAGAATGAGGGGACTCTGATTCGCCTCGACATCGACGCCAAGGGGGTACCGCAAGTGGAGGCGTTTTCGGGGTCGGAATTACCGAACAATCAATAACAGGAGATTAGATTATGGATGAGAGAAGGAAATATTAAGTAAGTCTGGGCTCCGTACTGGACTGCCAGATGGACGGCTTCGATCACACAGTAGTGTTCGATGAATTCACTCAGGCGAAGGATTTCGCTCTCGATGCGTTTCAGGGCGTGATCGACCGACTCACTGACCTGTGCAAACAGATAAACGAGGCGGAGTCCTTCGAGAATCTTGACCTCGGCTGGTGGGAGCCGCTTTTCGAGCAGATCGAGGGTGACAACCAGTCGTCCGAGGAGACCCGGCAGACAATCGAATCCAAAGAGTGAGTCAGGACTCTCGGCACGGTGACGGTCATTCGTTTCGTGCAAATGTTAGACGACCTACATCTTCAGAGTCAGGAGGAACTGCCATGAAGCGCAAGGGAATACACAGTGGACTTATCCGCTACCCCGGTGGCAAGGCAAAACTGCTCAAGCTTATCAACACACGCCTTCAGAGGATGTTCTCTGAAGTCGGTATGACCGCCGAGTTCCGTGAACCGTTTCTGGGTGGCGGAGCCGTGGGGCTGTCCTTGCTCGCTGAGAACCACGCGATACGGAGAGCGTGGATCAACGATAGAGACCCCGCCATGGCCGCTCTCTGGGATGCCGTGATCCAAATCCCCACGAGCTTGCGGGTATTCGTCGAGATTCTCCCCGAGGCTATGAGGCTCTTCCCGTCGAGCGACTACTACCAAGACGACACGGAAGTGCTTCGATCGATTTCAAACACCTCAGACACACGCAAGTACCCGCCCGGACTAGTCGCAGCGATGAAATTGGCGGTCCATCAGATTTCGTTCAGCGGGTTGGGCACACGGGCCGGGGGACCGATGACGAATCGTCTATGTCGCTACAGCGTTGAGCGGATCAACGCAAAGATCGAGACATTCAGCGACATTCTCTCATCCGTTCGACTTCGACACGGCACCTGCACCTGCCTGGACTTTGAGGAATTGTTCAGTCCTGGGGATGCGTTCTTCTACTTCGATCCCCCATACGTGAAGGCCGGTCCGCAACTCTATCAGGTCGCATTCACACAGGCGGACCACGAACGTCTTGCCCGGCTGCTGCGGAAGGAATCACGGCCTTGGCTTTTGTCCTACGATGATCATCCCTTGATCCACCGACTCTATGGGGGCTGGTCCCGCATCGCACAGGTTGAGGTCGGCTGCTCGATCAATGGCTGTAACAGGAAAAAGGAACTGCTTATTACGAAGAAGTCTTGAGAGATGAGGAAGAAGGTATCGGCGACAGGCGTCCCCGTGGGGCGTGGGACGCTGATCCGTTCGACGACCTCCCAGTTCGGTGTGGAACGCCGCCGGGTCGTTCATGTACGGGGCATGGCTGCCGTTCGGGATGACGACCTTCCGGCCCGTCTTCACGGAGCGGATCAGCAGGTCGGCCTGCGTCTGAGGGATGAGCGTGTCGTTCTCACCCCAGATTGCCAGCACTGGCGCAGTAATCTGACCCAAGCGGTCCTTGTATTCCTTGATCGCCACCGGAGCCACGGCGACGAAACCTGCGACCTTCTCAGGAGTCTCAGTTACCAGCGGCAGAGAGTACCGACCACTCATCGACGGGGAGACGACGACCGGCTTTTCGATTTTCAGCAGGTCGAGCAGGACTTGAAGCCAGGTCTGAGGTGACCCGAACCCTGGCAAGGACTGACCGTAGCCGGGCAAGTCCACGGCGTAGACGAGGTATCCCGCATTGGCGAGCGCCGTCATCGTGCCGATCTGCTTCCAGGTTGCCGACGAGAAACTCGCCCCGTGCAACAGCATGACAGGGCGACCATTCTCAGGCCCCTCGATCAGGTAGTGGACCTTCCCACCCTCTATTTCAGTCCAGCGGGATTGGTGATCGATCATTGTCTCCTCCGTTTGCGGGTACGCTGACGGCGGCCTAATTGAGTTCGATGCCTTGCTCCTCAAACCACTTGGACAAGCCTGCTTCCAGGACCGTCATAGCCTCGGCGAGTGTCTCGGGCGTGTCGTCCTCAAAGTCCAGCCCGCCGTAGCCCAGCGCCCGGACCACGAAGCCGAAACTCTTCTGGTCCCCAATCTCGACGTAGCCGTAACCTCTCACGTATTTTGCGATAGCCGGTATGGCTTGGATTGTCTCCCGATTCATTCAGCGGACGAGTCTTAAGAACTTGGTCTTCCCATCCAGATGATCGTGGATCGGCGCTCAGACGATCGTCCGGATCACGCCGCCATCGACCCGCAGGGCTGCCCCGTTGGTAGCCGAGGCTAGCGGGCTGCACCGTAGACAATCAGGTTCGCCACCTCATCGACCGTGGCGAACCGCTTCAGCAAAGACGACGGGCGAGCCGAGCGGAAGAACTCCACCTCGAACTCAGACCGTCCGACGCCCTGCTGTCTCGCCAGTTCACCGACGAAAGTTGCGACTCCCTCCGATTCGGTCGGGCCGGGCAGCACTGAGTTGACGGTGATGCCCGTCCCGGCAACTGCCTCGGCCACGCCTCGGGCAACGGCAATCTGGGCCGTCTTGGTCATCCCGTAGTGGATCATCTCGGCTGGAATCTGCACAGCGGATTCGCTGGAGACGAACACGATCCGCCCCCAGTTGCGGGCCTTCATCCCCGGCAGGTAGTGGCGGGTGAGCCGCACTCCGCTCACCACGTTGACCTGGAAGAATCGCAGCCAATCCTCGTCGGGAATCTCGTCGAACGGCTTCGGCTCGAAGATGCCGAGGTTATTGACCAGGATGTCTACCTCGGGGACCTGGCGTACCAGATTCGCCACACCCTCGGCGGTGGACAGGTCGGCGGCAACCCCAGTGACCTCCACGTCGCCGCCGACTTCCTTAACCTTCTTGACGGCCCCTTCAACCCGCTGCTGCGTCCGGCCGTTGACGACGAGGGATGCCCCTTCACGGAACAGCCCCGCCGCCGTCGCCAGCCCGATCCCGGCCGTCGAGCCAGTTACTAGCGCCCTCTTTCCCCGGATTCGCAGGTCCATCGAAAACGCCTCCTGTCCTGGTGAGCCACTGTGACCCTGGCTATGATAGCGGTTGATGACGTACGAACTGAAGCGGTGCCGACGACGCAATCCCGTGATCTGGCTGGCGATGATCGCCCTTGCTGCTGTCCTGGGGATAAGCTCTCGCCGGTTCGCCGCCATGCTGCCGGGGTTCATCGCCGCCTATGCTGGGGACACCCTCTGGGCACTGGCGGCGTTTCTCGGGATCAGACTGATCCTGCCCCGAGCATCAACCCGAACGGTCGCCATGCTGGCGATGGCTTTCTCTGTCGCCATCGAACTCAGCCAGTTGTACCATGCCCCCTGGATCGATTCGATCCGGCACACGACGCTGGGCGGGCTGATTCTGGGCTTCGGGTTCTTGTGGAGCGACCTGGTTTGCTACGCTCTGGGCGTGGGGTTGGGCGTGTTGGTTGATGTCATCGGCGGAATCGTCCCAGGAAAGGACCGGAGTTGAACACCGTAGAGATCGCAAATCGACGGAAGCTCTGGTATCTCGTCGGCAAGCGAGTCTTCGCCGCCCTGTTCGTCATCGCAGGTGTCAGCCATTTCCTTGCCACCGACATCTTCTTGAAGATCATGCCCCCGTACTTGCCTTTTCACCTTACGCTGGTCCTGGTCAGCGGTGTGATCGAAATCATCCTCGGCATCTTGCTGCTGGTGCCAAGGTATTCCAGGCTCGCTGCCTGGGGCATCATCGCCCTGCTGATCGCCGTATTCCCGGCAAACATCCACGTCTACACGCACCAGGAGTTGTTCCCCTTCCCGCCACTCGCTCACCTTTTGCGGCTACCTTTGCAGGGTGTGCTGATCCTTTGGGCTTTTGTTTATACAAGACAGTGAGTCGATCCACCCTTCTTAGCAACACGGACCTATTCCATGAAGATGAGGGCACCGGCAAGGCCCTTGTGTTCGTCCCCGGACTGGGAGCAACCCACGAGATGTTCAAGCCCCAAGTGGATGCCTTCCGGGGCAGCCATCGGCTCATCCGCCCGGACCTGCGGGGCAACGGGCGATCCGCAAGGCTCGTCGGGCCAATCGGCACGATCTTGGACCGCCAGTGCGACGACATGGCAGCATTACTGGACCACCTTGGCATCATTAGAGTCGTGATGATCGGCGTTTCCTATGGTGGCACGGTTGCTCTCCACTTCGCCCTACGGCATCCTGACCGGCTGGCCTGGTGATCGTGGACTCCTTTGCCGAACTACGGATTACTCAGCCGATGGAGGCGCTGCTGCTGGCTGGCTCGTACCTGACGATATGGACCTACTACCTGCCCAGACCACTCTTGAAGTCCATGGCCCCTCTTTTACCGCCGTTGGCCGACGGCCCTCGCTGCCATCCCCGCCTTGGTTGAGGGGTTTCGTCCTACGGAATCGGTGCTGCAAAGCCTGGCGATGTGCCGGGTTGATGCCGTCCGTCATCTGGGGCGGGTCCAATGCCATGCCCTGGGGGTCGTTGGCGATGCGACAAAGACGGGCGTGCGTCTCATGCAGCGGGCGATGTCATCGATTCCGAACTCCCGACTGGAGGTCGTGAGGGACTCGTTCGACCCGACCAACCTTTGCCAACCGGGAGAGTTCAACCGACTCTTGGCGGGGTTCCTCTCCGAGATCGGCTGGTGACGCCGACCTCACGGCAAGTCACTCAAGCCCGGACTTTGGATTGGGAGACAATCATGACCTTCATGCAGGTGTTCGATCCGGCTCCATGTCACCCAGCCCTGCGGCCATTTCAAACAGGGCATTGCACTCCGACTCCAAGACACCGCCAATGAGGGTGCATCGGCGAAGGGGACTGCGGCGAACGACTTCCTCTGCCGTGATGTCAATTTGCCACCATCCTCGGCTCTGGAGAAAACGGATCGAGCTTCCGAAGACCACCGTTTCGATGCCTGACCAGAGGATGGCACCCTGGCACATGGGACAGGACTCGGCCGTGGTGTAGAGGACGAGTTGCGTCCCGTCGATGGTGGGGCGGGCTTGGGCCAACCGGTTGATGGCGTCGATCTCACCGTGCCAGATCGGGTTGATCTCGGTGCGGTTCCAGCCCTCCGCCAGAATCTCGCCAGTGACCCGATCCACGATCAACGCACCGAACGGAAGACGTGGGTCCTGCTTCCCGAGTTCGATGGCTCGCCGCATGTAGTGTTCGTGCGGGAGGACGCCGCTCATGGCTCCTCCTCTCTGTTCGATCCTCGTTCCACGTTGTTCACGGCCCGCACCATTGCAGCCGCCGACTCCTTCCCGAACCGCTTCTGGAGCCATCGCATGTACCGATAGCCCAATCGGGTGACGAGCCACTGCGGGCGAGAGAACGCCAGGATGTCATACCAGACCTCCCCAGACACACGATTCCATTCGACAAGAAAACGCTCCTCCCCCGTTCCAGCGTGATCGGGAAGCGTCCCGTAGGCGAACCCGTACCGGCTGACCGAACCCGGCTCGTCCAGGACGTAGACGATCCGGCAGGCGTTTAGCCACCAGAGTCCGAGGTTCCGGGCAATGACCGCCACGACCTCCCCGGTTTGGATCGGCGTCTCGGGTGACCACACCTCTACCCAGCCCAGGCGGAACTGCTGCCAGCGCCCGAGAGCAGCCTTGGCTTTCATGAAGACCTCCTCGCCCTGTCCCAGCTTGATCCGGGTGTGATCCACCACATAATCAGCAGGAGGCAGGCTCGCTGTCGCCCCGACCGCCGTGTAGGTGAAGCCGAGCTTCGATTGCACTGTCAGGAACCCACGGATCGTCTCTGTCGAAGGTCGTCGCAGCGACACCATCGTTCGCCCCTCGGTCGGTCATCGCCTGTTATCCTCTCGATCCACCGAGACATAATACGAAAATGCCAGCCTCCTTCCGAACCGTAGCAGTAAGGGGTCAGAAACGATGCCAACCTCTGAAAGCGTTGACCAACCGACCATCCTGGTCACCGGTGGCACAGGTTACATCGGAGGTCTCCTGATCGCCCGGCTCGAAAAACAGGGAGTGAAGCTCAGGTGTCTGGCCCGAAATCCCGACAAGCTACGATCTCGTTTGCAGGCGACAGCCGAAGTCGTGCCGGGGGACATTCTTGATCCACTTTCGCTGAACCGGGCGTTGCAGGGCGTTCACACCGCCTACTACCTCGTCCATCTGATGTCCGGGTCGAAGGACTTTGAGCGGGAAGACCGGCAGGCGACGTTGAACTTCGCCGGGGCAGCAAAACAGGTCGGGGTACGACGCATCATCTACCTCGGTGGTCTGGGTGACGATGCCGACCCGAAACTTTCCCCGCATCTCCGCAGCCGCCATGAGGTCGGTAAGATCCTCCGGGATTCCAGCGTGGAAACCATCGAATTCCGGGCGTCGATGGTGATCGGGGCAGGCAGCCTGTCGTTCGAGTTGATGAAGTCGCTGACCGACCGCCTGCCGGTGATGCTCTGCCCCCGCTGGCTCACGACGCCAACCCAACCCATCGCCGTGGACGACGTGCTGGCGTATCTCCTGGCGGCGAAGGACTTGCCTCCCGGCGAGAGCCGCATCTTCGAGATCGGCGGCACGGATGTCTCGACCTATGGTGACCTGATCCGGGAGTACGCCTGGCAACGACGGCTGCGGCGGTGGCTGATCTCGGTGCCGGTGCTGACGCCCTATCTGTCGGGACTTTGGCTGGCCCTCGTGACCCCCACCAGTTTCGAGATCGGACGGCACCTGATCGAAGGGCTGAAGAACCCGACGGTGGTCCGGGATCGGACGGCGCTGAACGTGTTCCCGATTCGCCCGATGGGGATTCGAGAGGCTATCCAGAGGGCGATCGCCGAAACGAAAGGCTCTCGCCCTCTTTAAGACCGTTGAGGGCACCGGGCCTTCACTTCACCGCCAGTCCCCGGTACATCGACCCGACAACCCTGGGCGTCCTTTCCAGCACAAAACGCTCGACCTGGACCTCACGGAACGGTCCAGCCCGGACCAAGGCTGCGATGTCCACGTCCAAGCGGCACCCATCGGCAAGTCGCCGCTGGAGCGGCGTGAGGCGGTGCTGCCACTGCTGGACTCCAGGATCTTCGCCCAGCCCGTGCTCCAGGAAGACGTAGTGCCCTCCTGATCTGAGCACCCGACCAATCTCGGAGACCGCACGTCCTGCCTCCCTGATGCTGCAAAGGGTCCAGGTGCTCACAACGCAGTCGAACCGCCCGTCCTCGAACGGAAGTTCCTCAGCAGTCTGCACCCGGAGGTCCACATCAATGTGGCTCCTCTCGATCCTGCGGCGGGCGATCTGTGTCATGCCGACCCCCGGATCGACCGCAGTGAGGTGACGGACGTGTTCGGGATAATGCCCAAGGTTGAGCCCTGTCCCAAACCCGATCTCCAGGATCTCCCCGTCTACCTCGGAGAGCGCTCCGCTGCGGAGGCGACTTATGCTGGGGGAGCGCATGGCCCAATCGCACAGCCGGGGGAAGATGAGGCGGGAATAGATCCCCATAAGTCGGCTTCTCGATCCTACTATCTCGTATCGTTGGTCGGCGACGATTCCAACGTCGTTGGCGTGACCGTCTCGTGGCTCCGCTTCATGAGCGTGCCGACAATGATCGGCCCGAGCAGGACGGTCGCCAGCACCAGCACCCAGATCCGCCCCCGCAGGACGTTGTAATCGGCCAGCAGAGCTTCCCACGGCTTACCCATGACGAAGTGGAAGAAGCCGAACTCAAAGGCGACGGTCATGATCAGCCAGATCACGCCGATCAAGATCAGGTCCAACATCGAACGAGACTCGTGAAGTCGTCGGATGAAGGCGTAGATCACGAGCATCATGAGGGCGACGGCAATTAGCGTACCGATGACGTGGGCCCTGGGTTCGCCGATCCTGGGACGCAGTAAGCCCTCCCGGACGGCACCCACGCCGAATGCGATCACCAGGAACACGAACCAGACTCCCAACGCCGACAAGTAGACCATGCTGTTTGTCATCCGCTGATTGATGCTTGTCGCCGTAGCTCTCCCGTGCAGGACAGGCTTTCCGAAGCGTCACCCGCTGAATACCTTGCCCCAAGGGATCACCCAGGGATAAGACAGAACGATGAAAAGGAACGTCCCAGCGATTCCCCAGTTCACTTCGCCACAACGACCTCGAATCAGGAGGGGCACAACGAAGACGCCGAGCCAGAGTGAGTTGTAGATGACCTGGATCAACAGGAACGGCGACATCGAGACCGGGTGGAACAGCCCGATCAAAGAGCCAATCACGATCATCGTCCAGGCAGAGCCGGAGATCGTGCGAATCCCGGCACCCTCCGGTAACTTGCCCTGGAAGACCAACCGCCTGCTCGCCTCTCTCCCGAACGGCGTCGTCAGACCGACCGGGATCAGGACCAAGATGTTGAAGATGTAGGGCAGGAGCAGCGGGTTCATATCAGATCAGCCCTTCCGCAGTTCCCTGTTCACCGTTTCCACGGAGAACTTCTCCGGGTCGAACTTGTCGCCGATCCATTCCTTTAAGTCCCGGTAATGCAGAGCGAGCCATCACAAAAGGAGCCAGAACGCCCAGAAGCACATCCCGGCAGCGGCGACGAAGCCGACGATCGAAAGCCACATGGGAATCTCTTGCGAGCGAACACAGACCTGCCAGCGGAAGGCAAGGCGTAGAGCATGAAAAAGAGCGACCAGTCCGAAGATGATCCCCGAGACCAGGAAGAACGCCTGCTGATGCGTCATCGGACCTCCCCTCAATTCTGGTGTAGCACACCGGACGAGCACAGGTTTCCGAGTCAACGAGATCGATCCGTCGAGTACGACCTCCGTCAACAGGGGCTATGCTCTCTGGTCACCACCCATGATCTTCAAAAAGCCGCTTCTCATGGACTGCCCGGAACTTATCCCGCATCTTGGGGCTGAACGACCCGTCCTCGGCAAGTATCTGAAAGCCGTCTTCGATCAATTCCGGGGGCATATCGGACAACACCTTGATGACTGCCCCCAGATAAAGGCGAGTGGTATTGGAACTCTTGACTCGCTTCAGTTCGCTGAAGAGGAGGTCGGCACAAGGCTTGGTGTCGATCCCTTTCATTGCCTCAACGATCTTGATGCGTTTCTCCCAATTGTCGTCACAGTTTACAAGGAGGCCCAGGAGGAAGACCCCTGCCTCTATCCGCCCCTCATGGATCATGAGCCGAAGGGTACTCAACCCCGAACGAAATACCCGATCATCATCAGAAAGGGCATGCTTCAGAACATTGTCGATGGGGAACTTCGTCGAATCGAAAAAACCTTCCTTCGTAATCCAGGGCTCATTCCTCGGCAGGTTATCGGGGTTCATGATCGAATCTCCCAGTATGGGATGTTTGTTATCAGACGAGTATATTGTCATCGTCGCCAAGGCGGGATGATCACGCCTTCTGGCGGGTCAGGGTTCACCTCAAAGATGCTTGCCATGTCGATTTCTGGGTCGCCACTCAGGTCAGAAGATCAATCATTCGGATCATGGGTCCCGACCTTCAAGCCCTGGCTCAAGAGCGACCAGTCCGTCATCGAGATTCTCGGTATGCCCATCCTCGAAGACGACCTTCCCTTTTCCCTGATCCACGGCACGGACCACGAATCCCTGTCCTTCCTCGACACCGATCTCAATCCGTCCCGAAGTCTTCACCCAGCGGGCAACTGCCGGGAACGCCTCGTCGAGTTTCGACAGAACCGTGAGGATCGGAACTTCCCGACCTCTCCGGGTCGCCTTCAGTCGTCGGACATAAGCCTCAGCGGCCTCATCCCAGAGGGGAAGCTCCTGCTGAGTTATGACCTCGATCTTGAGTTGCTTGAGATGGGGGATCAACTCCTCCCACTGCGGGTTGTTCCGCAGGACGATCCGGGCGGGTCGTCGTTTACCCATGACCCAGGGATGCTCCATCGCCTTGGCCAGCAAAATGGCCAGGTCGTTGATGCCCGGCGCTGCTTCGCTTGCCAGGAGGGCGAGGTGGAAATTCTCAGTCCGGGTCAGCACCATGCCCAGCCACAATTCGCCGTGATGCCGTGCATCCCAGCCCCATACTGAGATCGGCTGGATGTCGGCTTCCCAAACTTCATCGGTTCTGGGAAGGCGGCTGAGGCGGCTCTTCACGAACGCCGAGCCTTTGCCCAGGTTCAGCTTCTCGTTGTACTCCTTCATCGGCTCCTACCGTCGCTTCTCCAGTCAATCCGCCTGACCTGCCTGCCCCCGGCGGACGATCCCTATCGTCCTCAATCCCTGCGGTTGCTGCCCTGCTTTCCCGCCCAGAAGGGGCAAAATGGGCAGTCTTCGCCCACCGGGAAATCCTCACCCTCCTCGTGGGGGCAGCCCATGTTCCCATCGCTGGCAGCGACGGACTTGACCCCATGTGCGTTGAAGAACTCCTGGATCTCCCACTTGACCTTTGGGCTCGTTGTCACATCGGTAGCCACCCATCGCATGATGATCGGCTCGGCAGTAGGTGACGTGATTACCCCGGCGGCGATCTTGGTCGTGATCTTGTCGTTAGGACCGTAGAGGGCCACTGTGCCAATGGGGTACTCGGGGCGTTTCTTCCGCTTGCCGTGCGGGTCGGTGATCGTGGGCGACGGTCGGGTCTGTCGGGCTGCGACCTCCTTCGGAAGACAACAGTGCTTATACTTCCTCCCGCTCCCACAGGGACAAGGATCGTTACGGGAGACTCGGTTGCGATCCATAGCTCACCTCCAACTGTTCGTCGCATCGAGGGAGAACCTGGCGGGGTCAACGCTAGCGCCGACCGCAGCACTTCTTGAACTTCTTGCCGCTTCCGCATGGGCAGGGCTCGTTCCTCCCGACCTTCTGCTTCCTCTCGGGCTGGCGAGGCAGAGTCAGAGTCAGGCGAGGCATCGGAGATAGGCGGGGCTTGGTCTTGGGTGCGTCGGCCGCCTTCTTGCCGGTCAGCTTTTCGAGGGCGAACAGCAGCATACCCGTGGGGTCGCCCTGAAGCTCCTCGACCCTCTTCCGGTGTTCTTCCTTCTCGGCCTTTCCCTTAGCCAGCCAATCGTTGTACTCGGGGAACCGTTCGCCCATGAGGGTGCAGGTCTCCAGCAGAGAATCCCGCAGCCCCCGGCCCTCGACATCGAGTTCACGACCCACAAGCAATCGCCGGGTCGCCTCAATTCCCTCCGGGGCGAAATGAGACAGGAGAGCATGTGCGAGGTTCCTTTGGATGTCGGCATCCTGCTCCTGATGGAGCAGACGAAGGCAAGTCTCCACGGCGAGATCCGAGTGGATGTATTCCAGCGGCTCGGTGGCGTAGAGGCGGAAGTGGTGCTCGGCCCTGGGAAATGTCTCTGCGACTGCGTGCAGCACGGCGGGCGTGCCGATCCAGGTCAGCGCCGCAGCGCATTCCTCGTTGAGGATATCGCCCCCATCCTCAAGGAGCTTGTTGATGAGAAGGGGTAAGGTGGCGTCCAGATGAGCCAGCCCGGCCAATCGCACGACCAACGGCTGCATCCACTTCATCGGGTTTTGGCTGTAGTCATCCACCTTCTGGCTGAGGAGGGCGTGGACCTTCCCCTCGCATCCCTGCCCGTGACGAGCCAGGGCTTCCACGATCCGGAACGCATGGCCCAAGTCAACTTCGTTGGTGTACTGCTTGCTCTTCCCCTCCTCGCAGAACTCTTCCAGCTTCCGCCAACAGGTCGCCTCGTCCCACGAGCACATACTCAGTCGCTCGGTGAAGGCGGGACGCAGGTCGGGAAAGAAGTGGCGGGCCTCCAGGATCGACGATTCTTTGGACAAGAGCAGGGCGAGGTCGGCTTCGACCAGGACCATCGACAGGTTGTACGTGTAGTTCTCGTAGGTGTCGCTCTGGTCGTCGTTAAGTTCGTCAATGACCCAGGCAATGCTCTCTGCCGTCTGAGGCAAGTCCCTCGACGGGCCGATCAGCCGGTAGGCATCCTGCCTGCCATAAGTCTCCACGGCCTTCATGACCTGGGCCATGATGGACACGTCAAGGGAATACGACTTGGCAAAGTAGTCGGTCGCCCTGTCGCGGATCTCCAAGTCGGGGTGGAGGATGGCTTCCTTGATCTTGTCTTCGGGGAATCTCATAGTTCCTGATCCTTCGTATTCGTTGTTGGCTACTTCAATTACAACAGGCGTGAGGACAAGATCAGGACTTTCTTGTCCGCATACGCCGAAGTTTCTTGTTCACTGACTCCAGATCAAATCTCTCTGGATCGAATTCGCCACCGACCCATTCCAGCATCTCTTCGTGACTTCGATGATCGGGGTTACTGATCGCCTCC
>JBEKTN010000154.1:0-17891 GCA_049516015.1 Isosphaeraceae bacterium | reverse complement strand
GACAAGATCCTCCCCAAGTATGAAATCCTCATCCAACCTCAATCGATCTAACGGACCTCGGATCACGGAGAACCAAGATCGCGAATCAAGATGAAATTATTATCGGGGATTTCCCTAAGGCCTTCCCGTCTCGGACGGCTGCGGACGGGCCCGGTACCCCTGGGCGTTGGTCCGGAACGTGACGCGAAACTCCGAACTCTCGATCTGGTAGGTCGAATTCGGCCAATACTTGCGCCCGGCCGCCGTCCGCCCCGAGCCGACCGCCCATTGGTCACAATGGATGTAGTACTTCGGGTTCCAGAACAGCCGAGAGCCGACCTCGCCGATGACGCCGGTCACGGCGAACAATACGAGGTTGACCAGCACCAAGGGGCCAACCTTCTTCCACCGAGGGAGGCGCACCAGCCTGGAACCAGGATGGGCCGGAGCCACCGTTTGACGATCGTCCGTGCTTTCGGGCATGGCATGAGCTTCAACTACCGAGGAGATCCCTGGAGAACCATTCGCGGGGCCTTTTCAATAGCCTGGCGCGAATCCGCCGTACCGGGGAGATCGGCACAATCATCGTGCGACATAATCGCCGCTGAAGGAATCGATCATTATTATCTGTAAAGCCTCCGATATTATGGAAAGGGTTGACTTACCCTCCGATTCGGAGCGTCCCCTATCCTCGGACAATCGGCCTCGGCTTCGGGTGGAGGGGCCATGGCAGCTATCCTCGGGATCTCCGCGTTCTACCACGATTCGGCCGCGGCGCTGGTGGTCGATGGCCGGATCGTCGCGGCGGCGCACGTGGGAAAAACGTGTCAGGAACCGAAAAACGACTTTCTTGCATCAATGTGCCCGAAATGGGGGTAGGCAAAGGGGTAGGCAAAGGGGACATTCGTAATTGTTTTGGTAAGTTGAACGATCCAGGCAAACCGGCTCTCCGCAGACTGGGCATCTTGCGGCAACAATTAGGGACGTCCCCTTTGTTTGCTCCCATGGCGTCCCCTTTGTTCGCTCCCATGGAACACCGTTTCCGTCAAACTCTTGAAGCGATCGACATGCTGCGCTATAGTATTTCCGTCACCTATTCCGCATAACCCGACTCACGGTGCGGATTCTCTGCTTCACTCACACCTCGGGCGCCGGGCCGAGGAGTTGCCGATGACTGCCTTGGACGCTTTTTCCCTGGTCGTTGCCCTGGTCGTGATGGTTATTGTGGCCGTCGTCGCCCTGATCGGGATGGGCTTGCTCTTCGGAAAGTTGTCCGGCGTGCAAGCCAGCATCGAGCAGTTCAACGCAAGCCTGGTCAAGCACCTGCCGCCGGAGGTTCAGGCTGACATGAAGTCGGGACAGTTCGGGCGTGTGACCTCCGTGGCCATCGCGGTGGTCGTCCTCCCGGTCCTCGTGGCCGGCTTGATCACGATCGGAAAGGCACGTGAGGTGTTCTTCGTGAGGTTCGGCGGGATCCTCTTAGCAGTCGTGTCCGCGGTGTGGACTGCCTCGATTGCAAGGAACTGGCTCGAGCGTCGGAACCCAGGCGAAGTCCTGGCCGACCTCAGCCCGTATCCGCTCGCCGGCGCGGTCCGGCGACGCTCATGGCTCGGGTGGTGGGTGATGGTCGCCTGCGGCCTTATCCTGCCCATCCTCCAGCCGGCCAGCGAAGGGTACTCGCTGTTTCTGGCGTTCTGGGTGGCGTTTGTGTTGCTCGGTTTGCTGACGAACCTGATGTACTTGGACCGGGTCTGGCTCGCCGAACGTGGGCTCTACTTCCACGGCAGGCTCTACCCCTGGGACGGTTTTGAACGCGTCGCCTGGACCGATGACGGCCGAGCCTTCGCGCTCCGAAGGAAAGGCCGGTGGCTGTTCCAGCGCTGGACAGGCGTGCCGGTTCCGGAAGGGTCGCGCGAGGCAGCGGAGGAGGCCTTGCGGCAGGTGATGCAATACCGTTCGTCGAAGGAATTGGCGAAGTGAAAAGCTGCCCAGTTTGAATACCTGGATTCGCTATCTCTCCCAATGTGGCGGCGAACGCGGTCTTTTTCTCGTTCGACGAACGGTATTGGGCAGGTGATGCCCACCCCGACTCTAGCACGCTTCCACCATCGCGCGATCGAACACGCGGGCGTCGCGCAGGAATTCGTCGGCCGAGGCCAGGAATGACATCTCGCGGAGCTCGTGCCCGCCGAGAACGAAGTCCGTCGAGAGAGCAGAAACGGGGACGCAGCTAGAATCAAGAACTAGCTGCGCCCCGTTTCCAGCCCAAGTGAACTTAGTACGTGTTTAGCGGGGCCTCGGAGGCGTTATGCCGCAAGGGTTTACGTCGGGTCAAAATGGGTAAGCCACGGCGCAACTCCTTGGCACACAACACCCTCTCGCGCCACCGCGCTAAACACGAACCCCGGCAGTAATCCCTGGGGCGGCCCGGCCCGATTATCCCCGTTGCGTTCAGATCCGGGAGGGCAGCGGCTGCTCGAACTCCAGGTTCATCAATGTCTGACTATTGAATGTCCTCTGTTCGCTCGGAGCGAGCGTCAGAAGCAGCAGGACATCGTCTCGCGTCTTCTTGGGCAGCTTCTTGAGCAGGGGCAGCACCATGGCTTCCCGCTCGGCTATCGATTTACCCTCGAACCGATCGTCGATCACCCGTACTCGGATGCATGCCGAATTGAAACGATAAGCATCTGTCTGGGGAAATTCGGTGCGGAAGAGGGACTCGATCTTGCGAGTCTCCTTGGTCTTCTTCTCCTCCCATTCCGCCATCACGTGCTCCTTTCGGCCCATTGATCGATCAATGAGACATGTTCGATAAAAAATTCGGCTTCCTTGAAGGGGATCAAGGCTCCTACGTAACGCAGGTCTGTTATCCATTCGCGCCTGACGACCTCCAAGCTCTCTCCTATCTCGTCGGGGATCGAGCATTGCCTTCGATTCAAGATGCCTTTCAAGAAATCCATGTTGTGGGCCTTGGCTCCGGAACCGATCTCCTCACAGACAGCGGCCCATTTCAATTTCGGGGTCCATTCCAGGATGAGCGCTTTCAAGGAACACTCGGACCCGCGACGCCTGACCGGCGGAGACTTGGAGGTCAAAAAGTGACCAAACGAAGCCAAAATTCCAAGGATGAAAGTCATTACATAGAATAGAGTTACGTACAGAAAACGGCTGTCGCCGAGCAGCGAAACGAAGCCGATCTTCACGGTTTCTTCATGAAACGCGGCTTCGAGGGACGAGATTCCAATCTTGGAATCTCGTCCCTCGACGGAACGGACGGGGCAGACCGACCGTGCCAGGGCGATTGTGTCCGGCATACCCTGCCCTGCGGCCTGAAGACGCCACAAAAGGCGCCAAACGAAGCGCCTCCGACTCCCCGGGAAACGCTCTCAGGAATGCTCTTGCGACGCCCAGTCTTCGAGGAACTCGAGGTGTTCCTTGTGCTCGGCATCCACGCCGATGATTTTGGCCAGGCGGATGATCCGGCGGGCCCAGGCCTGCTCGGTCTGGTCGAACTTGTCGAGCGGGCTGTTCGCGATGGCCGCGGACCAGAAGTGCAGCTCCGCGCCGACGATGTCGTGGATCGTCCGCTCCTTGGTGATGATCTGGTCGCGCACTTCCGGCGCAAGATCCAGCTTCTTCTTGCCTTCCGGATTCAAGTCGCGGATCTGGCGGAGCGCCTGGTCGACCCTGGACATGTGGCGCTCGATGCGGATTTCCAGGGGAGACTTTGGCTCCTGTTCAGCCGGCCTGGGGACTGCCGGAGCGGCAGCTCCCGGAACGGCTGCTCCCGGTACGGCAGGCGCCGCCCGGTCCGCATCGGCGGCTGGAGCTTGAGTGGCGAAAAGGAGGTCCAGCAGCGCCGTGGCGCCGTCGCGGAATTTCGCGAGGTGCCGGAGGATAAGCTGGTAGGTGACTGTGCGGCCCTCGGGGATCTGAGGCGCCGCAGCCGTGCCGGCTTGAGAAGCACCTGTGTGGTCCTTCTCGACGTCACCACTCGAATCGATAGGCACCGGGCCCATGCGGCCCTCCCTGCAAGGCACCATGCGTTAGGTCAAGGAAGTTGAAACCAGGGTACGGGAGTTTCGAGCCGAAGACAATGCTATTCAGGCATCGGTGCCCGAGGCGCCCATGGAAACCCGAGTCGGTGGCGCGACGCGAGCAACTCGAAAGCGCTCGCGGTCTCGCTTATCATGAAAGACAAGCGGCAGCGAAGCGAGAGATAGAAGCGGCGCGTTAGTGGTCAGGACTCAGCGCATGATTCAGACGGTGGTGGTCGGGCATGGGCTGGCCGGTCGGGCGTTTCACTGCCCCTTGATCCGGCGACAACCCGAATTGAATCTCCATGGGATCGTGGCCCGCGATCCGAGGGTTCGCGCGGAGGCGGTCGAGCTGTGGCAGGTTCAAGGATACGCCAGCCTGGATGAGGCCCTCGACGACCCAAAGCTTCAACTCGTGGTCATCGCCACGCCGCACAACACTCACGCCGAACTTGCCGTGCGAGCCCTGGAAGCGGGCCGGGATTGCGTGGTGGACAAGGTCATGGCCCTCACCACCGAGGGAGCCGATGCGATGATCGCCGCCCGCGACCGATCGGGACGGATGCTCTCGGTCTTTCACAATCGCCGCTGGGACTGGGACTTCGTGACGATCAAGGAGGTGCTGGCGCAGGGGCTGATCGGCCGGCCGCTCTTGATCGAGAGCTCGGTCTGCCGGCATTCCGTACCCAGAACCTGGCGCGGCAAGCTCGATCAAGCGGGTACCATCCTGCACGACTGGGGGGCGCACCTCGTCGATCAGGCGCTTCAGTTCGGCCTGGGTCCGTGCCGCCGGCTGGCGGCCTGGGTGCTGGAAAGCCCCTGGGAGGGAATCGACAGCGGCGGTCATGGGCGAATCATCCTGGAGTTCGACCGGGCGATCTTCCAGGCCGAGACGAGCCGGGTTTGCCGGATCGACCGGCCGCGGTGGTGGATCGTGGGAACCGACGGCGGGTTCGTGAAATATGGCATCGACCCCCAGGAGGATGCCCTCCGCGGCGGCGACATCGACAAGGCCATGGAGCCGGAAAGCCACCAGGGGATCCTCCGCGTCTCGTCCGACTCGGGAGAGATCGTCGAGTCGCGGATTCCCTCACTCCGCGCCCACTGGGACCGATATTACGCCAACATCGCCAACCATCTGCTGCACCACGAACCGCTGGCCGTCACGGCCGAGGAGGCCCGTGACGTGGTGCGCGTGCTCGAAGCCGCGGTGCAGTCATCGCGCGATCATGTGTTTATCGAAGGACCATGGGGAACATGAGCCGTCGGCCTGGTAGACGACCTGGGACTGGAGATGACTCCCTCACTGGCCGCCGCTTTGGAGGCACGCCAGAAATCCGGCGGCGAACCAAGAAAACGTGCCGCCACCGGAAGTGACCGGTCCCTGTGCCCTGCTGCGGGAACGCCCGCGCTCTTGGCGCCCGAGCAGGCCGCCGACCCGGTCACCAGCGACGCCCGGGCCGACATCAGTGACCGATCCGTCGGCTGACGGCCCGGACAGCTTCGACGATCAGACTCAAACAGGCCAGACCGGACGCCCCCAGCGAGATGGCGCAAGCGGCGCCCAGGCCCGACGGCCGGTAGACGAACGTTACGCGGCTGGGTCCGTGCCCCAGCAGCCGAACGGCCTGAACCCCGATCTCGGCGCGTGCAACCGGTTGTTCGAGACCCTCGTTGACCGACGCGAACCAGCCCGGATAGTACGTCCGGTTGATTACCAGATCGCATGTCCCATCGTGTTCCACCAGCGCCGTCCGGCCGTCCCACGAGATCACCTTCGCGGTGGTGGCGATCGGCCCTGCCGAGGCCGGCGGCTGGTCGCCGGCTCGGTACCACACCGCCTGGATGTCCGGATCGAAGCTGACGCCCGAAAGTAAGGCCCGCTCATGGGTAGCAACCCGGAAGCGAATTGCCGCCCGCGCCGGCGGAAACGGTTCCGGGTACCGCACCAGTCTCCATCGGGCGCGGGCAGGCGCGCCGGGAGGCTTGTAAACTAATCGATCCAGAACGGGGTCGTCGCATTCCAGCAGCGTGGTGGCCTTTGCGTGATCGACCGGGCCATCCCAGATGCCGTGCGTCACGCCATAACGCCTCAGCCTGGCTAGCCCGGCGGCCGAAAACGCCTCCTCACGCCGGGTGGCCAGCTCGAGATCCGGATGGGGCGGAGGGGAGGCGAGGCCCGTGTAAGGAAAGATCGGCGCTGCGCCGGCGCGGATGGGCAAGTCGTGCACCAGCCCCGCGACCCGGCCCATGTCCGGCTCCGCCGCCAGTCTGGCCAGCACCGGACTCTGCGATGGAAGGTCAACGGCCCATCCCCAGACGGTGGTCGAGGTGTAGTAGAGCCATCCCAGCTCCGCGGCCGTGGCCAGCACGAGCACCCAGGCCAGGGCGCGTCGCCGACACCACGCCAGCAAGAGCGCGGTGGCCACGACCCAGGATAGCGCGGCAGAGCCCATGACCAGAGCAAACCGCGAGCCGCCCAGCACGGCACGATGATCGGGCCGCAGCGCCCAGTAGATCGCCCAGCCCGCGGCCGCTATCGCAAAGGCCCAGGCCGTGGCCACGCCCCGCCGGATCGAAGCCGGCCCGGCCGCTCGGTCGAAGCCTGCACCCGCGGCCAGGCAGAGGCCCAGGCTGGACAGCACGACGTAACGCCCCGGTGCGCGGAACCAACCGAAACCGGGGACCTCGAGCACCACCGCGTACGCCGCCGGCCAGGCGCGCGGCAGCATCGCCAGGCTCACGCTCGCGGCGATGATGAAGAGCCAGGGGGCCAGGCGGCCATCCCGCCTGCCGCCACCCGGCGCGAGGAATGCCAGCAACAGTGGCAGCGTGCCAATGTAGAAGCATGCCTCGTAACCCGAAGTCCCCTGCTCGTACCAGTAAGGCGCCTCCGCACCACCCGGGATTCCGCGTAAGAAACCGGGGATGGCCAGCTCGGCCCAGTGTGCCGGCGGGAAGGCGAAGAAGGCCAGTTCCGCGAACGACCTGTGCGTGAACCCCACGAATCGAGCCAGCTCCCAGCTCGCGAGGAGCTGAACACCTGCCAGGGCTGCCCCCCATCCGAGG
Organism: Isosphaeraceae bacterium; assembly: GCA_049516015.1. Taxonomy (GTDB): domain Bacteria; phylum Planctomycetota; class Planctomycetia; order Isosphaerales; family Isosphaeraceae; genus Aquisphaera. Next base: position 10,806 of record JBEKTN010000154.1, on the reverse strand, counting down.
GCTAGTATCAGGCCGAGAACTCTTCGCCAGGGCAGGCCATCATACGCCGCTCTCCAGGCCCCTAGCAGCAAAACCAGTGCCGCAGTCCACATTTGCAACTGAAAATGCCCGAGCGTCAACTGTGCGCCCCAGGTGACGGCCAGCAGGATGATGTGCAGCCAGCGACCGGTGCGGAGGTGCCATTCGGCAAGCAACACCGCCAGCGTCATGTACGGCAGCGCATGATAGAATGGCTCATGCGTGGAGTGAATGGCCTGGAACCCGCAGCAGGTGAACGCGAGTGCGGCTATGGCCGCGCCGTGGGGCGAAATCCGCAGGAAGCGGGCGTAGGCATAGGTCGCGGCCGCGAGCAAGACATAATGCAGCCACATGGCCAGGCGATAGGCGGTCGAGATGCCGGCGATCGAATAGATCAGCCAGTTGGGAGGGTAGAACGCGGCAACGTGGCTCTCGGCGAGGAGGGGAATGCCCAGGCCGAATCGATCGCTCCAGAAGGGCAACTGACCGCGGGACAGAAAACGCGCGAACTCTTCTTTGAGAGGGCGGTAAAGCCGGTCGGGGTCGCCGCCGACGGGCTCGCAACCGACCAGGAGACCGCCCACCAGCAGACCCGCCAGGCCGGCCGCGACCACCGCGGGACAGAGCAGCCGCCTGAGGGTCCAAGGCATCAAGCCGGCATCCTGATTACTGGTGAACGGCGCGCATTCTGCAGGCGGCCTTTGACGGCCGGGACTTCGATCCGAGGCGAGAACTTTCTTGCCGCGTGAATTCTCGTCCCGTGCACGGTAAACTATCGTAATGTCTTCAGAGGCAAGACGAAATGCAATTGGGGATTGGTCTTTGACGGCATTTTCCCAATCCTCAGCAGGGTGACGCCATGCCGGGAGCGAGGGAAGGTTTGGGCACCGCACATAAAGCCTGGCCAGGTTGCCGTTTACACCCGCCCCAAAGAGAAGGATCGCCCAGCGCTCTGATGAATGCCTCCACGATTGATCGTCTCAAATGGTGGGTAGGCTGGGTTCATGCCGGGAAGGTGGGAATGTCAACCCACCGGATGCAAAGCTCAAGCAGTCGTGGGGTACGCCTACCTCAGAGAGACGCATCGGCCAATTCTGGGACGATGCTTGGGTGATTCGAGGAGGGCAATTCCAATGTTCGAGATCGAGTGCCCGGCTTGTGGTGCGGCAGGACGAGCTCCCAAACAGAAGATCCAGACGCGCCTGGTCTGCAGGAAATGCCTCAAGGTTTTCTACGTGACGCCCTCCGGCAAGACGGTGCTGGGCGAGCCGCCCGCGACCGGCCAGACGGCGACCGCGGTTTCTCCTGGAAGGGCCCAGCCCGACCGTACCCAAAAAGTTGACCAGTGGTTTGATCGTGCTTCGAAGAGGCTCTTCTCGCCGACGAGTTTGATCCTCACCGTCGGTCTCATCCTGCTGGCGGCGGCAGCGGTCTATTTCAGCGTCTGGCGTCCAGAGAGTCTCGACTATCGCGTGGCGCAGGCTGCCAGGGCCGCCGTGCAGGGGGATCGACGAACCATCCAGGAACTGGCGGCCACCGGAAGCGGCGACGCTGTCGACGCGTGGTACCTCTCGATCCGGCCCAAGTGCGACGAACTGTTGCAGCGATTGGGCTCAAATAAGCTGATCGTCGAGACGACGGTCGCGCTCCAGGATCCTGGTCGGCAGTGGGCCGACGTGGTCGCGCACGTGAGCATCGAAGAAGGACTGGAGCGAAAGGGCAACGTCCTGCCCGACGCGTCGATTGTGGAGATACCGGCCAGCCAGCCCTTCTCCCTGCCCATGGCCTGGAAGGTCGATGGCATGGCGGGGTGGCGGCTAGACGGCGGACGTACCCGGGAGCTCTCCAAGCCCACGCCGGCCGCGCCCTGAGAACCCGGCCGGTCGCCGCGGCGCGGTTGCTAGATGTCCGTTTCGTAAGTCCTTCACCAGCCTTTGGCGTCGTAAACCATTACCCAGTAACGGTTGGAACTGGCGGTAGACTTACAAAACGGACATCTAGGGCGCCAGGGGCCTGGCTCGAAGTGCCATCCCGCTTGCAAGATGCAGCGGAACATGCAGGCGTGGTGCGACTTGACGAGCCAGACCGATGCAGCTACGATGGCCCGGTCTTTCGGCACCGATCCATCATGGAGAACGCACAGCGCTCCTTTTCCGATTTCTCGGTGGGTCCGGAGCGGAGCCGCCTCGGGTTTGTCGCCGGCGCGTGCCGCTGGCGCGCCTCTTTCCGTACCAGCGAGGTGGGAACTCTAGCCGATGCCGCCCTTCGACGGACTTCAGTATTTCGTCAAGACCGATGCGCCCCTGGCCCCCCTCGTCTGGTTCCGCCTGGGTGGGCCTGCCTCGTTTTTCGCCAAGCCGCGCACCCTTGACGATCTGCTCACGGTCCTGAAACGGGCTCGCGACGCATCGGTAGCCGTCAAAATCCTGGGGGGAGGATCGAACGTCCTGGTGCGCGACGGCGGCGTCGATGCGCTGGTGATCCATCTGGAAAGCCCGTTCTTCTCCGATGTTACGGTCGTGGAGAATATCGTCACGGCGGGCACCGCGGTGCCGCTGACGGCCTTGATCTCGCAGACGGCCCGGGCAGGCCTGGCCGGCCTCGAGATCTTGACCGGAATACCAGGCACGGTGGGGGGGGCCCTGCGCGGCAATGCCGGTAGCCGCCAGGGCGCCATCGGCCAGTTCGTGCGGTGTGCCACGGTCGTGGATTCGGCTGGCGAGATCCAGGTCCGCGAGCGCGACGACCTCAGCTTCGCCGACCGGACGTCCAACCTGGACGAGCCGGTTATCGTCTCCGCGGAATTCGAGTTCGGCCGCGAGGATCCGGAATCGGTCGTCCGCCGGATGCGCCGAATCTGGATCGTCAAGAAGGAAAGCCAACCCTACGGACATCAATCGTCCGGATGCATCTTCAAGAACCCGTCGCCAGACATCTCTGCCGGGGCGCTGATTGATCAGGCCGGGCTGAAGGGATCCCGGTTCGGGGGAGCCGAGGTGTCGGATCGCCATGCCAACTTCATCTTCGCCCACCCAGGTGCCAAGGCGTCCGACGTTCTCGAGCTGATCGAGCAGATCCAGCAGCGAGTCTGGCAACAATTCGGCTACGAGTTGGAACTCCAGCTCCAGATCTGGTAAAATAGGTTATCGGGCGTCATCTCAGCATGCCGGCCCGCAGACGGTTATAACCCCGGCACGAAAGAAGCGCATTGTAGGTCAGGCTTTCCAGCCTGACGCTGAGCCTTGTCAGGCTGGAAAGCCTGACCTACTTCCTTGCCTGGGTAAGAGCAAGCCCTCCAACTCGTCATATTGCGCCTTTCCGTGAGGAAATTTCCCTCTCTGCTCGGGCGTCATCATGAGGCGCCCCGCGAAACCGCGTAGCGGCGTCGGAGGACCCCGGGATGGTGTACCGCGAAACTCCTCGAATCGCCGCGCAGGACGGGCGGCTCGACGGAGTGATCGACGACGCGGACTCACGGCCCCGGCTCCGGCGTTTCGATTTCGTGCGGGCTGAGAGACAGCTCGACCTCCCTCGCGTCCTGCTGGCGTCCTGCCTTTTCGTGGCCGGCGTGGCCCTGATGGGCTACCTGGGAACGCAGGCCCTGCGTTCCACGATCCGCTGGCTCCATCAGCAACCTCAATATCAGGTCAGGTTTCTCGATATCCGACTCCAGGACGAGCCGCCCGCCTGGTTCCGCGGCGGCGCCCAGGCCTTCCTGCGACAGGTTCGTGAAAACGTCAAGGAAGCCGAAGTTCTTCCGGTCATGGACCTTGAGACAGATCGGATCGACCGGGACTTCAGACTCTTCCCCTGGGTTGATCACGTCGCACGCGTCGAGTATCCCCCCCAGGGCATCACGGTCCATCTCCTCTACAAGCAGCCGGTTGCAACGATCCCGTTTCCCCCCGGAGGACACGTGATCCTGGACCGCAAGGCCACCATCCTGCCCGGGGAGGATATCGATACCAAAAAACTCGGACCCCTGATCAAGATCACCGGCACAGGCCTGGATCAACCTGCGAGCGACAATCAGCCCGGCCTGGCCTGGAAATCATCCGCCCCCGGCGCCGAGGGGCCACGGCTGGAACGCTGCGTCCTGGAAGCTGCAACCCTTGCCGGGTTTTTCCAGGAACCGGATCGAGTTCGCGAAGCCGCGTCAGTTCCGGCACTCCGCTTACTGGCTATTGTAGCGACCGATCGCCGGGGCTTCTTCGTTCAAAACGCCGAGGGCGCCATGATCCATTGGGGTGAGGCGCCTGGATCGGAAGCCAGCGGAAACCTCGAGGCGAAGGAAAAATGGGAATTGCTGGCAAAATGGGCGACGCCGCCGTCCCATCGTATTCTTCCATCCGGCGATTACTGGAGGTTTTCGCGCACGGGGCTCGAGCCCGTGAAAACCGATCGAGCACGTTGATGCACCCTGGTTGCCTTGAATCGAATTCTGGTCGGGACAACGGAGCGACTGGACGTCCTATTGAGGTTGGAAAACGTCGTCGCTCCCAGGAATTCGCCACAGGGCACGTGCACACGCCGGAAGCTGATGGGTTAAGAGGAGATCAAGCACCATGGCCAACCGCCTTGGCTCGATGTGGATGAATCGTGTTTCCCAGTTAACCGGCCCGACGCCCACCGGGCGGTTCAGCAAGTTTGCCCTCCTTGTCCCGCGAATCAATGCCCTCGAGCCGGTCTTCGAGCCGCTCACGGACGACGAGCTGCAGCACCGATCGCATGAGCTACGGCTCCGCGCGCGCCAGGGAGATTCGCTCAACTCCCTGCTGGTCGAGGCCTTCGCACTGGTCAGGGAGGCGGCCAAGCGGACGATCGGCCAGCGCCACTTCGATGTCCAGATCCTGGGCGGAATCTCCATCCACAACAAATGCATCTCCGAACTCGAGACCGGTGAAGGCAAGACCCTGGTCGCCACCATGCCGGCGTTTCTCAATGCCTTGCCAGGCAAGGGCGTGCACGTCGTGACGGTCAACGACTACCTGGCCCGCCGCGACGCTGAGTGGATGCTGCCCATCTACAACCTGCTAGGGATGACTGTCGGCTGCATCCAGACGGGGCAGTCCGACGGTTCGCGCCGCGCGGCCTATGCCAGCGACATCACCTACGGAACCAGCAAGGAATTCGGCTTTGATTTTCTTCGCGATGAGCTGAAACGGCTCCAGCTCGGGGATACCCACCGCAAGTCGTTCGAGGAGGTGTTTCTGGGCAGCGGCGGCCACATGGAGTCAGAACTGCCCGTGCAGCGCACGCACTTTTATGCCGTCGTCGACGAGGCGGACAGCATCCTCATCGACGAGGCCCGAACACCGTTGATCATCGGGGCCAACAACCAGCCGACCCAGGAAGAGGCCGCCGCCTATTACGGGGCCGACCAGCTTGCCGAGACCCTGGTGCGAGTCAAGGACTACAAGTACGACCCGCTGGAGCGGAAGGCCGAGCTGACCGCCCCCGGCCGCCGCAAGGTGCAAGCCCGCGGGGTACATCCGGCGTTCGTCACGCTCACGGTCGATGGCCTCTACGAGTATGTGGAACGCTCGCTTCGCGCCCAGATTGCGTATCTTCGCGATCGCGACTACGTGGTGCACGAGGGCGAGATCGTGATCGTCGACGAGTTCACGGGGCGCATGATGCCCGGCCGGCAATGGCAAGACGGCCTGCACCAGGCCATCCAGGCCAAGGAGAAGCTGGAGATCACGCTCGAGACAATCACCGCGGCGCGGGTGACCGTGCAGGACTTTTTCAAGCGCTACGACAAGCTGGCCGGGATGACCGGAACGGCGACCTCCGACGCTCCCGAGCTGAGACGCATCTACAAAGTCGGCGTGATGAAGGTTCCCACCAACCGCCCCTGCCGCCGCGTCTGGCTACCGGACCGGGTCTTTTCCACCGAGGACGAGAAGTTCCGGGCGGTCGCCGACCAGATCATCGAGTGGAACAAATCGGGTGTACCGGTGCTGATCGGCACCCGTTCCATCGAAAAATCTGAGAGGCTCAGCCGGTTGCTCGCAGAAGCCGGAATCGAGCACCAGATTCTTAACGCCAAGAATCACGAGGTCGAGGCGCAGATCGTGGCCCAGGCCGGCCAGGCTGGCAAGGTGACGGTCGCCACGAACATGGCCGGCCGCGGTACCGACATCAAGCTGGGCGAGGGGGTCGCAGCCCTCGGGGGACTGCACGTCATCGGCACCGAACGGCATGAAGCGCGGCGGATTGACCGCCAGCTCTCCGGCCGCTGCGCCCGCCAGGGCGACCCCGGTTTCGCCCAGTTCTTCATCTCACTCGAGGACGAGATCATCGAGGCCTTCGGTGAGAAGCCGGCCGCCCGCATCCGCAAGAAGTACGCCGGCCGGGGTGAGCTCACCAGTATCCGCATGCGGCGGCTCTTCGTCGCCGCGCAACGGAAGAAAGAGCGGCAGCACTTCAAGGACCGCAAGCTGCTGATGCACTACGAGAAACAGCGGGCCGAGATGCGCAAGAACATGGGCCTCAACCCCGTGCTCGGCTGAATGGCCTGTGGCACAAGGAATTGTAGGGTGAGTCGAGCACTGCGAGGCTCACCAGATCACCTCGGTGGACCTCGCTGCGCTCGACGCCAGCCCACGAGACTCATGTGCTGGGTTGCGCGGGACGATATCCCGCTCAACCCACTCTCCGGATGCAGTCTTTGGCCGTCGCACAAGGTTCACACTCGGACTGAGGTCTCGAATCGACAAACAACAACGGAGGTCTTGACCATGGGCATTACACACTCGACGGTTTCGCCTCATCCGACGAGGAACCCCTGTCCCCGCGCAGGCGCTTCCGGCAATGAGACCCGTGTTCCTTGACTCCGGCCCCCTCGGCTTGCTGCCCAACCCGCGTGGTGGGCCCAAGTCAGACCAGTGCCGGCAGTGGGTGAAGGACCGGCTGCGGCCGGGGTTCGGGTCTTCGTCCCGGGGATGGCCGACTACGAGGTGCGTCGGAAGCTGATCCATATCCAGGCAATTGCCGGTATCCGACGTCTTGACCGGGTCAAGGCCACGCTCGACTACGCACCCATCACAACCGACGTCATGCTGCGGGCTGCCGAACTGTGGGCTACGGCGCGGAGTGCCGGGTTGCCAACGGCGGTCCCTGATGCGTTGGACGGGGATTGCATCTTGCGGCCCAAGCTCTGTTGTCGGTCGGCCCGATCGATACAGTGACGGTTGCGACGGACAACGTCGCCCATCTCTCGAGGTTCATCGACGCCCAATTGTGGGAGACGATCACGGGCTGACCGACGACCCGTGGGCGCAATCCGGTGCCGGTTCATCCTTTCGCGTAATACGCTGTCGGTCCGTCTTTTCGCGCAAGGATGACGAACCGACCCCGGGTTTCCGTGCGTCACGAAAACCGGAAAACGGCTCTGAACCCGCAAAGCCGCCCGGCTCTGAACCCGCGAAGCCGCCTAAGAGTTCTTGCAAGCCACGCGGTCCAATATGGTGATCTGGCTTCTCGCGTGAAAGAGGACCCTTGAGAAAAGAGGAGTCGCGGTTATTCGCGACCGAGTGGACTGACAAGGTCCACCAGCAAGTTCAGTGGATTGTATTATAGAAGGCGGGGCGAGCCCGGCTTTCTGATCCCGAGGGAATCATGATCCATCGTTTTCGAGTCCAGAACTTCAAGAGCATTGTCGATGTGGACGTTCATTTATCACCCGTCACGGTCCTCGTCGGCAAGAGCGGCACGGGCAAATCGAACTTCGTGCAAGCGTTGCGGTTTCTGAGGAACGCGCTGTTCTCGAATCGGAACCTACAAGAATCGTGGCCTCAGTTGCGACCGATGATGGCGTCGGACGCACCCACGACCTTTTTTGTCGAATTCTCAGTAGCCGGCGTCGAAGAAAAGTTTCGGTACGAATTGTCGATTAATAAGATCGGCCCAGCCCAGCCGCCGGACAACGAGTGTCTAACCCTCGGTGATAGATGCCTTTTCCACCAGGTCAACGCTGGTCGGCCACGCTCAGCGCGTTGGCTGGTTGAGCCTGAATTGATTCAGGTTCCGGCGGCCGGTGCGATCGCTCTCGGTCGAATCCCATCGATTCCCGAAATTGTTATTGCGTTCACCGCCCTGACCTCGGGAATCGGCTGCTACGTGTTCTCCGACAAAGTTCTTAGCCAGCCGGGCAGGGCGAATCAACGGACGTGGGGTCTTGCTGATGACGCGGGGAATTTCCTTGATACCCTCAGGGACGTTGTCAGCAACCTGCAGGATCTTAAAGTCCGCAAGAGCATTGTCGCAGCGCTCCAACGCCTAAATCCTTCGATCTCGTCCGTAGAGTTAAACGACATCCAGAATCCGTCGAAGGTCGTGGTCGGCCACAGGTTTGATGGCAAGACGCTTGCTCTTGATCTTTCCCAGGAGTCCGATGGCTTTCGACGGTTTTACGCCCACTTGCTTGCTATCTATCAACGACCTCCCAAGCAAACGTTGATTTTCGAGCATCCCGAGGATGGGATCCACCCAGGAGCGCTTTCGCTTCTGGCCGAAGAATTCAAGGCAGCGCCGGAACAGGGACACGGACAGGTCATCAGGACGACGCATAGTCCAAAGCTTCTAGACCATTTTGATGTGGAACAGATTCGCGTAGTGGAGCTCGCTGGATTGGAAACCCGAATCGGCTTCATCTCCGCCGAGCAAATGGAAGCCATTCGCGACAGGTTGCTCGAGCCCGGAGAACTTCTCACGGTTGATCCTGCACGAATGCAACTGGAGGCAGCCGGCGCATGAGGCGACTCATCCTGTTCGTCGAAGGTGAGGGCGAAGCCGACGCTGTGCCAACGCTTATCAGACGACTAATCACCGAGCAGGGCAATTGGTATGACATATTGCTCGACGACATCCCGTTCCGCGTCGGCCATGCTAGCCAGCTCGTGAAAGAAGACTTTTGCAAATGGAAGCGCTTACTGGGAGCCAGCCTCAAGCGGCGCAACGTTGGCGGAGTGCTGCTAATTCTCGATGGCGACATTGAGAAGATGGCAGGCAAGGACTTTTGCGCGGCTGCAGTAGCCAAATCACTGGTCGGCGCAGCGATGCATGTTGGGGCGGGTGAAACGTTTTCAGTCGCGGTTGTTTTTGCAAGACAGGAATACGAAACATGGCTGATTGCGAGGGTCGCTTCCTTGGCAGGCCGACGATTGCCTGACGGACGTCTCATTGACTCGAATGCGAAAGCGCCCGATGGAGATCTCGAATTGAGTCCAAGGGACGCGAAGGGGTGGCTTCGCGCCAGGGTTGAGGGAGGCTACAAGCCGACCCGCGACCAGGCAGCCCTTACCAGGTTGGTCGACCTTGAAGTTATTCGAGCCCGCAAGCTTCGGTCGTTCCGACGACTCGAGTCCGCCGTATCGAGCCTGCGGGAGGCGATCCGATGTAACAGTCCCATTGTTTCGCCGTCCTGACTGGCCGGTAGTTGACCGAACCGCACTACTCTGGTTGCATTGTTACCCATGCGGGGTGTCGGTCTCGAAGGAGCCGAAGCGATCTCACCTGGATCCGAATGCCGGTCTTTCCCGCGTGCCGCTTGCAGCCAGGCAGCGACTGCCCTGCTTCGTCGCCAGGAAGCGTTCTTGCCATTCTCGGGAACAGCAAAAGACAGCAAAAGGGGACATTCGTAATTCTTCTGGTAAGTTGAACGATCCAGGCAAACCGCCTCTCAGCAGACTGGGCATCTTGCCGCGACAATTAAGAACGTCCCCTTTGTTTCCGCGCTTGGGGATCGTTGTCGAGCATCCAGCACCAAGGCTTGTCGGCCTTGCCGATTTGCTCCCGGAGCTTACCCAGCACCTCGCTGGCCTCGTCGGACGGACCACCGGAGAAGAAGTTCCTGACCTCCTCCAGCCGCTCGTGGTTCTCGATGCAGAGGCGGCGGATCTCCCCGGCGCTCAGCTTGTGGAACGGGTTGATCCCGAGTGTAGCCCCCAGGACGATCTTGTAGAAGTCGCTGTCCGTGAAGCGGTGTTCGTCCACTTCACGAAGCTGGGCGTGCGCCTGGAGGGCTTGGGGCAGGTTCTCCAGGATCAAGCGTCCGATGTTGCGGTCGGTGTTGACCAGCAGAGGCCAGCGGTGGTCACCGGTCTTCTCGGTCAGGAAGTCCCGCAGGGTGATCGTCAGCCTTGACCTTGGTTTACAGTGTGCTTCCAGGTCCGGGTGGAAGAGGGGCAGCTTCGCCTTGTCACGGGTGCGGTCCACCAGGATGAGCTTGGCGGTCGGGTCGTCCCGCAGGTTCTCGTACATTTCCCAAAAGGGCGAGGTTCCCACTGCAAAACAGCACGGTGAACCCGTTCTCCTTCGCCCAGCCATCGACGGCCCGTGCCCCAGCCCGGATCATCCGCTGTGGGTCGGTGAGGATGATGAGTGCATCGCCTTTGAGGGGGTCCAGTCGGTCGATCACCCATTGTTCGAGCATTGGTTGCACCGCTTCAGGGAGTCAGCCAGTCGTCGAGGCGTAGGCCAGGGATGTGCCGAAAGTGTCGGGTATTGTGCGTCACCACAGTCAGGTCATAGACAAGGGTTGTGGCCCCGATGAGTAGATCCATATCGTCGACGCTGATTCCCTGCCGCCGGAGGTCGGCCCTCACGCGTCCGAACTCTTCGGCGCAATCGGCGTCGAAGGGTATAAGGCTCACCTCGTATGTTAGTCCTAAAACAAGCGTGATATATTAATCGAGCTATGTACAATCGAAGTAAACAAGTGTTTCCCTCGATCACGTACCTTCTACTACCCGGAGGCCCCGACCCCGGTCAAGCATTGCCGAG
>JBEKTN010000153.1:0-18065 GCA_049516015.1 Isosphaeraceae bacterium | reverse complement strand
AACGCGACCGAGTTCACCTATCCGGGCACCGAGTTGAAACTCGTCTACTCGATCGCCGCCGAGGCCGAGAGCCCAAGTTCGGCCCCACATCAAAATCCCGCAGGTCAGGAGATCTGGGCCTTGAGCGCTCCCTCGGTAAGCCGTATGACCTCGTGCGGTCCCTGGCTGGCGACCGGCGGCACGTGAGCCATGGCGACCGCGGCCGCGCCACCTCGCCCCGAGCTGGTGAACCATTGATACTTGCCGAGCACCTTGCCTGCCGGGTCGAGTGCTGGGTCATCCGGTCTGACGACCATTCCCAGAATCATGCCGTCGGCACCCATCACCGGAATGAGCAGTCCAGAACGACCGGCCAGAGCCATCGGCACGTCGGCTCGGCGAATGAAGCCGGGCACCCGTAGTAGGTCCCCGGGGTTGATTCCCTCGTTCTTGACCGACTTGGGCACCGCGAGAGCGAGCTCGCCGCGGCGGTCGCCGGGCAGGGTCGCGAACCGGCCCGCGGTGACAGCTTCGTCCCCAAGACCGCGAGCGATGAGGGCGGCATGATGCTGGGTGCTCAACCCGAGCACCTCGGACAGAGCCGAATAGGCGATGTGACAGGTCTTCTCTCCGGCTCGCTCAACGGTCTTCTGCTTCCCGTTCGGGCTCGGCGCCGGCCCGATCGCCGCGCCATCAATCCAATAATAGCTGCACTCCTGACCGTCCCGATTCTGCTTGCTCCGCATGAAGCCGGGCCGGGTCGAATCATGCGTATGCATGCACTCGACAAGGCGCCGGCCGTCGCTGGTGCGTTTCTCTCGGCACCAGCCGCGCCTCGAGCATATCGGGCAGTCCTCTTTGCGGAACTTGTCCCATTGCTGGGCGCGAGCTGAATCTAGGCTCGGCGAAGGGGCTGTCACGACTGGTCCCCTTTCGGCTTGGAGCACAACCCACCCGGTACGGTCATTACGGAACCGCATTCAGGACACCGGAACCGCCGGTCTTGACCAGCCGGCCACGCGGTCATAACGCTGCCATCGTCACATTGCGGGCATTCGCGATCGGGCGGCATCGTCGCCGCGATCCCGGGCAGGAGGACTTGCTTCTCAGTCTTCGGCAGGATAGGATTCCGTGACAAGTCAAGCCTCCGATTCAGCGAGAACGCTCGGATTCGGCCCCGGGCGTTTTCCATATCCATGGGGTCACAACCCGGCCGCCTCGCACTCGGCGTCGACGCCAGCCAACTGGACCTCACGTCGCTTGCCGTGCAGGTTCTTGGCATTGCGATGCTGAAACGGCACCGTTTTCTTGAGCGCGGCCTCGGTCTGCCGATCGGCATAACGCTGGATCGCTTCGAGGCTGGTCACCCACCTGGTTCCGAGGTAGAGACCCTCGAGGTCGCCGCAGACGATCTTCCGCCAGATGGTGGCGGGGTGTGTGGGCCTTCCAGCACGGGCGGAGGGGAAGACTTTTGCTGCGTCTGGAAGATTGAGCAACCGCTCGGTCGCGATGTCGATCATACTTGCCTCAGTGGCGAGTGGACGTTGTCCGTTACCACAGGCAAGCATTCGCGATTCATGGTGTGAAGGTCAATGAACTTTTATGAACCGTGCGTGGTTCATTTTGGTTCATTTCGCTTTTGCTTACGTCTTGGCATATCGACACCAAGAGAGAGGCAATGACTCTTGACCGCCTTGCGGAGAGTCTGGTCGGAGGACAGTATCCAGCCGTTCGTTTTAGCTTCAGACCTGATAGCCCTGATTGTCTTCTCGGGATGGTTGACGTATTGCTCATATAACCATTGATTGCGTTCCGCGTTGGGGCGAAGAATCCCCGGAAGCTGGTCGCAAGCCGCTGGGTCGAGAGCAGCGCTGAACCCGGGAAGGGCGATTGGCGCGTTGTATCGGTCGATCAATTGACGTGTGCATGCCACATTTTCCGCAAGCTGTCGCAATGTCTCGGCTCGATCGATCGCCGGAACGCGGACTCCACGCCTCACGCGATCGCGCGTGCGCTTGCTCATCGACATGGTTCTGTTCTCCATTTGGGACGGCCAAGGCGTGGAACAAGGCGGAGAACAGAAGACCTTGAACCACGCTTGGCCTGCACCGGGTAGCTAATCCGGTGTCCCGTGCCCATCGATCTTAGCCGATTTCCCGCATGATCTGTCGTGCCATCTCCCGAGACTTCTCGGCGTAGATTTCAGTTGTGCTCAATTCAGCATGTCCTAATATGGATTGAGCCGCTTCGGCGCCATAAAGTCGGCGAATTTCGGTTGCCTTACTATGTCTTAGCTGGTGCGGATGCCAGCGGTGAGACTTCTTCCAGGCGTCGAGCGCCTCGGCGTTCGCCGCTCGCCATGCCGCCAGCCGGCCTCGGAAGTCCTTGGCTCTTTCGCCGTCGAGCCGCTCGGGGAAGTCCGGATGTGGGAACGCCCGATCGCACGCCCGGGCGATGGCGATCCGGTAGGCGTTCACGGTGTAGTGGTCACCGAGGGGACGCCGGCCCCGGGCCTTGCGCAGTTTGGCCTGGTGCCTCATATGAGCGTCGTACAGGGGAGTCTTCCGCTCTTCGCGGCGCTCGGCGTTCTGCTCATCCATCGCACGCTGGGGACTGAACAGGTACCCGGAGATGTCGAGGGTCAGAAACGGCTTGATGATGGCCTGCGCCTTCGGTCCCACGTCGATGACCCGGGGCGCTCTCCCCTGGTGATGCTCAGTCTTCCATGAGCCGGGACGGTATTCCCAGCACGGGCCCGACATGTCCAGGTCGCGAACGCTCATGATGACCAGCTCGCCGGGGCGCATGGCGGTCAAGAGCTGGATCCGCACCATCGCGGCCACTGTGGGGGATAGATGCTCCAGTGTCCGTTCCACGATGGCCTCGGGGACCGGCCCGACCGGCTCGGTTTCCCGGGCCTCGGATCGCCCCTTACGGAGCCCACCCACGGCCAGGAGACTGTGCCAGACCTCCCCGGAGACCAACTGTTGGGACACGCCCCACTTGAACGCCCCTTTGATCAGGTTGGTTCGCCGGTTGCACTCGCGGCGGGAGAGCCCGTCCCTCACGAACTCGGCCTGGCCAGGCTCCGAGCGCGAGCGGGCCGAAGTCCTTCGCCAGCGTGTGGGCGTAGAGCCGCCGGAGAACCTTCAAAGAAAGCCGGATCAATCTGACCTGAATCGTCGGCTTGCCGCCCTTCCTGTAGTACTTTTCGGCGTGCCGATAGTACCCCAGGCACAGCTCATCGATGGTCAGATTATCAGCTTCCGGCCTGGCTTGCTGGCTTGCGGCGGGTGTGCCAGGGCCTTGCGCGTACCTCTCGGCAAGCAGTCGATGGTACTTCTCGTAACTCTCGGGAGTGTTGAACTTACCGAGGTAGTGGTCGCGCCCGTCGATGCGGACCACTCCCAGGTCTTTTGGCCGATAGTGGCGGTATTTGGGCGTGCGTTCGGGAGATGTGGCCATGGTCCAAGTCCTTTCCATCTGGGGAAGAATAGTACCGGTACTACTCGAAACCAGACTTCCAGGGCTTGCTCATGGCGTTTGGGAGTTTTCGTAACTTGCTTTCCGGCAATCACTTCTGTTTCAATCGGGCCGAGCGGATTTGAACCGCTGACCTCTTGCACCCCAAGCAAGCGCGCTAGCCAAGCTGCGCTACGGCCCGATTTCTGGCCAAGAAAAACGGCTCTTTGACGAGCCAGCCTGTTCCCGGCAGAAACCTTATTGTAGAATGATCGGATGATCTGTCAATCCGGCCGCGGCGGAGGAGTCGTTTCGTGCACTTCGCGGACCACCTGATTCAGGCTGTACGTCAGAGGGGAAACCCGGTGCTCGTGGGGATTGATCCGCGGCCCGAGGAACTGCCCGCGGGGTTCCTGGATCGGTTTCCAGGTGATCGCCCTGGAATCGCCGCCGCACTCCGCACCTTCGGCTGCGAGGTCGTCGACGTCGTCGCGACCCTCGTCCCAGCCGTCAAGTTCCAGTCGGCCTTCTACGAGGCCTATGGACCCGAGGGGCTCGCTGCCCTTCATGCCACCGTCGAATACGCCAAGCAGAAAGACCTGATCGTCATCTTCGACGGCAAGCGGAACGATATCGGCTCGACCGCCGAAGCCTATGCACGTGCCTACCTTGGCAAGGTTCCCGTGGGCGGTGCGTTCGAGCCGTCCTGGCATGCCGACGCAATGACTGTCAACCCCTACCTGGGAACCGACGGCGTTATGCCATTCGTCAAGATCGCAGCCCGCGAGCAAAAAGGCGTCTTTGTCCTGGTCAAGACCAGCAACGCGTCCGCCGGTGAGTTTCAAGACCTGATCGCCGACGGGCGGCCGATCTATCGCCACGTCGCGGCCAAGCTCATGAACTGGGCGGCCGGACATCAGGGCCAGTCCGGCTACAACCTCGTCGGCGCGGTCATCGGCGCGACATACCCCAGGGAGATCGACGAGCTGAGGGCCGCCCTTCCCGGAATCCTCTTCCTCATTCCCGGATATGGAACCCAAGGGGCTTCGTCGCGCGATATCGCTGGAGCCTTCGATGAAAACGGGCTGGGCGCCCTGATCAACAACTCGCGCGGGATCACGTTCGCCTACGAGCGCCCACCGTACCGGGCGCGATTCGCCGATCGCTGGCAGGGCGCCGTCGAGCAGGCCGTCAGGAATATGATCGACGACTTGGCGGCCACCACCCCGGCCGGCCGGCTCCGTGAGCGATGAACGCAATGCGCCCTGAGGCCGAGGAAAAGCGGCTCGGGGAGGTCACAGCTCGGGAAGCGTTCCGAGCTTGACTGCCCGGCGCACCATGAACGCGCCTGTGGTCAGCAACGACACGGGCGCGCCGAGCATCAGCATGATGCTCCAGTTGTATCCTCTCGCCATGCTGGCAACGTCTTCCGGCGGTGCCGAGACCGCCTCCTTGCAGTTCGGGCAGGCAGAGACCGGGCTCGCCAGCACGATCGCCACAAGTGCCGCGAGGAACGCGTGCCGCCACCAAATGCTTCGCATCAAGGACCTCTCACTGGAGGAGGAGAATCTCATCAAGCTCCGGACGATGAGGACAAGAAGCCTCATTTCACTTCCAAGATTCTAGCCAGAGGACAGCGAAAGGTCAAACACGGCTCGCTCATCGTTCGTGCGCCCGAGTCTGGAGCGCGGGGGGTCGCGTAGGAACGGGAGCCGCATTTCGGCGGTGTGGCAATCTATTTCTTGGCCGGGAGCAGGCGGCCTTTTATCAGGGAGAAGGGATACTGGCGAACCAGGAACGGGGGACTGAGAACGAGACACCGGCGTTCAGCGGCACAATGATCTGGACATTGGTGGCCGGCGAGGGCCCCTGGTTCGAGGCGGTGATCGTATAGGTCAGGCTGTCGCCGACATGAACCGTACTGGCGCTGGGGGTCATTGCCAGCGAGAGATCGGCCACGGCAGCGACTGGAGTGGTCACGCTGGCCGAGTCGTTGGCGGGCGTGGGATCGATCTCATCGAGAGTGACCGAGGCGGTGTCGGTAACCGATGGACCCGCGCCGGTCATGACCGTGCCGGCGATGGTCAACCTGGCCGTGCCGCCGGCAGCAACCGTGCCCAGGCTGGCCGTGACCGTCTGTCCCGACTGCACCGGCGGACTTCCCTGGCTGGCGAGGACGGACGTGGCGGAAAACAGGTAAGGGAGCTGGTCGGTCAAAACCACATGGTGTGCGTCGAGAGTCCCCGTGTTCGAGACGGCAACCGTGTAGGTCAAGGTGCCACCGACGCCCACCGGACTGGGGGAGGCGACGATCGACACCGTCACATCGGTCACGCCCTTGATCGAGATGTCCGGAGAGAACTCCGACGTATTCCCGGCGTCATCGGTCGCGGTCGCGGATATCGCAGCGCCCGGTGGCGGGGCGGCAGGTAGCGACAGGTTGATCGACAATTACCCGTCGAGTCGGTCGTAGCGCTGGTGGTGCAGATCAGGTTTTGACCTTCACCGTAGCCGGAAGGGTCCGGGCTGGGGCTGCAGAAGACCTGGAGCGTGTATGTCGAGTTCGGCGCACCCAGCAGCGTGCCGGCAATCGTGGTCGTCTTGCCATCGGTCTGCGCCGATGTGAAGATCGGGTAGTTCTGGAAATTGTTCGGTCTCGGGGTCCCGGGCTGGTGATTGGGCGTGGGTCCATTTCCCAGGTTGATCCCCAGGCCGGCATTGTCGTGGATGGAGTTCGAGAGGATGGTGTTCTGATTGACCAGGCCGATAAGCTGGACTCCCGCTCCGACACTTCCCGTGCCGTTGTTGGCGATCGTGTTCCCGGCCTCGGAGTTCAGGCCGCCAATGAGGTTGCTGCTGCTCCCCAGGCTGACGCCATTGCCCCGGTTGCCGAGTGCCAGCGTTCCCGATCGATCCGTCCCGATCTCATTGCCCGCGAGCAGGTTGTCCGGGGAGGAAGTGTCCGTCTCCACGCCGTTGCTGAGGTTGCCGGAAATGACATTCCCCTCGCCGGCGCTGGCGCCGCCGATGGTGGTCGAGGTTGCCGAATCCAGCAGTATCCCGTCCTCTTGATTTCCCAGTGCATGCAAACCATCGGCCGTTGTGCCGATCAGGTTCCCCACCCCCGTGACGGAGACGTAAATCCAGATCGGGAAGGTGGTGGCCGCGATCGACTTGTGTCTGGAGAAGTCACGTTGCAGGGCCCGCAGAAGAGTGAGGAAAACCAACGGAACGACTCCGAGGTTGGCCAGGAATGTGTGCGAGATCAAGACGGTGAAGTAGAGCCAGCGGATCGGGCCCTGGCTCCGAAATGGCATGCTTCCCGCGTGGTAATGGTAGACCAGGTAGAACCCCAGGAAGATCGCCGACGTGAGCGCTGCCAGAACCATGCAGACGATATGACCGCGGACGCGGGGAACCTGAAGCACCGAGGCGGACGCGAGGGCCTTTGCGGCCGATCTGGACGGGGAACCCGGCACGGCATCGCGGCTGCGAATGAAGCTCCAACCGACAATGAGAAACAACGCAGAGCGCGTTGAGGCTGGCATTGACTGTGGGCAGTGACCGAATCCAGCCCGGGAGCGCTCTGCGTTTTGCCTGCTCGACGAGAGATCCAATCGCGGCGGGATCGTTCGTGTCGGAATCGAAAAGGTGTCGAAATCGAAAAGGTGTCGAAATCGAAAACGGCTTTTTTCGACCAATGTGCCCGATATCGGTTCCTGACACCTTATCTGCTGCCATCCTAGGTCACTCCCCGCACCGACACAATGGACCAGCGCCGCCAGAGCCCGCAAGCCGCACGGGCAGGTCGTAGGAAGGGACGTCACTGTCCCGGATCAACTCGACCTGTATCGATCCTCTCTCGGCTCGCGATCGCGTGAAAAAAAAACTGATCGGCAGCGCCTTGACTTTGACCCGGAGCGAGGCAAAATAAATATTGCCGTGGCGGTTAAGCCTGTCTTCAAGTACCAGGGATTGAGGTCTTTGCCCTGGGGCATCAGAAGGTCGCTATTGCGACGTATTCCCGGTTTCGGGAGCGCCAACCTCCTTAGGCAGATCGCTACGGTATTTTTTTTGCGCGCCGGGAACAGCAAAGGGGACATTCGTAATTCTTTTGGTAAGTTGAGCGATCCAGGCAAACCGCCTTTCCGCAGACTGGGCATCCTGCCGCGACAATTAGGAACGCTTCCGTTGTTCCCCCCAGGTCGAGACGGACTCTGGCCTTAACGGTCTGTTTTACATCACCTCGACTCCAGTTACCCCGGCCGCCGGTTCGTCGATTCGGTTGACATGTAGCGAGCGTGCTCGATGAATAACGGCGAAAGGGGCCGTCCACGTTTCCCGGGTGCCAGAAGGTGGGTGGCCCTTTCCGCTCTCTACTGACACCAATCAGTCGCTCTACTGATCATTAGAGGTTTTTGCCCTCCTGCTGGAGGACCAATCGTTCAAGATCGGCGATCAACTCGCCCAGGGATGTGATCCTGGTTCCCCCGTCCCGCGTTCGCACGACCATCTCAAGCTCATCTTGCCCAGGAGCCGTCGGGCCGAGGCGGATGTTGCCATGAAGCGCCCCCTCCAATGACTCATCTGCAGAGACGGTATTGGCCATCACCTCGAAGAGGGCCCCCCCAGGGGACAACAGGTCATGGCTCTCGAATTGATCGTCGAACAGATCGGCGCTGGTGGTGACGCGGACCGGCTTGGTGATGCCCGTGAGGCGGAGTGAATATGAGCCAGGGTCGAGGGGTTTCCATTCACATCCAGGCGGTCGGACATCGTCCCGGTTCAAGGCCAGGTCGATATCGGGCAGGGTCAAGGCTGGAGGTGGAAGTTCCGGAAGATCGAGGGATTCTCCAGCCGCCTCATCGACGTCAAACCCGCCCTCTTCTGCTTGTGCCACCATGCCCTCGACGTCCGAGATCAACCGTTGCCTTTCTGCCTCCTTGTGCTCAGGACGTGCAAGAGACACCCTCTCGAACTCCTGGGGCAGCCGCGACAAGATCGGCTGGAGCTTGCCCACGATGCCCTGGAAAAGGTTGATCCGCTTACCCAGGGCGAAGTAAACGTCGGCCTCGACCGTGTCTTCGTAGGCGAAGTTGACGACTCGGATGGTCGGATGAACCTGACCGATACGGTCGATGCGGCCAATTCGTTGTTCAACCTTCATCGGGTTCCAGGGCAAGTCCAGGTTGATCACGACACCGCAGGTCTGGAAGTTCAGGCCCTCGGCCGCCGCGTCAGTGCAGACGAGCAGACGGATCGACCCATCTTTGAGCTTGCGTTTGATATATTCCTTCTTGCACTCGTTCCAGTAACCGCCCTGGTCGCGAATCTGACCGCCATGTCCTGAATAACAGCCGATGGGCACTTCCGGGAACGCTTGTGCGAGATGTTCCTTGAGGTAATCCATCGTGTCCGCGTACTGGGTGAACACGATCGCTGAATGGTAGCCTTCAGTGAAGGCCCGCTCGATCTCTTCCCTCAGTTTTCTCACCTTGGTGTCGGTGGAGAGCGTGGCGATTCTCTTGAGCAGACCCTGGATGCTCGAACGTTCTTCGACCACCAGGCCCTGGTGGGCGATCTCGGCGGCCTCCTCGGCGTCCATGACTTCCTCGACTTGCTCGTTCTGCGAGACATCCTCTTCGGTCAACAGGAGCCCTTGGCCTGAGAGCCTCTTGTTGAGCGTCTGTCGCAAGGCATGAAACGAGCTGGCCAGCCGTCTCCGGTAAATCGTCATCACGAATCCGACAGCCGACCGCTGGTCTTGCGCCGCGTTGTTATAAGTGGTGCTGATGTATTCCTCCACGGCGTCGTACAACTCGCGTTCCGAGGCGGTCATCTCGACGGCGATGTCGCGGACGTCGCGGGTGGCGATCGGGGGTCTCGAGGAGTCCTTTCTTGTAATAACGCCGGAGCAGCTCGCGGGTGTGTCGAGACATCCGGTAGCGAATCGGACTGAACCGGCGGAGGATCTCAAGAGCAGCGCTTCGCGACGGCGCGTCCAATCTCTTGAGTGGTATGCCGCTTTGCCGGTCGCGCAGCGCCTTCAGGACTCGCTGACGTGTCAGGGGGGTGGCCTTGGGGACAATCTTGCCGGCCAATTCCTCATCGACCGGCCCGAAGGTTGCCTCGACATCCTGGAACATCGAGGCCAGAAACTCCAGCTCCGTCTGGCTGGGGTTGCTCGACGCGAGCTGAAAGTAACGGACGAAATCATCCTTGCGGGCCGCCCACCGCGGAGGGAGTCCAAGCAGATTGAGCAGGTCCCAGATCTCCACCGGGTGAACCTGCATGGGGGTCGCGGTCAGGAGGATGAGCGACCTGGCTTTTTCCTTCAGTTCCTGCATGAGACGAAGCAGCCGGTTCGGGCCGCCTTCTTGCGGCGACCCAGGTGACTGCCGGCGGGCGTGGTGGGCTTCGTCGAGGACCATGAGGTCCCAATCTTCCGCCTGGACCAGCTCGCCCGCGCGATCGCGCCTTCGCATCAGGTGGCTGGAGCAGAGGACCAGCGGCTCCTTGTGCCATTCCGTGCGGGCAACCTTGCGTTCCCTCGGCCCAACCCCGCCGTGGGTCTTGCGCCAGAGAAGCTTCTGCCCGTCGTAGATCGGCACGTTCAGGTTGAACTTCTCATAAAGCTCGTTTTGCCACTGGCTCAAGACGGAGGCGGGGACCATCAACAGGATGCGCCGACAAAGCCCGGAAAGCCATCCTTGACGGATCAGCAGGCCGGCGGAGATGGTCTTTCCCAGACCCACCTCATCGGCGATCAGAAGTCGGCAAGGCCAGGGTTTATACATGCGGGCGAAGGTCCGGAATTGATGAGGCCAGGGCTTGACGTTCGCGGTCGCCTCGCCGACTCGGATCCCGTTCCACATCCGGGGGGCATGGCGGATGTAGGCCCATACCACCTGCCGAACTTCTTCGGGCATCAGTCGGAGAGGTTCTGGTTCGCCGTGGGTTTGGTCCTCGGTGTTCACCTCCACGGTTGAAGATGCGCCTTTCCCGGCGCGAGAGTTCCCGGGAAGATTCAGGCGTCCCGAGGGCTGGGTCACACCACCTCGAAGCTTGAATGGTGGCCCCTCTGGTTCTGTCTTGGAGAACCTGTCGTCCTGCGGAAGGAACTCCAGAACCTTCTTGCGGGCGGCTTCGGGGAATTCGATGATCTTGACGCTCTTCGCCTGGTCGCTCCAGAGCCTCTCGAACGCTTCGACCTCATCGGCCACATGCTTCGCCTCCCGTCCGCCTTCCCAGTTGCAATGGACGTGAAAGCTTTCGCGGTTGTTGATCCACCCGCCCCGGGTCTCGTTGATGCTGCCGCTGAAGCTGACGCGGTTGCCCGCGCGGTCGGTAATGATGCCGACCTTCTCGTGGTAGAGTGCGTTGGCCGGGATAGGCTGGCCTGCCGGGTTCACGGGGACGGCGACCTTCACGTCCATCCGGCCCTGGGCGATCAGCCAGGCAAGGGCGGCCAGGCCGTTCTTGGCCTGCATGTCAGGAGGCGTGAGCGCGACCTGGATCAGGTTGTTCTCGACGATCGCCCGCAGGTCATAGCCTTGCCCGATCGCCTGGACCTCGGCCTCGTCCAGCGTGCAGCCGACGATCAGCCTCATGGCGCCGCCGTTGGCGATGAGCCGCTCGATCCCTCGGCCCGCCAGGGCCAGGGCGTCGGCGCTGAAATAGCCGGTCAGGCGGTCATATCGAAGAGCGCACTCGAGGGCAGGGATGTAGAACAACGCGATCAGGTCGCCGTCCTCGTGGCGGTAGCTGGTTTTCCAGGTGAGAGACGGCAGGATTGGAGTTGTCTCATCGCTCATGGTTTCGTGTCCACGAACCAGGAATCAGCGGCCATCGTCGCCATACATGTTTTCGTCGACCACGAGGGTCGTGTCGATCGTCTTAATGAGGCTACTCCTGCTCCCGGGATCATTCGTCCTCCGACTCGTCAAAGTCCAACTCTCCCGTCTGATCGAAATCGAGCGCCTCCTGCGTTTCGGCGGGCGGAAGATCGAGCTCGAGCTGGATGTGAGGTGCCGGTATGCTTTCGGCAAACGCCAGTCGGCGGAGTTTCTCCAGGGCCTCGAAGTCGCTGGCGGCCCCGGACAAGCCGCCCTCCTCGGCTTTGCCCTTGGGGGCCAGGGAGGAGTGGGGCAGGACGTTGAGCAGGGTCTCCAGGGCCGTCATCAGCGTGGCGTCGCCTAGCAGGTCGGCCTTCTCGAGGACGGTCTGCGCGGCGCCTGTATTCTGGTCGCGGCCGAGAGCGGCGGCCTGGTGCAGGGTGTCCAAGGCGACCGCCCCGCCAACCGGGCCGAGCTTGTTCTTGCGCTTGCGGGTCAGGCTGTCCCAGAGGATGAGGTCGCTGGACTTGACCTCGCAGACCTGGTTCTTGACCTCGCGGTCGAAGTCGAGGCCGACGACCCGGGCCAGTTTCAGGGCCTCGTCGACGGGGAACCGCGGGGCCTTGAAGGCGTCCCAGGCCAGGACGTACCACTCGGTCAGCGGGTCGAGATGGTGCTGCCGCTTGACGGTGGCGAGCTGCTCCATCCGCCAGCGCTTGACCTCGCGGCGGGCGGCGTCCAATGCGTCTTCGGGCCAGACGGCGTAGGGGTCGAACTCCTCGTCGGGAAAGAGCACCAGCTCGCGCGGTTTCTGGATGGCACGGCCCCGCCGCAGGGGCCAGCTCTCGCTGAAGACCTGCAAGGCAGGGCCGAAGGAGGCAAGATACAGATCCACGCCAGTAATCCCCGCATCCTGGAACTCGCCCACGCGCTCGCGGACGGCGGCGGCGACCCTGGGCTCGACCTCTTCCCAGTAGACAGCGTCGGCGTTTTCGGCCTGAACCTCGCGGGGCCGGCAGACGAGGAAGATCGTGCTCTTGGCGGCCGACTTCTCCTTGATGTGCAAGCTGCCCTCAGCCTCGGTGTTGATCGGCCAAGAGGCGGTGATCACGAAACCGGCCTTCACCAGCCCGGTCGCCAGCGCGTCCCACGCACCGCTCGCCTTGTGGGTGAACATGACCGTCATCACGGCGTGCGGTTTGATCACCCGGCGGCACTCGGTGAAGATTGCGGCCATGCGTTCCTGGTAGTCCCGGCCGGCGAGGTTCTTCGCTCCTCCCTTTTTTCCCTTAAACTTGGCGGGGTTGGCAACTGCCTCGCGGTCTTTGTCGGTCAGAACGTCAGAAAACGCCTCCGGGAAGAGCAAGCCAGCGGTCCGCTTGAGCCAGACGTAAAAGAAATCCGATAGTTCCGCGTACATGACATTGTCGTAATAGGGTGGATCCATTACCACGCAATCGACGCTGTCGTCAGTAAGATCGAGTGTGTCGGCCGAGCCATGGTCGATTCGTATTGCTGCATTCCTCCCATGATCGGCGAAGAGGGGACCGCTCTGATCGCCAGTCCGCGCGAGCTCTATGAGTTCTCTGAGTGCCTTGCCTGTCTGTCCGATGGTCCAATCGTAGCCGCATCCGGTGATGGTCGGCGCGATCTCAGCGTAGCTCCACTTGAACGAGAAGTCGTGGCGGTCGAAGACCCCAGCAACGACTTCACGGTTCGCGTGCCACCGAACCATATTCGCGTTGTAATTGAGCATCTTATCCAAAGCGATAGCGATGTAAGCGAGAGCCGCCTGGTCAAGTATCGGGACATTTTCAATTTGCGTTCCTCGGATCTCATCGACCAGATCATGGAAAACCTCGACGCTTACACAGTGACCAAAGAGTTGGCGTGGAGAGAACATGTCCCGCCATCGATACATTCCAGAGCGTCGGGGCTCGTCGGTCTTTTGGCCTGGAAGGATGTCCTCACTTGGTACAATATTTCTTGCCTCCCACTCAGCCATCCTTGCTACGAGCGCGGCATTGACCTGGGCGGAGACGTCGTCCTCAGGGCAAGGGGGACGGAAGCCGCGGGCTGACTTGACCCTGTCCTTACCACCCTTGGTACTACCGGTCTTGACCGTCTCCTTGTAGACGATGGCGTAGAGTTGCTCGCCCATCTTGCCGGTCTGAGCCTGGCTCTTGACCTCGTCGCCGTCGATCACCCGGCGGCAGTCGGGAAAAGGGCACAGTCCGTCGCCCCCTTTCACCGTGCCGGTGCTGTGGTCCTTGGCCCTGGTCACGATCTCGAACGTGTAGTGCCTATGCTCGGGGTCCTCCGTATGTGGCACGAGCCGCACGCCCGTTCCCTTGCTGTCGAGCCGCCAGTTGGGCGACAGCGGCACCAGGCCTGCGCAGTAGGGGCAGGTGATCGTGCGGGCCCAGAGGTAACCATCCACCGTGACCCCCGGTGGCTCCGGAGGGAAGAAACCTGCGAATCGTGGTTCCGCAAGTTCTAAGAAGCGTTTGGCTAATTGTTCATATCGTTTTAGAAGAAGGGGACCGAACTTCGCTGGGAATTCTACCGTCGCCTTGAGAAGTAGCCAAGCAACCGGGTTGAGGTCGTTCGCGATCACACGAAGCCCCAGTCGGTTGGCCTCGAATGGGATGCTCCCGCCACCCGCCGTTGGATCAAGAACGTTCGGATCGACATGACCAACTTTTGAGGCTTGGTCACGCAACCAGCGAAGTTCGTCTTCGTCAGCGGTATACTTGAAAGCCCGACTATATCCGTAGGGGTTAGGGCCCAGGTTTTCCCGCTTGCCCGTCATGGAATCGATGTTTTTCCCCGCCTCGGCCATTCTTGCCTTGGCCGTGACCGGGTCCCCATGAATCCCCACCATGTGCAGGAACTTCGCCCGGTCCGCATCGGCCGGCAGCAAGCTTGCCAGGATTGCCGCCCGGCTGGCCACGAGGGGGCGTCTTGCCCACCAGACATGAAGGTAGTACGTGGGGGGCAGAGCCGTCATCGACCTCCGCTCCCGGGCACTCTCTTCCCCGAGAGCCGCGATCGGCAGCCATTCCTCGATCAGCCGGCGGGTCCGTCCTGGTTTGGGTTGTTCCATCATCGACCTGGATCAAGCAGTAATAATGAGGATGATAAACCCAAGTCGCACACGCCCTTGGGTGACCTGTGATCTGTTTGGTCGACCAGTCGGGTCCTCGTTGAATCACTCCCCGCTGAGCAGTTCGTCCCAGCTCGGGACGATGAAGAGTCGGTCCACGAGATCTTCGAGCTT
Organism: Isosphaeraceae bacterium; assembly: GCA_049516015.1. Lineage (GTDB taxonomy): Bacteria > Planctomycetota > Planctomycetia > Isosphaerales > Isosphaeraceae > Aquisphaera. The sequence goes on along the minus strand of JBEKTN010000153.1, from coordinate 3,509 downwards.
TTCCAGGTTCGAGATTGCGTCCAGCCTGGACACGACTGCGTCGCCGGCCTCGCCAAACCGCGTCGGTCCCAGGAACAGGATGATCTTCCTCGCCTCCCTGGCGCTCCCCTCTTGCAGGCCCTCTTGCATGCCCTTCTGCCGCCCCTCTTCGATGAATGCCCGGATGGTCGAAGACTCTTCCATGGCCGTGATTCCTCACAAACAGAGTCAGTTCTGAGCGAGCAATTCATCCCAGCTTGATACCTGATCAACGCGCTCCGTCAATGCTTCGAGCCGTTCGTGGTCCACAATCTCGTTGAGCTTGGCCTCGACCGTTTCATCGACGGCACCGAGACGCTTTCGGCCGAGTCGCAGGATGATCCTCCTCGCCGCCCTGGCTTCACCCTCTTCCAGGCCCTTCCGCCGTCCCTCTTCGATAAATGCCTGGATGGTCGACGATTCGCGCATGGCCGTGATTCCTCCAAAACAGTGCTTGATCAGTTCCCAGGGAAACCCCACGCGAGCCATGACGGCGGCCGATGTCCACAACTCGCTGATCTCGGCCGTGACGGCCGCCGGGTCAACCCGCTCCTTCAGACGTTCGACGATGATCGGAATCTGGTCCAGCTCACGGGCACTCAAGGGCGCCAGGGGCAACATGCCCACGCCCCCCGCCAGAATGGCTTCGGTGTCCCACTGCCAGGCCCGGACCAGATGATAGCAGAACTCGAGCCGACAGCGGCCGTCGGGCGATTGTTGCCGCAACACCCCGGTCAGCTCGGGGCCGTCCGCGCCGGGGTGCAGCAAGATCGCCACGGTATGAACCGGCAGGTCATGCTTCACGTTCAACAGCGCATTGTACCGCAAGAGTCGCCGGGGAAGTGTGCGATCGTAACCCGCCTGGAGCTCGATGTGCACCAGCCAGGGCTGTGGACCTTCCACGCGAATCACCTTGTCGGCCTCGGCGGTGACGGAGGAAAGATCGGAATTCATCACCCGCACCGGCTCGCCGTGGATCAGCCCGAGCTGGTTCAGCCAGTCGGCCGGATACTTCTCCAGGAGCGAACGCGTCAGGGCATCGAACAGCTTGGACATTCGGCCCCTCGTGGCTCACGAGGTCTCCATCAAGATCCGCAGCGCCGCCAGGACCCGGCGCGGGTTCTTGCGGTTCATGCTCATTCCCAGCCAGTAGCCCGCCTCTTCGCGGCTCATCGCCTCGATGCCCTCCTCAACGAGGCGAATGCGGTCGAGGTTGCGCATCGGAGCGAGCGCCCGGAAGAGCAGCCCCATCATCAGGGCTCGCTCCTCGTCCAGGGGCCAGCGGCGCTCACGCTCCGAAGCACCCGCGCTGAGGTTGATCCCGGCCCGGGCCAGCCGCCTGGCGAGTCGTGCTTCGAGCAGGCGCAGGGGTGTTCCCCCGAGTGAGCCAACGTGTTCGGGTGCGTCCAGCCGTGGGGTCGCCGGAGAGGGTAACTGCCAGATCTCGAGAACGTAAGCGCCAGCCTTCTGGTGCTTGCGCCGCAACTCATAAACCGGCAGGTTGGTAAGCGGCAGGCTGGGCTCTGCGGCCCGCGCTGGGCGAGCTGTTGCGCTGGTCATCCGGCCACCTCCTGAGCGGCGGCGAATGCCTCGACGTAGGCTTCGCCGCTCCCACACTTCGTCAGGTTCTTCTGAAACCCCTCGACCTGCGCCGGGGCCAGTGACAGTCCGGACGGAAACGTCAACGTGTAGGTCGCGTCGAAATTGACTTCCCGGGCGGAACGCAACTGCGAGTCCAGGAATCCCTTGATCGTGCTGGCCTTGTCGAACCGCCCCTCGAAGACAACCTGGAAGGTATCGACCCCATCGGCCGAGATACTGGCTTCGAACCGGCAGCCGACCTGGGCCTCCCTCGTCATTGTTGCCAGTGCCTGGTGAACCTGCCAGGTGGCGGGAGCCTCGTAAAACCGGATGACGAGCTTCTCGAGTCTCTCGTGCTTGGCCTTGCGGGCTTTTTCCCAGAGCTCTGTCAGGGCCTGGGCGAGTGGGCCTTCGGCTGACAAGGAAGGGGAGGTAGCCGCCTCCTTGCCACCGCCTACGGTCCCTTCGATCTTGACACCTGAGGAGCCTCCCCCCGTGGCACCAGTGGCCGACTCATCCACTTTGACCAGCACGCTCGCCGCCTGCTTCTGCCCCCGGCTGTCGGTCACCTCCACCTGGTAGCTTGTGTTCGATTGCGGGGACAGTGATGCGGCCAGAACCGTCTGGGATGAGCTTGCAAGGCAGAGCTTGGGTTCGGCGGACGAGAAGCTGAATGGTCCCACTCCGCCCTCCACGACGGCCGTGACGGTCGTCGAACCACCGGGGCGGATCGCGACCGGCGCGGCCGAAAGCTGAACCTTGAGAGCTGTAGGCCGAGGCCATAGCTTCTTGGCCCTGGCGTCATCGAGCGTGTGGACCAGGGCGTTGTCGCTGATCCGGATGGCCGGCTCCGGGTCGCCCTTGCCCCAGAGCTGTTCCCCCTCGCGATAAAGGAAGACCCCCTCCTGAATTCCCTTGCGGATGCACGTCACGAGCGGGTTGTCGGACAGGAGGATCGAGAGCTTGGGCGCGCGGCGAAATTCATTGCGCAGGTCCTGAGTGGAAATCTCTCCTTTGGTCTTCAGCGGCGTCTGATCGCGGACATAGGCAGGGGCGTCGGGCGAGTATCCCTCGTCGAGAAGCTTTTTCTGCTCCCTCAAGACCCGGGCGATGACGAGCTGGCCCTCTCCCTCACCTGGCCGATCCGCCGACTTGGGGATTTCGATCGCGGCGTGGGCGATCGACTCGGAGGCTCCCTGTATGGGTAGGTGGGACGGATAAAAGAGATGCCGGTAACACTGCAAGATCGCCTGGGCGACCTCGAACGGTGCCCTGGCGACGTCGCCTTCGATGATCGCTTGCTGATGCTTGGCGAGCTGGCTCTTGCGCGCGGGCTTCTGCATTTCCTTGAGTGCCAGGTGCCGGCGAACGCGATCTTTCATGGTCTCGCGCTGGCGCTGATCGGCCACGACGAAAACGAGGTTGTTGCGATATCGCCGTGGGTCGAGGTTGGCTCCCTTCTGCTTGAAGATCTGGGCGATCTCTTGAGGAAGCCCCTGGGGTTCGGCGCTAACAGTCAGTGCCTCGTACCCCATAACTACCAGGGTTGGCCGGCCGTCCCCGATCTCGTCGGGAACCTCATAAGGCCCTCCCGGGAAGGCAACCATGTTGAACCTGCCGCCGGCCTTACCGAAGACCTGGCGGACCCGCTCGTTGAGCGTGGCTCGAACATCGCTGGAATCGATGTCGTCCATCTGCTTGCGGATGATCCGCTTCAAGTTGGGCTCGACGGTGAATCGAAGCGGTACACCGGGCGTGTCGTCCAGGTGGTTCGCCTCCTCGATGAAACGAAGCCTCAGATCTCCTGACCTGCGGGATTTTGATGTGGGGCCGAACTTGGGCTCTCGGCCTCGGCGGCGATCGAGTAGACGAGTTTCAACTCGGTGCCCGGATAGGTGAACTCGGTCGCG